>JBKJUK010000395.1:0-8470 GCA_046590705.1 Thermoanaerobaculia bacterium
GCTACTCGGACGCCCTCCTTTCGGGCGCTGGAACTACCTGACCGTCGAGCGGCGTGAGATCAGAAGTTTTCCAGACGTACTGAGCGCTCCGTTGTCGAGGCAATCAATTCGCACGGCGCTGCCTAGAATCTTCGTTCGGAATGGTGTCGCCATTGCAGCTCTCCAACCGGTTGACGCCGAGGTATTCGACTTCGGGCATCGCGAAGGACATGGGGCCCTCACCGATGTCGGAAAGGGAGCCAGGGTGATCCGCGTGAAATATGCGAACGACCCCGTGGAATTGAACGGCGACGGTGAAATCGAAACTTTCGTCATGGCCGACGGTGAAAGAACGCTCGTCGATCCGAAGTTCCGCCGGTTCCGCTACATGATCGTCTTCAGAAGGGGCACCGAGGCTTCGATCGCACTTCCCGGGGTTTGATCGAGAGGCCGTCCGGGAACGGCGGCACTTCTACTCCCCGAACCTTCACGTTCTCGGTGCGTCTCCTGGTGTTGGAGTATTTCAGAATCAGTTTGGGCAAGTCGCGGTCGGGGTTGATGAGGATGGCGGATATCTGCAAGGGGATGATAGGAACGTCAGCCTCTTCGCAGGCACACGGCGCGTATTCTTCGGAAGTGCATCCTCGGGAAACGTGGGAGTCGGAACGAAAACCCCGACCCAGAAACTCCACGTCGAAGGCAACATCTTCGTAAGCGGAAACATCAACGCCAAGTACCAGGATGTTGCGGAGTGGGTCGAAAGCGGTCATGCGCTCCAGGCCGGAACCGTTGTAGTTCTAAACCGTGAACTGAGGGATCAAGTTCTTCCTTCATCGTCCGAATACGACGCTACGGTTGCCGGGGTCGTCTCGGAGAAGCCGGGTCTCATTCTCGGCGAGGTCGGCGAGTCGAAATCGATGATCGCCACGACAGGTCGCGTAAAAGTACGCGTTGATACATCACGCGCTCCGATCAGCATCGGTGATCTTCTCGTCACCAGTGCTAAATCCGGCGTCGCCATGAAATCGGAACCAACGCAGATCAACGGCCGCAATTTCCATCAGCCCGGAACACTGATCGGGAAAGCGCACGAGCCGCTTGACTCTGGGGAATCTGAGATTCTCGTGCTGCTCAGTCTTCAGTAGCGTCCGATGTGACGACTAGACTCCGCAAGATGGAACCCGAGTGTCGAACGCTTCGCCGCACTTCCCGCACAGCACGATCTTCACGGCAAGCTTCATCAGCGAAGTACGCTCGATCGCGGTCTGGGGTGATGCCTGGTCGATATTTACCACCTGTAGCGGATCCGCCCAGCAGTTTCCGACTTTGGGGTTGAATTCTCTGACTGCTGTGGAATGTAAGGGCCCACGATCCGAACCCGCAAGCGGAGCTCTTTTACGATGTGTCAAAAATGCGTCAAAAAGGGAAGGAAACATCTTGCACTGTGCTTGAATCTGAGTTACCTTCCGCGCTTCAACTAATAAATGAAGCGAACTTTCCGGCGCGTAGAAGAGCGGCGTTTTGTGGTTTCTTCTCGCCCGCTCGACCAGGAGACTTTCCCATGACGAAATCGGTTCCTACCACTAACAGCCAAAATGGCCGCCATTCCTTCGCGCTCCTTTTGTGTTCAGCGTGCTGTTCCTCTTCACCCAATCAATCTGCGCCCAGTGGACCAGCGGGACTGACATCTCGAATACCAATGCTGGGAATGTAGGAATCGGGACGGCAGCGCCAGCTGCGAAGCTTCATGTGGCTTCCGGATCTCCTTTCATCGTGCTTCAAAATACGATTCAGGCTGCGTCTTCTCCGGCTGTCTACGGATATCTGTCACTTCGGGATTCGGCGGGAACGGAATACGGATGGTTCGGTGATGGCTCGGGGGGTGACAACTTTCTGACTGTTTACGGCGGTGTGCGCCACGGCGTCTCGATTTACTCCGGCGGCCAGAACGTCATATACATCCCAACGTCAGGAAATGTCGGCATCGGGACAACCACCCCGACTAAGAGACTCGACGTAGTTGGGGACACGAAGGTCACTGGAGTCTTGACCGTGGCCGGAAAGGGGCTTTTTTATGGGGATCAGTGGTATGCGCCGACATCAGGAAATGCCACTGATTACTTCGGCGGCGGGGCGCAGCATGCATACGGAATCTACGGAACATCGGAGGGTGACGGATCCGCTTACACCTATGGAGTTGCCAACGGCACGAGCGATTACAAAGGCGGACGGGCCGGAGCTTTGTTCAAAGGCGGCGACGGTTACAACTATGCCGGTGGAGGCGCCGGATTGGTAGCTTTGGGAGGAACGACTTCTCAAGGGATTGGATCATCTTCGGAGGGCGGCGCCGGGATCTACGCACGCGGCGGCCTTAATGCCAATGGTGCCACCTACGCTCCCGCCGGATACTTTGCCGGTAATGTCTTTACGACCGGAAATCTCGGAATAGGAACCATTAGTCCGGTGTCCAAGCTTCACGTTCTTGGCACGTCTCCTGGCGTTGGAGTATTTCAGAATCAGTCTGGGCAAGTTGCAGTCGGGGTTGATGCGAATGGCGGATACTTGCAGGCGGATGGATCCAACGTCAGCCTGTACGCAGGCGCGCAGCGGGTAATCTTTGGAAATGCCTCCACTGGAAACGTCGGAATCGGCACTACGACCCCGACCGAGAAACTGCATGTCGTCGGAAATGGGACCTTCACTGGATCTGTGAACGGCGGAAGCGGAAACTTCACGGGGAACGTCGGGATCGGCACGACGACACCGACTGAGAAACTCCACGTCGTAGGAAACATCTTCGTAAGCGGAAACATTAACGCCAAGTACCAGGATGTAGCGGAGTGGGTCGAGAGCGGTCATGCGCTTCGTGCCGGAACCGTGGTAGTTCTGAATCCTGAACTGAGGGACCAGGTCCTTCCATCATCGTCCGAGTACGACACGTCGGTTGCCGGCGTCGTCTCGGAGAAACCGGGCCTCCTCCTTGGCGAGGCCGGAGAGTCAAAGTCGATGATCGCCACGACAGGCCGCGTGAAAGTACGCGTTGATGCATCACGCGCTCCGATCCGTATCGGTGATCTTCTCGTCACCAGTGCTAAATCCGGCGTCGCCATGAAATCGGAGCCAACGCAGATCAATGGCCGCAATTTCCATCAGCCTGGAACACTGATAGGGAAAGCGCTCGAGCCGCTCCCCTCCGGGGAAGCCGAGATCCTCGTGTTGCTGAGCCTTCAGTAGTTCTACGCCGATGAGTACACAGCGAACGATGGAGTTCACATGCCTCATTTGACAACGATGTCTCCCGCTACTATTGCGAGCCGAAACACTCCGAATCCTTACGCGCCGTACCGTGCCATGACGCGGAGGATCTTCCGCTTCCTCTTGGTGCTCGGCTTTGTGATGACGAGTGCAACGTTCGCACAGGCCGAACTCACCGCGCAGATCGTCGGCGATCAGATACGGATGTCCGGCCTGAAGGCGGGCGGATCTGCAGCTGTCTTCGGCATCTCGCGATTCTCTGACGGATACGACGCCGAGGTCGTACGGCACGAATTCATTGCTGTTGACGAGGATGCGGATGGAAACGCGTCCATCAAAGCGACTCGACCATTCCCACTTCGGACGATCGTAGTGGTTGTTGACCTACAAAGCGGTGCGTACGCTTCGGTCCTTCCGGAACGCTACCGGCATGCACGCGCGTGGCAATTTAACTACTCCCGCCTCAAAGTAAACAAAGACGGACTGCTGGATGCATTGGTTGAGAACCTCGAGACCGCAGAACTGCTTCTGGTTCGCCCCTCGGTGGGCGCGTGGCGTTTGTCTGCCGCAGATGGTGGAGAGGCAGACGCCGATAAGAAATCTGATAGACAACTGCGGCTGGCACTCGCATCTTTCGTTTCTCTTCGAATGAGTCCACCGGGTACGAGAGACAAACTACCTAAAGATTTCAAAAAGAATGACGTAATCGTTTTGATCGAACCGAATCTCATGGGGTACTACGTTGGACAGCTTGAAAAGTAGAACGGCGAAGAAGATTTTCCTGGTCGCCGCTCTGGTGTCCGTTCATCTGAGCGGCACCTACGCAGTCGCACAACAACATCCGAATCAGGCCATCGGCCTCGGGTCGAACGTCAGCGCGGTTGGCGCGATCGACCATGTGAACGCCTTCAACGGGAATCTCACCATCACGATACCGATCGGGCAGAAGTATATGGTCAACGGAAATATGTCATATGGGTTGACCCTCGTCTATAACGGCAAGCCGTGGGATCACCAGCAACGGGAATATAATGATCCAGAAGGCCGAAAGAGCGTAACGCAAGCCATTCCGAATACGCGTTCGAACGCGGGAAATGGCTGGCTACTTACTTTCGGAAAGCTGATACCTCCTGGTGATCCCACCAATAACTCCGGCCCTGAGAATTTGTGGCTCTATGAGTCAGCGGATGGTGCGCATCACCGTTTCTATCCAAAGATGCATCCTGGCGGGACGGTTACCCCGGATGTTACGTATACCGGTGATGGCACATTCCTTAGAATGACGAATGATTACGGAGCGCGTCGCCTCGAGTTTCCGACGAACGTACGTCACTCCTTCGACGCCGATGGCAAATTCGTACAGATGACAGACCAGTTCGGCAATGAGATGCATCGGAATTACACCGACACGGAGGAGAATTTCAACGATTCGACAGGACGGGTAACAACACTGAGTTACAGCGAAGTTCGACACGTCGCCCGCGTGACGCTCCCGGCCGTCAACAGCTCGAGTGCTACCTATTTTCTCGTCTTCGAAGACGAAATCATCTCGCGCTCATCGACGAACAGAGACTCGTTGCTGCCGGCAACCGCGCTCGTCACATTACTGAAAGAACTCGTGCTGCCGGATGGGACAAAGTACAGCTTCGATTACTACAAAGGTGACAAAGTTACAACGAGTCGACAGGTCTGTAATCCTGATGTTTCGGGCGATGATTGCTCGAACGCGTTTTCCGGACATCTGAAGAGCGTCACGCTGCCGACGCTTGGCCGCATCGAGTACAACTACCGCGGTTACTTTTTTCCCGGGACGTATCCGGGAAAGGAATATCGATCCAGCTCCACCGGCCTCTCCAAGAGACGCCTCGTGACTTTGGGAAGTTCCACCGAAGCGGAATGGCAATACCAGACCGAAAAGGTTTATACCTGCGCGACCTGCTTTTCATATCGGGAACTCAAAAACAGCCGGATCAACCCCGATGGATCGAAGCTCGAATCGTATTTCTCGGTAGCAAACGTGAGCGATCCACCATGGTTAGAGAGGGACTACAGCCTGCCATTCACCAGACGTATATCAGATAGCGGCGGGCGCTCACTTTCAGCACGGCTCTTCGCTCCCGGGAACAGCGAGCCACTACGGTCGACCTACGTTTCCTACGAAATGGACACGGTAGACGACTTTTACGCGGCGGAGTACTTCGATCTGAATCGTCGCGTTAAATCGACCGCCAGCATTTTCAACGACGACGCGGACAAATACCTCGAGGTTACGTTCTCTGATTACGACGGGCTGGGACACTATCGAACGACGACCACTGGCGGCAACTTTGGCGTAGGAAACGTGAGGTCGTCGTTTGTGAACTGGAACCCTGCTGCCGGAACCTATCCTGGGAACTTCACCCTGCCCGACCCGGCGTCCACCTGGTTGATCAGTAAATTCACCGAGACAAGTTTCACCGAAGGCTTAGCAACGGCGAAGAAAGAGTTCTGCTTCGATGATATGACCGGAGCCTTGAATTCTCAGCGAACACTGGCCGGCTCGACGCGGGGTGCCAGCGACCTCGTGAAACGCTGGACCCGAAACGCAGACGGCAATATCACGACCGAGGAGAGTTTTGGAGGCGATACGCAGTCGGTCGGTACCGGCTCGGTACTGTGCGCGCTTTCATTTCCGCTACAACCTCGTTATCTCCTAAAGCATGAATACCTGAGAGGGATTCCGATCACCTCCAGATACTACAACCCTACTTCTCCAACTCTTCCTCTTCCGTTTTACGTCATGGAGCGTTCGTTGGACGCGCGTACAGGATTGACGACAGAGTCAAAGGACTCCGCGGGCCTCATAACCCAATTTACCTACGACACGAGCAACCGCGTCACGCGCGTCACCAAGCCGTCCGGTGCATTCACGGAATACAAATATATCAATGCGACAGCTTCCACTCCTGCTCGGGTGGAGACGACCGAACATCTTACTGCGCAGGCCTGCACAGCACCGTTGATTACCACCCAGCCGCAATCCAGCAGCGTGACGTCAGGAACTCCTGTCACGCTCCAGGTTGCTGCAAGCGGTTCCACACCTCTGACCTATACATGGGAGGTTTCCAATAACGGGGTCTTTCAGCCAGCGGGAAGCGGCACATCGCTCACGGTTTCACCGCAGAGCACCTCGACCTATCGAGCGCGGGTCGTGAATGGTTGCGGGGATGTTCCCAGCACTACCGCGACGATCACGGTGATTACGCTTCCAGCGCCATATGGAGTCACGGCAACCGCATCGGTCAGCAATCAGATTTCCATCAAGTGGAGCGCGGATCCGTCCGTGTCGAGTTACAGGATCGAACGATCAACGGACAACATGAACTACTCGGTGATCGGCTCCCACACCGACTCTGCCGCGACCATCCCTACCTTTACAGACACCACGGTGTCCTCTCCCAACGCGTACTTGTACCGAATCCGTTCAGTGAACGGAGCGAATGTATCGGCGCCTAGTTTGCCGGATCTCAGCACAATGTTTCTCTTTTTTGAACCGCAGCTCTTCATTGGTTCCACCCTTATTCGTGCCACCCATTTCACGGACTTGCGCACCGTAGTGAACTCTGTGCGAGCCCTCGCTGGAATGGCACCGGCAGCATGGACGAATTCCGTTATTGTCGGCGGCATCGTGCGCGCGGTTGATCTTCAGGAACTGCGCACGAATCTGAATCAGGCGCGAGGTGCGTTGGGACTGCCTACCATCTCATATGAGGATCCGACGGTGACAGTGGGCGTCACCAGTATCCGGGCAGCGCACATCGAGCAGCTGCGGGATGGCGTCCGTTGAGACGACTTCAGTGTATCCCTCGCTCCGTGCTGGTGGCGCTGCTGGCGCTTCCGTGTGTAGGCGTTCCGCTGCTGGCGCAGGAAGCGTCAAAGTCGGAGGTGGTCTACGACAGCTTCGGCCGTCCGGTGAAAGAGCGGCAGCTCATGCCGAACGGAACTTGGAGCGTGCGGGAGACTACGTACGACAGCTCCGGGCGCACCGCGTCGGTGGGAGAAGCTGTCACCGAAGGTCAGGTGGCGAAGAAGACCACCTACGAGTACGACATCTTCGGACGCCCCACACGCATCCATCCACCCGATGATGAGCAGTTGCCGGCCAGCGATCATGCCGATGACACACGGCTCACTTATACCGGTACCCGGCTGCGCACGCGGACGAATCAGGTAGCGACAGCGGCCGCAGCGGAGACGGCGGCGACTTTCACCGAGGAGTACGACGCGCAGGGGCGGCTGTGGAAGGTGACCGAGCCGAGTGGGACGATCACGCAGTACGGCTACGACGTCGGCGGGCGGCTCGCGTCCGTGGCCATGACTTCCGGCGGCGTGACGCAGAATCGCAGCTTCGTCTACGACCAGCGAGGCTTCCTGCTCTCGGAGACCCATCCGGAGAAAGGCGTCAGCGGGAACGGCGTGGTGAACTACCTCGAATACGACGCGGCAGGTCATCTACTGCGCAAGCGTGAAGGTGTGGAGAAGGGAGAGTTCGACCTTCTCTTCGTGTATGACGACGCGGAGCGACTCACCCAGATCCGCGAGCGGCGCTACACGCGTCTCGACAGTACGACACTGGTCACCTGCGCGGATCTCGAGACCGGCTGCACGCAGCGTTTACTCAAGGAGTTCACCTACTCGACTGCACTCAGCGGCATGTCCCGAGGAAGGCTGAACGAGGCCAAGCGGCACAACTGGCATGATGCCTATGCTCAGGATTATGTACTGCGGGAGACCTACACATATGGAGGTGCCGACGGTCCGAACGGGGAGCTGACTGCACGCACCACCGAGATGCTGAACTGCGGCAGCTCCTGCACGACGAACGAGCAGTTCACGCAGAGCTTCGCTTACGACACGCTCGGCCGTCCATCCGCCACCGACTATCCCCGGTGCCTGCATACCGGCTGTGCCGACACGGCCCGCTCGGTGGGGCAGAGCTACACCAACGGGTTTCTCACTGCTGTGTCGGGCTACACGAGCAGCAGCGTCACCCCGGCCATTACCTATCACCCGAATGGGATGATGGCGGCGGTGGCGCACGCGAACGGAGTGACGGTGACGCAGGCGAATGATCCGAACGGCATTGCGCGGCCGCTGTCGCTTGCAACCTCGGGCGTTGGATCGAATCTGAACTGGAACTCCGGCAACTACGACTACGACGGGTCCGGGAACATCAAGTCGATCGGAAGCGATACCT
>JBKJUK010000129.1:0-11659 GCA_046590705.1 Thermoanaerobaculia bacterium
TTTTCTGGTGAACTCCTCAGCCGAATGATAGCCCTGCAGCTTCATCAGATGATTGCGTGCCGCGATCTCGACCAGCAGGGCCAGATTGCGGCCGGAAGCAACGGGCAGGCGAACATACGGTTTGCTCACGCCGAGACACTCGTACATTTCACCGAAGATCCCGAGCCGATCGTACTCGATGCCTTCGACCCACTTTTCGAGTTTGACGACCAGATCGATCGGCTTGACGTCTCGGGTCGAGGAAACGCCGAAGAGATCCTTGATGTTGATGATGCCGATCCCGCGCAGTTCCATATGATGCTTGAGAAGCCCCGAGGAGTAGCCGATGAGGACGTCATTGGGATGACGTTTGACGACCACCATATCGTCGGCGATGAGTCGATGTCCGCGGTAAACCAGGTCGAGGGCGCACTCGCTCTTTCCGATGCCGCTGTCGCCCATCAGTAGGACGCCAATACCGTAGACATCCAGCAGCCCGGCATGCATGGATTTGCTTGGCGCCATCGACTCTTCGAGGAAGTGAGTGATTCGGGTGATGGTCTGAGAGGAGAGTGACATCGTGGAGAAGAGCGGGACCGATCGCTTTTCGCATTCCTGCCGCAGTTCGGCGAGCGGCTGGATGCTTTTCGTCACAATGAAACAGGAAACGTCGAGTCCGGCGATGTCGCGGATTCGTTTCTCGCGGAGGCGTGCGGGAAGGCTGAGGAGATACTTCGTCTCGGACTCGCCAATGATCTGCACACGTCCCGGCTTGATGTATTCGTAGTAGCCGGCGAAGGCCAGTCCGGGTTTCTGAACGCGAGGGCGAAGGATGGTGCGATCGAGCCCATCGGCGCCGGTAATCAGCTTGAGCGAGAGGTCGTCGAGCTCTGGTGAGAGAAGCGTCTGCACCGGAGTCTGAATGAAATCTTCGCCGGTCATCTCAGCAGCCGCTCCCGTTCACATTCCATAGAGTCGTGGTCTCGTCGAGTAAAAGCCTGATCAAGGTGTCTGCAGTGCAAGCTGGCTGCCGTGGGGCCCCTACGATTGGTTGCGAGTCCGCCGCTGCCGGATGCAGCAGCCCATTCATCAGAATCCCGGCGCAATCATCCCGAAGTTCTTGTCCCGTCGCTTGTAGAGAACCGTGACTTTCTCACTGTCGACGTCGCTGAAGACGATGAATTCGTTCTTCGAATCGTCGAGGGTGAGTGCGGCCTGTTCGATGGACATCGGCCTGATGACGATATCGTGGGTCTGGATGATGCGCGGTGAACCGTCATCGCCTTCGTCCTCTGCCTCATTCCGCAGTTTCCCTGGTTCCAGCACGTCGACCCGCCAGTTCTGAGGTTGGGCCGCGGGGTCTTTCCGATGGTGATCCTTGACCTTCTCGTGACTCTTCTGGGCCTGACGTTTCAGATGGTCGACCGTCGACTGGATGGCATCTTCCATCGAGTCCGATTCCTGAATGCTCTTGAGGTCGTAATCCTTACCGATGATCATGATCTCGCAGATGTTCCGATACTTTTCGACGTTCAGAACGCAACGCACTTCAATGATGTCGTTGAGAAATTTTCGAACTTTTTCGAGTTTAGAGTTGATCAGATCGCGGACTTTGTCCGTCACTTCGTAGTTGCGGCCCGAGATATGAGTACTCATTCTGCTGGCTCCCTAGAAGATCTGTTTGCGGTCTGTAGAGGATGGGATATTCAGCTCATCCCTGTATTTCGCAACGGTGCGGCGAGCAATGTTGATCCCCTCGTCGTTGAGGATCTTCATGATTTTCGAATCCGAAAGCGGCTTGCGCGGATCCTCGCCCTGAATGAATGTATGAATCTTCCGCTTCACGGTCAGACTCGAGATGTCTTCGCCATACTCCGAGTCGATCCCGCTGTGAAAGAAATACTTCATCAGAAAGAGTCCGCGAGGCGTATGCATGTACTTGTTGGAAACGACGCGGGAAACCGTTGACTCATGCATCTGGATGTCGTCGGCGACATCGCGAAGCACCAGGGGACGGAGAAAATCGATACCCTTCTCCAGAAACTCTTTCTGATGTTTGACGATCGATTCTGCGACCTTGTAAATCGTTCGCTGCCGCTGATCCAGCGATTTGATCAACCACACCGCCGACCGAATCTTTTCCTTGATGTAGTTGACGGTGTCGCCATCGCTCTTCGAATCCATCGAGTGCAGCATCTGCCGATAGCTACCGTTGATGCGGAGTTTCGGCATGCCGTCTTCATTCAGAACGATCAGATACTCGTCAGAGACTTTGTAGATATAGACGTCGGGCTCAACGTAGATAGCGCGTTCGCTGCTGTACTTCCGGCCCGGTTTCGGGTCGAGGTGTCGAATGATTTCGACGATTGCCTCGAGATCTTTCAACTCCACCCCGAGAGCCTTGGCAAGTTGCACGAAATGGCGGGACATGAACATATCCCAGTGGTCGCGGATGATGCGCTCGACCAGATCGTTCTCGATTTCGAGGTGGCGCAGCTGTAGGAGCATGCACTCGCGCAGATCTCGCGCGGCGACGCCGAGCGGATCGAACGATTGCACTCGCGTGATGGCCTGCTCGATCTCCTCGTCAGCGAACTGACCGGACTGCGAGATCTCTTCGTTGTTGGCGCGGAGGTACCCGTCTTCGTCGATATTACCGATCAGATAGTTGGCAATGTCTTTGATCCGGGGAGAGGCGTCGGACATCCCGAGCTGCCAGGTGAGATGGTCGGCGAGGTTCGGAGGGCGTGTGAGGGTGTTCTCGATCGGGAATTCGTCATGTTCCTCGTTCATCCGCGGGTTGTAGCCGTACTCGATGTAATCCTGGAAGTAGGCGTCGTAATCGATTTCGTCGAACGAATCCTTCTCGTCCTTCACTTCCGGCTTGGCTTCCTCTTCCGATTTCGGATCCTGAGAATCGGCTTCGGTATCCTCGTTCTTCGCTTCCTCGGCCGTTTCTTCGAGAAGTGGATTCTCGAGAAGCTCCTGATTGAGAACTTCCTGGAGTTCGAGCTTGCTCAGCTGCAGCAGCTTGATGGCCTGCTGGAGCGAGGGAGTCATGATCAACTTCTGTGAGAGCTTGAGGCTTAGCTTCTGTTCGAGTGCCATGGTTGAATGCGTACTTTCTTTTTTTGGATTCTGTTTGCAGACTAGTTCAGATTGAATGTTTCTCCGAGATAGATACGTCTTACCTCAGCGTCATTCGAGAGACTTTCGGGAACGCCCTGCCGGAAAATCTCGCCTTCCTTGATGATGTAGGCCCGGTCAGTTATCTTCAACGTTTCCCGCACGTTGTGATCGGTAATCAGTATACCGATACCACGTTCGCGCAGCTGCGAAATAATTTTCTGGATATCGAGGACGGCGATCGGATCAATTCCTGCGAAAGGTTCGTCCAGAAGAATGAATGCCGGATTGATGGCCAGGCTGCGCGCGATCTCAACCCGCCGCCTCTCTCCTCCCGACAACGAGTAGGCTTTGCTCTTCGAGATGTGCGTAAGACCGAACTCAGCGAGCAGCTTTTTGGTTCGCCGGTCCCGTTCAGCCAGAGGCAGATTCATCGTTTCGAACACGGCCAGAAGGTTCTGCTCAACCGTCAGTTTGCGGAACACTGACGGCTCCTGCGGAAGATAACTGATCCCCCGCTGGGCTCTCAGGTACATCGGCAGGTCGGTGATGTCGGCATCACCGAGTGTTACCGAGCCACTGTCAGGCTGAGTCAGACCAACGACCATGTAGAAGGTCGTCGTTTTGCCTGCTCCATTCGGTCCCAGCAAACCAACGATCTCGCCCTGCTTGATGGAGATGGAGACGCCTCGAACCACGCGTCTGCCTTTATATCCCTTCTCGAGGTTGTCTGCCGCCAGCACCAGACCTGACGTCTGTGCCTCTTCGGCGATCGATGATTCGTGATTGATGACCTCTGCTGAAGACAAATTCGACCCTCTCACTGCGGAGTATACGTGCCTTCGCTCTTTGTTCCGTCGCCCAGAACGTTCACCTTGTTTCGGGCGATGTCGATGAGGATCTTCTTCCCCTTCACGGTCCCTCGCGGATCGGTCAGTACCGCAGGATCACCGTCGAGCTGAACGGTCTTCTCGGCGAGCTTGTAGGTAGCTTTGGTGCCGGTGCCTTTGCGGCTGGTGGTGCGCTCGTTCACCACGATGTTCTCTACTGCCTCGATCCGTTCGAGCTTTCGCGCTCGATCGAAAAAGAACGTAGATTTGCTCGCCGTAATTTGCCGAGGACCGTCGTCGATCTGCACCGCTCCATCGAGCTCGAGCCGGCGGTCGTTCTTCTTCGCCACCATGGTGTTCGCTTTCGCGATCACCGGAACGTCAGGCGTGTCGCCTTTTTCGTTATAGAGAACGGCCCTCACTCCGCCCCTTGCATAGAGGCTGTCTCCGGCACCGATGACCTGCAGCTCCTGCGACACCACGGTATTGTTCTGCTGCCAGGCCTTCACGTTGCCGGAAAAGAACGCTGACTTATCAGATTGCCTGAACAGACCGTTCTCGCTGTTGACGAATACCGGACCTGATGCGCCCGGGAACATGGTGGTCTCGCTGGCCGTCGCGCCCTTCTGTTTAGGATTCAGCTGACCGATCACGTTGCCGCGGGCGCGGAGAGTTCCGTCTGCAACGGAGAGTTCCAGCACATTGCCGGTGAGGGACTGGCCGTCGCTGGTGATTTTCGGTTGTGATCCGGCCAGCTCCGCAAGGACCAGACGTCGCTGCACCATGTCGTAGGTGGCCTGCTCCGCCGTACCCTGATTCCGGGGGTCGCGATAGGAAAAATCTCCATACAGCAGAGCACTGCTCGGCTTCGCGGTCAGTGTGTCGAAGTAGACCGTCGCATGTTCCGCGAGAATCGTTCGCACTTCAGGCTCGCGTTCAGTGATTCGAACCTCACCGTCAGCACGGATTTCAGTCGGCTTCTGATCGGTGATGGCGATGCGTATAGCCTTGGCGATCATGTCTCGACGTGGCGGGCCGCTGAAGAACGCGGTCATCGGTACGCCCTCTCCACTCACGACCACGGCATTGACCTTACCCTCACCGATCTCGCAATAGAACCGCCGGGAACGCACGGTCCCGTCTTCACCACCCGACAGGCTGGACGCGCCGCTTCCGGCTTTCGAGAATCTGATCACCACATTGCCCCAACCTTCGAGGCTGGTCAGCCACTTCTGCTGCATATCGAAGCGCGCGCCAATCGTATCGGCGCGCAACGTGTCGTACGCGCGAACGACTTCAACGCCACCACTGAAAGTTGTTTCGCCTCTGCCCCTGAAGAAAACTGCTTCCTTTGCGGCCACAGTCATTGCGGATTCGCCCGGAGCAGGAGCCATCGTCGCCCGGAGAGGTTCGAGCAGACGCAGCGAGTCGTCCTTCACGTTCAACAGAATCCCGCCAGCATTTCCCTGCCAGCGATCGACGCGAAATCTCACCGGGACTTTGTTCACGAGCTGGTTACCATCGAACTTCATGGCTGCGGTGTGAAACTCCATCCCGTCGCTCGACGTAAGATGAACACCGCCGAGAACCTCGGCTTCTTTTGTTTTGCGATTGAACTGGGCCTGAGGGCATTCGAGCGTGTACGAAAGTCCATTCGCTCGATAAATGGTCATCTTTACTTTCTCGAGGGTGTACCAGCCTGATTCGAAGCCAACGGTACGGACCGCCTCGATGCGCGAGACAACACGGCCACCAATGGTCTGCGTATCCACGAACTGCATGGCCACTACCTGGGCCTTGTCGTCCTTGCGAAGGTCCGACTCGAAGCCCTCGGAGTTCCCCGCAGTGATCTGCAGATTGCTCCGATAACTCACGTAAATCAGACCGAGAAACGCGACAAAGGCAATCGGCAGAAGAATTCTCAGCGCTTTGATAGTCCACTGCATCTGGCTCACCGAACAGCGCTGAGGCTGGATTCGTTCCGTACTTCCATCAAGCCGGCGGGCGCGGCGTCAACGATCTCGAATCTAAGGCCGGATGATGCATACGAATCGCGTTGAACCTTGATGAGCAGATCGTGGTTCGTTCCGGAGACCAGCGAAGCTGCGATGCTGCCGCATCCGGGCCAGATCACCGCAGTGCGACGAACGCCGTCGGATTCGAGCAGGATTTCATGACAGCCTGGTGAGAACTCTCGCGTCGACGCCACCGAAGCATCACGAACCAGAAAAACCGGCTGCTGATTCGCGGCACCGAACGGTTGCAGTGATTCATGCTCTGCGATAAAGGTTTTGTCCGTCTCAGAGAGCAAAATTTCACCATCGAGGATGATGGTTGAAGTGAATGTCGACTCGTCCATCTCAGCGAAATTCGCTACCAGACGGCGTTTCAATTCCGGGATTGAGGCCGATGGGAGTGCGAATCCGCATGCGAATTCGTGACCGCCGAAGTGAGTGAAGAGGTCTTTTACACGATCCAGTTCATGATGGAGGTTGATGCCGCAGGCACTGCGGGCCGATCCGACCGCCTGGTCTCCATCGCGTGAGATCGCCAGGGAAGGACGCTGGAAAGACTGTGCGAGTTTGCCGGCGCAGAGACCGACAACACCTTTGTGCCACCCCTCACCGTCGGCAACGATCACACGCTCACCTTCCGAACGCTGCTGCTGCTCTGCGGCCTTCAGGACCTGACTCTGCACGCTTTTACGCCGGTCATTGAGTTGATTGAGTTCCTGCACGAGTGGTAATGCCTCGGCCTCGCTGCGCGCTTCGAACAGGCGGATGGCGGTATCCGCAGACGCGAGCCTTCCGGCTGCATTGATCCTGGGGCCGATCTTGAAACCAATGTCCTGCGCACTCGGAGCTCGTCCAAGGATTCCCAGCGAGCGAAACAGAGCACGAAGCCCGGCGTTGCGCGGTTCGGCAAGGCCGGCCAGACCAAGTTGCACGATGCTGCGGTTCTCCCCCACCAGAGGCGCGACGTCGGCCACAGTGCCGATTGCGGCGATCTTGAGCAGGGAGAGTGTGGACATCGACGCGCCACGACGTCGAAGTAACTCACTGCATAGCTTGAAGGTGACTCCCACTCCGGCAAGGTCATCAAAGGGATAAATACATCCCGGCTGCTTCGGATTGAGCACAGCCGCGGCCTCGGGGAGCATCTCCGGAGGGAGATGGTGATCGGTGATGATCACGTCGATTCCTCGGTCGAGTGCGGCCTCGACAGGCTCCACGGAGGAGATCCCGCAGTCGACCGTGATGACGAGCTTTACGGCACGCTCACTCAGCACCCTGTCGAGCACCGAGGTCTTGAGGCCATACCCGTCGAAGAGTCGATGCGGCACCACGAACGCGACCTGCGCGCCGAGTGAACGGAGCACGGTCTGCAGCAGAACGATCGAAGTCACCCCGTCTACGTCGTAATCTCCGTAGATGAGAATCGGCTCGCGGTCCTGGATGGCGCGCTCGATTCTGGTGCATGCGTGCTCCATCCCGTAGATCAGAGAGGCGTCATGCAGATCGTCCATCTGCGGCGAGTGGAAGCGCCGATACTCGTCCGCTGTGCTGACGCCCCGCCTGGCGGCGATCGTCCCGATCAGCTCCGATTTGAAAGCTGTCGCGAGGGGCACGGAAGCCGGCGCCGCCAGCATCCACTGCGAATAGATCGACATCAGACCTTTTCGAAAACGCCCATTTTTCGGAACTTCTTGTAACGTTCCTCCGGTAACTGGTTCGGTTTCAGGCGGCTCAACTCGCGCAGTGAGCGTTCAAGGAACGGTCGGAGGAGCTCGGCCGCTCCTGCGTGATCGTTATGCGCTCCGCCCTCCGGTTCGGGAACGATATCGTCGATGATGCCGAGTTCTTTCAGATCGGCCGCGGTCACTCTCATGGCCTTGGCCGCTTCCTGGGCTGCTGCGGGATCCTTCCAGAGAATCGCTGCGCAACCTTCCGGCGAGATCACCGAGTAGACCGCATGTTCAAACATGAAGACCCGGTCGCCAACCCCAAGTGCCAGCGCCCCGCCGCTCCCGCCCTCTCCCGTGACAGTGACAATGATCGGTACGGTGAAGCCGGCCATTTCACGCAGGTTGACGGCGATGGCCTCAGCCTGCCCACGCTCCTCGGCGCCGAGTCCCGGATACGCGCCCGGGGTGTCGATGAAGGTGAAAATCGGACGGCGGAACTTGTTGGCGAGCTCCATGATTCGAAGAGCCTTCCGGTACCCTTCGGGACGGGGCATACCGAAGTTTCGAATGATCTTCTCTTTGGTGTCTCGACCTTTCTGGTGGCCGATCACAGCACACGGTGTGCCCTGGAAACGGGCAAAACCCCCGATGATGGCGCGGTCGTCACCGAATTTCCGGTCGCCGTGCAGCTCGACGAAATCCTCGAAAAGGTTGCCGATGAAGTCGAGCGTGTACGGCCGGAACTGGTTACGCGCGACCAGAGTTTTCTGCCATGGGGTAAGCTTCTCGTAGACTTCGCGTGACATGCGGGAGAGTTGACGGCGAAGCTCTTCGAGTTCTCTCTCGTCGCGATTTTCTATCTCACGCGCCGAAATTTCTTCGATTTGCCTGCGAAGGCGGACAATCGGTTCTTCAAACTGCATCGGGTCGCTACTCATGCAGCGAACCTAACAAATGGACAGGTCATAATCAAATGGTAAAACAGCATGCGGGTAGCACGAAGCGAGCACTACGGCCCTGTTGTTTTTCTTGAGGAACAGGCAATGGAAAAGGTAATGAAGCTCGAGCAACTTACGTCGAACGAGGAGATGCGTCACGTTCCTCCTCTCGAGGTATTGCTGCGCCGTGTGGACGACATGCTGCGCCGGGGAATCGATGAAGCCCTGGCTTCCGCTCGCTCGGCTGATCAGGACACGATCCGCGACGTTGATGTGCAACTGAAACGAGCATCACTCTGTCTCGCGAGGGTTGCCGAACTGGCGAGACACCACCGTGGGGTGACCGCTGCGCATCCCGAACCGAGGCCAATCATCGAAGCGCTGGAAGGCGCGGTCAGCAGCTTGAGGAATGCGGACAAGAACCTGCGGCGCAGGACTCCCTTCCATCACTTCGAGCGCTCCCGCGGTGAGATGCTTTACGGCTCGCTCCTGTCTGCTGAACAGTGTGTTGCGAAGGCCATCCAGCGACTCTCGGTTGCGGATGGCGAGATCCACTACCGGCTCAGCATGCGGAACCCGCTGACCAGAGCGGTTCAAATGCCCGACCGCATTGCCGACTGAACAGGATAACGGCCTTTCATTAGCTCGCCGAAACCGGCGTAGTTCGGCGGGCGACCACGATCACTTCGGCTGTAGCCACGGGAGAGTGGTTTGGCAGTGCCGATCTCGGCCAGCAGCCGGCAGTCTCCGTTACACGTCAGCGGTTAGCCGTTCGTACGCCCGCTCGTATGCCCTGGTGAACATGCCTGACCGTGTTGTGCCGAGGGTAGTACCGAACGCCCGAAGTCCTTCAGGGCAGAACTACGACATCGGATCGTAAAGGAACGGACCGCAGCGTTGAGCGAAGACTGGCGATCTCGAAAGGTGAGGTGCCATCGGCGGACTGGAATCTACGTGACTCTCCAGTCCGAAAGAAGACTACGGCGATCCTGTCCGTCTCTGCGATGTTCATCATAGCGACGCGCCCTCCCGCCCCGATCGATGTCGGCCCGTCGGCATACGGCCGCAGGATGCTGGCCAAAGGGATGATGCGCCCGCCGACTTCGAGCGCCACCCATGCGCCTTCGTGGGAGGACTGGTTTTCGATGCGGAATGCCCTAACTGCGGCCGCAGGCAACTGCAGCTGCAGACGGTCCGTCGACGGGTCGACGCTATCCGCGCTCAAAACCTGTAGCGGCACCGTTCCACCGCCTACGATGAAGTAGCTCGTCCGTGTTGGTGGGCGTCGGATCAGAAAAGTACCGTCCGTGCTCACTGAGGACGAGTCGATGATTCGTTCTCCATCAGAAAGCCAGACCCTAGCATTAAGTCCCCGCAGCTGAGGAATCTCCGCTCGAACAGAATCTTTCCGGGCGAGAGGAAGCACCACCGTACGCGTTCCGTCGTTTTCGAGCCTGATCCCCTTCTCGCACCGGTTCTCGTAGGATGGCGCCGACGCACAGACGGTCACCGGCAACTCGCTCGGAACGTTTTCAAAGATGACCTCTCCAACAGCGTTCGCACTCACGGAGCGGTGATGCATCTCCAGATCGCCATCCGGTCCCCCACCGCTGACGTAGAACACTACTCGAGACGCTTGCAATGGTCCGGTACTTCGCTCGTCGATGACGGTCACCTTGACTCGATTGTCGGGAACCTCTATGTCGTACACTGCGCCCTCGGTCATGCTGCGAACCGGAATATGTTCGTAGGACCACGATCCGTCGCAGGAAGTGAGGCGCACCGGGCTGAATTGAGGAGGCATCCCGAATGATGCGGTGTACTCTCCGGTGACCTCGTCAGATATCGCTGATCCAACCAGGAAGGCGATGTGCGCCTTCACCGGCTTCTTCCCGCGAGTGACTCGTCCGCTAAGTTTCCGAGCGTCGAATCGCACGTCAACTGTGGCACGCGAGGCGGGGGAAACCTGCACCTTGGCCGGTTGACGAATCGTTCCTCGCCGGATTTCAACTGCATACTCGCGGGCAACCGGCGGGACCTCGAAGACGGCCGAGCCTTGCACACCTTCGAGCACGCGACTCTCGAGAATCGAGCACGGAGGCTCATCTCCGCGCCATGTTCCCTGCTCCGGACAGGCGCGAAGCCGCAGCTCGGTTCGAGGCGCTGCCAGTGACTCGCGGTTGATGGCCGCACAAGTAGCTCCGCTCGAATCGTTCGAGGCCAGTTCGAACGCCGGGTCGACCGACCACGAGACTTCGATGGAGGAGGCTGGGGCGGGAAGAAGCGGCGCCTTTTCGACAGTGACGTCCCGGTCAGCAGCGACGATCACCTGCCGTCGCGCTGCACTCCACCCGACCCCCGAAATGACGATCTCGTATCTGCCCGGTTCCAGATCACGGAAGATCAGCAGATTGCGGTTGAAGAAGGGAGCGACTCGCAGTCCGATGTCGGGGGCCTTCTGAGATCCGCCTCGCTCAAGGTTGACCAGTCGGACAACGGGTGGACTGCCTTTGCTGAGTTTTTCCTTGATCTCGCCGCTCAACCCTTTCGGGACGACAATTGGTACGATGAGTGCGCGCTTCGCTCCAGAGGGGAACTCCGCTTGCGCCACTTCGCCGGGTTTGGTTCTAATGGTCTTGCCGAGTCGGACCGGAACGCCATTCTTCACCAACATCGGAACAATGGAGACTCCGGCCGGGACCGACACGCGCGTGCCTCCTTTCTCTACTGGCCGAAAGGCTGACTGACCTTCACCTGCAGCATCGTTAGAAAAGTAAACAGCAGCGTATTCGCCCTCGCGCCTTGCTTTCAGTGCACTGCTGAACTCGATGAACCCCGCCTCAATCAGACGGAACGTACGGGGGAGAGGCTTCGCATCGTTTCGAGCGCCCGAATCGACGAGGTAATACTCATTGGTCGTCAGAAGAGAGCTGTTCGCGAAGATTCCCCATGAGCCAGCAGGAAGGACGAATGGCGTGTTGGATGGAAAGCAGAGAACCTTATCATCGACGAGCGTTGCGAACACGTCTTTGGAATCACGAGAAGATGAAAAAAAACACACGCGTGCATCGACACTCTGTCCTTGCATGCTCTTCGTGTGC
>JBKJUK010000146.1:0-14541 GCA_046590705.1 Thermoanaerobaculia bacterium
AATCCTGGATCATGCGGTTCTCGGCGCTGCCAAGGTCTCGCACTCCGACCTGAACGAGCGTGGCTACCGCCGGGATACGATTCATCACGTTATGGAAAATTGAGGCGTGCGACCAGATGAAGCCCTCGTAGGCGTCACGAAGATCGGCGTGCGCGTCGAGGTGAAGAATCCCCATTCCGGGATATTTCTCGCTGTAGGCACGGATGGAACCGAACGGTACGCTGTGGTCTCCGCCGAGCACGACCGGCATCTTCCCGCTCCGCAGTAGTTCTGACGAGAGTTCATATACCCGATCGTTCATCAGACTACTGATCTCGTTCACCGAAGCCAGCGCCGTATTGAGCGAGACATCGTCACCGATCACACCGCCAGCATCGATGATCCCGCGGGCCAGAGGCATTGCTCTGCCATTCAATTCGACCAGATGATCGTCGACTTCCAGCATGGCCAGGCCACGCTCGTAGGGGCGCCCGGTCTCGTGATCGTAAAGGTCTACCTGACGCGAGGCTTCCAGTACCGCTGCCGGTCCGCCGGATGTGCCGCCACCATATGAGGTCGTGGCCTCGAAGGGTACAGGGACGATGACGACATACGAATCGTCCGCGGAGAAAGGGAGGCCGTACACGCCCGACTCCGCCGGTGCCGGTCCGTCGGGATCGAAATTTGCCGGGGTGATGCGAGAAATTTCCTGAGAGTCGTGCAAGTGAACTCCTGACTTCGAGAGAATGAACTTCGATTTGATGGAATGCCCCGCGAGAACGCGCGTAGGGAAGCCAGTTGCCCGCCGCGACTCACTTTCGGGCAATGCAGACGTCTATGCCGGCAACGTCTGCGCGCTCGAGGTATCAGTCGCGATCGAGTGCGTTCGGCATCGGTGTATCCGATTTGTCCGCACGCTCGAGTGCTTCACGAAAACGGGCGTCGAGAATCCGTCCGCGATCTTTCTGGCTGTCCATCTCTTTCTGAAACCGTTTCGAGATCTCCGACTTTTTCGACTCCAGTTCGGAAACCATCGACTCGAGTGAACCATGTCTCTTCACTACTTTTGCGCGATGGAGCAGTACTTCTCCCGTGCTGCGGTCGGCGACCAGAGTTGCTTCGCAGCAGGGACAAATGATCTCGATGCTGTCAGCCATGGCAAATCTCCCTCGATTTTTAGCACGACCAGGTGCTGCAACTTCCAACAGTTTCAGATTCTATAACGCGCCGCACTCCTTCGCATTCGCGTACCATGCCATCACTCAGATGTCGCGCGCCGATCTCGGGAAATTTGTTGCTTTGCTGACCTGGCTGGGAGCGTTGCTTCTTACGGTACGGCTCAGCGAGCGTGGGCCAACTCCCCTCCCCGCCACCTCCCCCGCTCACGAATTCTCCGCACTTCGTGCCAGAACGCATCTGGACGCGCTGGCCGGAGCGATCGGGCGACGGGTCGGCGGCTCCACGGAGAGCGCGACGGCCCGAGCGTACGTGATTTCGCGGATGAAAAGTCTTCCGCAATGGGAAACGAGCGCGCAGCGAGTGTCTTCGTTCCGTCTCACCGGTGATCACGCCAGAATCTACGATCTGACAAACGTCGTAGCTGTGCTCCCGGGTAGAAGGAAAGAAGCACTGCTGGTCTCCTCGCACTATGACTCCAGCATCTCCGGTCCCGGCGCAGGTGACGACGCCGCGTCAGTTGCGGCAATGCTCGAAACCGCAAGGGCTCTCGCACAGCAACCACAACTCGAGCAAACCCTGATTTTCCTGTTCAACGAATCCGAAGAACTCGGTCTGCACGGCGCGCACGGCTTCACCCGCCACCCTCTCCTGTCTTCCGTGCGGGCGTTTCTGAATCTCGAGTCGGCAGGCCCTTCCGGAAAACCGATCCTCTTCCAGAGCGGACCCGGAAATCCATGGCTCGCGAAAGCCTACGCCCACGCTGCTCCGCATCCGCACGGCTCCGTGCTCGCGCAGGACATTTTTCAATCCGGCGCGATTCCCTCGGACACGGACTTCAGGGTCTTCCGCGACGACGGAAATCTGCGCGGAATCGATACTGCGCTCTACCGGAATGGCTACCTCTATCACACGCCGTCAGATGAGGCTTCGCGTGTCACTTCCACGACGCTCCAGGCAATCGGAGCGAACACTCTCGCCCTTTGCCAGCATATCGGCAGCATGCCTCACTTCCCGGCCCGGGACGACAAGTCTGCTTCGGTCTACTACGACTTCCTCGGCCTCACCATGCTGAGCTATTCGATCGGGACCGCGCGGATCCTCGCTGTGCTCATGCTGCTGAGCGTGATCATCGCCATCTTCCTCGCTTGTAGAAGTCGGAAACCCCACCTCTCTGCATTGCTGAGCGAGACGGCTCTCCGGATCATCACGATTCCTCTTTCAATCGCGTGCGTGGCCGGAGCGGGGTTTCTGCTCTTCGCTCTAACCGGGCGTCATCACACCTGGTTCGACGATCCAGTCGCCATCGGAATGTCGTCGTCGATGCTCGGCTTTGGACTCGCACTGCTCATGCGTCGAAAACGACCCGACACTCTCACTGAATCAGCCGCTTCGCTGCTTACCTGGTCACTGCTGTTGCTGCTGCTGACAGCGGCCGGAATCGGAGCAGGTTACCTCGCTCTCTGGTGGACAGGCGCCCTGATCGCTGTACTGCTGGTAACTGTCAGGGCGGGATCAGATGCCACAAACTATGCTGGCTGGATTCTCATCCTTCCACCAGCCCTCATGACAGTTCAGTTGGGGGAGATGCTGCTGGCCATGTTCATTCCAGTCTCCGGGCGGATGCTACTAGCCATCTCCTTCGACACCATCATCCCTGCGCTGGCGGCAATCCCGGCCGTGCTGCTGGCGATCTCGATTCCCAAGGTCAAGCCCTTCCGCATGATCGCCACGATCCTCGCTCTGGCCGGTTTTGCAGGCATGGTGTACCTCGCCACAACGGCCAGGTATTCCGGCGATCGACCAATGCGGCTTTCGGTCGTGGAGGAACGGGCTGAAGGCGTCGCACCTATCCTTCGCCTGCGCGGTTCGGACTACCCGACTACACGCACCAATCTGCTCGCCAGTTATTTTCCTTTCGCACTGCGCGACGGTTCGGATTACGCGGTTGCTTTGTCGCGAAATTCAAAGCCTGGTCGCTCCGAAGAAATCAGAACTGAACTGAATCGCGACGGCTTCTCTCTCACGTACAGGCCAGGGCATGCTTTTTCGACCCGATTCGAATTTTCCGCGCCGCGCACGCTGGTCTGCCTCTCATGTGACCGGCAAACTCCGCTGCTCGTCTCCACGTTCTCGCTTCATGGTTCGAACAGAAGTCAATTCAGACTGGCAGTGCGGAGAGGAGCAAGGCCGGCATCACTGGAAATCGATTCAGCCACGATGGGAGTGAGTGAGGAGGCGCGAATGCTTACCTCGCGACTTCCAGCGTCCATCGCCGTAACGTCCGTGACACACTACCTTCGAACGATCGTAGTACCCTGACTCTTCACTGAAGTGGCCGCGGACCGCGCTATGGCGATTGAGAGAATGAAACGGGATCAATGATCCGCCGGTCGGCCTCTCAGCCCCGGCGGGGCGACATCGCTGTAGCCACGGCCGTGAGGCCGTGGACCGCACGCCACAGCGTATGGGAGAGCCCCGGAAGGGGCGGTATCGCGACGTTGCACCGTGACGAAACCGCTGGCGAACATCGCTCGACGCCGCAGCAAAGAGATCCCGATGCCGCCCCGCTGGGGCTCGCAAGATGATGTGGGAGGTGGCTTCGGTCCCAGGCCTCACGGCCCTGGCTACGCAATGCCGGGCCTCCGGCCCTGTGAGGCGAGCGGGAAGCTGATTCGTCCTCAATAGCGACCGCGGCGCTGCTCCTTCATGACGACGGTCTCACCCGCCCACGCTTCCGTCACAGGCAGGATCTTGCTCCTACTCCGGCCCCACGAACCCGACCCCCGGCCCCGCATTCACTCGCCTGCGTCCCGTCACAGGCAGGATTGCCTGTGCCACACATCCGCTTCCTCGTTAGCCAGGAATGCGATGTCGCTTGAACTCCGGCCCCATGACCCCGGCCCCCGGCCCGCATTCACTCGCCGCGTCCCGTCACAGGCAGGATTGCCTGTGCCACACATCCGCTTCCTCGTCCGGCAGGAACGCGACTTACTCCGGCCCCATGACCCCGGCCCCCGGCCCGCATCCACACGCATTCACGACAGCGACTGCGTCAGATCGTCGATGAGGTCCTGGTGATGCTCGAGGCCGATCGACACCCTGATCAGATTCTCGGGCGTATTCGACGCTTCACCCTCGGAGGTCCTGCGGTGCTCGATCAAGCTTTCGACGCCCCCGAGGCTTGTGGCTCGGGTGAACAGTTTTGCGCGGGACACAGTCTTCAAGGCGTCAGCGCCCGATCCGTCGATGCGAAACGAAAGCATTCCGCCAAAACCAGACATCTGCGCTTTGGCGGTCTGATGAGCGGGGTGTGAGGTGAGGCCTGGATAGTGAACCGCGACAACGCGCTGGTGGGATTCGAGAAACTCAGCGACAGCCTGAGCGTTTGCCGAGTGAACGCGCATGCGGGCCGCGAGGGTTCGAATGCCGCGCAGAACGAGCCACGAGTTGAATGGCGAACTCACCGCACCCAGGTACTTTCGTGCATGTGCGACGCCTTCCATGAATTCATCCCGCGCGGCGAAGGCAAGCGAGCCGCCCTGCACATCAGAATGTCCGCCCAGGTATTTAGTGGTTGAGTGCAGGGCGATGTCGGCCCCCAGACTCAACGGCTGCTGCAATGCGGGTGTGGCGAAGGTACTATCGACCACCAGGCGAGCGCCGGCCGAATGGGCGATCGCTGCCACCGCCCTGATATCGACGATGGAAAGCTGAGGGTTGGATGGGGTTTCCACCCAGATGACTGCTGTATTCGCTCGGACTGCGCCGCTCACTTCTTCCAGGTTCGTCGAATCGACCACCGTGTAGTCCACGCCCCACTTCGCCAGGTAGTGCTGCGACAGCACGATGAAGCCGTGGTAGCTGTCGCGCGCCAGGACGATGTGAGAGTTAGCCGGCAAACTTTGAATGACTGCTGCGCCCGCTGCCTGACCCGAGCCGAAGGAGAGAGCCGCGGCTCCACCTTCGATCATGGCCAGCGCTTCTTCGAGTCTCGACTGCGTCGGATTTGATTCGCGGATGTATCCGAACTGATGGGTCGGTTGTCCGGTCTCATCTCGCTCGAAGGTTGTGGAAAGGTGGATGGGCGGGCTGATCGCGCCCGTCGTTTCGTCCGGTTCGGCACCGGCGTGAATGGCCATCGTTTCAAAATGCATATTTGTCCCCTGCTCTGGATTGAGTTGCCACAGTCTGCCAGACTGCAAGCGTAGTGAATCGCACTACGCAAGTTTCGGCACGATTCGCCAATGCCTTCATGCAGTCGAATCGGCCGCTCTGGAAATCAGATGGGCAGAATACGACTCTTTCGCATCGGACAAACCACGGTCGACCTCGAACCAAGCTTTCTTTTCCTTGTCGGCTTGTTCGTGATTCTCGAAATGGAATCGAAGGCTCCGATTCACCAGGCGCTCCTGTGGATTCCGATTCTTCTAGTCAGCGTGCTTTTTCACGAATTCGGGCACGCGGGGGCAATCAGGCTGTTCGGTTTCGGCAGCAGCGAGATTCTTCTGTCCGGAATGGGTGGTGTGACCCTCAATCGCCGGCCGACGATCCCGCTAAAAGAGGTCGTGATTTCTGCGGCAGGGCCGGCCTGCAGTTTCCTTCTTGCAGCCATTTGTGGCGTGGTGCTGGTGCTCCTTCCCGCCAGTAACGGAGATCCTTTCCTGGCCGCACTCCTCCCGTCCATGCTGCGAGCGAATGTCGTCTGGGGCATTTTCAACCTTGCACCGGTATTCCCTCTCGACGGTGGCCAGATCGTCAAGAATCTCGTGCGCACGGTGACAACCGAAGCGCTGGCAGTTCGCATTTCTGCGGTGATTTCACTGGTTCTCGCTGTGGCCCTCGTTGTCGGAGGCATGTATCTTCGCCAGCCTTTTCTCGCTGTAATCTCGGCATTGTTCGCCTGGCAGAACTGGCAGCGCTTTCGATCGCCTCAGCCAGAGATCGACGAGGACAAACCGGAGAGCTGAATCAAACCATCCTCCGAGGAGGAGATAGACCGCATCCCGCACTCCCTCGTTGCGAGGCGTCCAGCGCTTTGACGACGAGGCATAGTTGACACTATGTCGAGGAGTGAATCGTCGTGCACAGAAGCCGGCAGGAAGCTTTCCGCCGCGGCAGGAACACGAGTGTGCGAAATGCGGGCTAGTGCTCTCTCCCCGAAAGAGGCACACTAGAGCCCGTCGCATGTCGAGAATTCGTAGACCCCTGTCCCGGTTCCAGCCCCGCACCGCACTGCCCGCAGGCAGGCTCGGGCTGAGCCTCATGCGAGAGCGGCTGGGATCGATCCAGCGTGTCAACCGCTATGAACGTCGGGAACTGGCCATTCTCCGCGCGCAGAAAGACGCCATGCGGGATGGGATTCTGGTCATCGCCTCCTCTGGACGCATCATCTCCTGGAACCGCCGCTTCCTCGAGCTGTGGAATCTCGAAGAGAACGAAGTGCGGAATGGAACCGATGATGATTTCTTCGGCTGGGTATCCAGACGAGCGCTCACGGAATCCGAATTCGCCGAGGAGATTTCGCAGCTCGGATTCACCGGCGACGACGATCAGATCAGTTATCTGATCGCGCTCAAGGACGGCCGCACGATTTCGACTCTGACCACACCGGTGCGCAGCAGAGACGGATCGATCGAAGCGACGGCGTGGCACTTTCGCGAAACCACAGAATCCCGGCGATCGGAACTACTACAGTCCGCTCTTTTCCGGATCGCGGAAGTCACGAGGTCTGCCAGCAATCTCCAGGAGCTCTACGCTCTCATACACGGCATCGTCGGCGAGTTGATGGATGCCACGAACTTCTTCATCGCCATTCTCGACGAGTCGCGTGAACGAATCATCTTTCCTTACTTCGTCGATCACTTTGACGCACATGCTCCAGCCATGGCCTCCGATCAGGGACTGACCGGCTACGTCCTGCGGACCGGCGAAGCGCTGCTGGCGACTCCCGAGACGTTCGACTCGCTTTTTGAGCGGGGACTGGTGAATCAGGTCGGATCGGATTCTGTGGACTGGCTCGGAGTTCCTCTCTCTTCGGGCTCGAGAGTCTACGGCGTGCTTGGTGTGCAGAGCTACAGTACGGCAATCCGGTACGGAGAGACCGATAAAGACATTCTGCTCTTCGTCTCGCAACATGTCTCGAGTGCAATCGAGCACAAGCAGAAAGAGGACGCTCTGCGCGAGAGCGAAACCCGCTACCGTCAGATGTTCGAAAACAACCGTGCCATCAAGTTGCTCATCGATCCGCAGGACGGAAGCATCCTCGATGCAAACATCGCCGCTTGCGAGTTCTACGGCTACTCCCGGGCCGACCTCGGCTCGATGTCGATCGGAGAGATCAATGTCCTCACGCCCGACGAACTGCGCGCTGAGCTCGCGGATGCCGCCTCTCAACAGAAGAGCTACTTCCGCTTTCGTCACCGACTCAAGTCTGGTGAAATCAGGGACGTCGAGGTTCACTCCGGTCCGATCGACGTTCGCGGGCGACCCATTCTGTATTCGATCGTGCATGACGTCACTGAACGGCGACGTTACGAAGAGACCATGCGTACTCAGGCCGCAGCCATGCAGGCCTCCATCGACGGGATCGCAATTCTCGACAGCGACGGTAACTTCACATACGTCAACGAGGCCTTCGTTCGTCTGTACAGCTACCCTTCGGCGGCGGATCTCATCGGCCGCAGCTGGACGCACGTTCATGGGTCGGGCGAAGTCAGGCGCTTTCTTCGCGACATCAGACCCCGTCTGATCAACGACGGACGGTGGCGCGGACACGCTTCGGGTAAGGCCGTCAATGGAAACCTCTTCCCCGAGGAAATCTCGCTGACTCTGATCGAGAATGGCGGAACGATTTGTGTCGCACGCGACGTGACTGAACGCACGCACGCGGAAGAACAGATTCGTCATCTCGCTTACCACGATGCGCTCACCGGTCTGCCGAACCGTTTACTTTTCAAGGACAGGCTGAGTGTGGCCATCGCTCGAGCGCAGAGAGATGGAACGCACCTGGCGGTTTTGTTTCTCGACCTCGACCGCTTCAAGATCATCAACGATTCTCTCGGACACTCCAGCGGCGACGAACTGCTGCAGTCCGTGGCCGCACGCGTCCTGCGCTGCATGCGCGAGAGCGATACGGTAGCTCGGCTCGGCGGAGACGAATTCACCATCCTGGTCACGAATCTCGTCGACACGCATCACGCGACCCGGATTGCGCAGAACCTGCTCGCTGCGGTTCGTCAGCCATTCATCCTGGGCGGTCGCGAGCTATTCGTGACGACCAGTATCGGAATCAGTCTCTTTCCCGACGACGGCGCAGACGCCGAGAGCCTGATCAAGGGTGCTGACACGGCCATGTATCAGGCCAAGGGTGGCGGGCGAGACAAGTATGAGATCGCCAACGATACGATCAGCTCGCGGGCACGCGAGCGACTCAGCCTCGAGAACGGCCTGCGTAGAGCGATTACGAATGAAGAATTCGTACTTCACTACCAGCCCATTTACGACTTCCGAACGGGGCGCATTCACGGAATGGAAGCGTTGATTCGGTGGCAGCATCCGGACAACGGTCTGATTTCTCCCGCCGTTTTCATCCCGCTCGCAGAAACTACCGGACTGATGATTCCCATCGGCGCGTGGACGCTTCATGCAGCCACAATGCAGGCTCGCGCCTGGCACGAAGCCGGATTCCGTGACCTGACCTTAGCCGTCAACATCTCCGTCACTCAGTTGCAGCATCCAGATCTGGTCGATACCGTTCGTTCCGCACTCAGCGCCAGCGGCCTCAGACCATCACTGCTCGAGCTCGAGATCACCGAGAGCAGTGCCATGGAGAACCCCGACCTGACCATCGATACACTCGATCGACTCAAGAGCCTCGGAATTCGCATCTCCCTCGATGACTTTGGCATCGGCTACTCGTCCCTCGGACATCTCAAGCGCCTGCCGATCGATACCCTGAAAATCGATCAGTCCTTTGTCAGGGACACCACCACCGACAGTGACACTGCCTCCATCGTCGCGGCCATCATCGCCATGGGACACAAGTTGCGTCTCGATGTCATTGCTGAAGGAGTCGAAACGGAATCGCAGCGGGTGTTCCTGCAGGAACATCTGTGCGATCGGATGCAGGGATTTCTGCTCTGCAAACCGCTGGGAGCTGCCGACTTCGAACAGTTGTTGCTCAGTCACAACCAGCATTTCCAGCAGTGGCAACTCGTCGCGAGTTGATTCGCCAACCGAGCGCAGACTGCCGCTACACGTTTTGAGATCCCCACCTGACTACACCCCGCGGCGTCATTCCGATGAGCTGCGCGATCCGCGGTCTTGCGCAGGCGTGCCTGCGAAGAGGAATCTCCGTTCCGCGCGGACGCGGTCGATCGGAACGAACATCGCGGCGCGGACCGGAGATTCCTCTTCGCGTGGTACAACGCGAAGGCGCTCGGCGGAACTTCGCGCTCATCGGAATGACAGTCCAGCGAGCAGATCTGTTGCCGCCCGAGCGAGACTGAGACTGTCCAGACTCACGTCAGCCAAATCTGACTGCGTTCTTCTCACGGGCCTTCTGCGCCTCGACCTCGCGGTCCTTAGGTTCGGCGGTGGTGCTCAGCGATTCAAACAGCGTCTGAGCGACACGGGCAACATCCTGCACGGCCCGATTAAATGCCGCCTCATTTGCCTTCGACGGCTTGTTGAAGCCGCTCAGCTTGCGAACGAACTGCAGTGAAGCGTCATGCACTTCCTCCACAGTTGCGGGCGGATCGAAGTTGAAAAGCGTCTTGATGTTCCTGCACATGGAAGATCCTCCAACGGTCCTAAGGCTTTTTTTCCTTGTCAGGATTCGCGTTGTAGCTTGCCGATGCTCCTTTCGGAATACTGATCCACTCCCACTTCCCCTCTGTGGACATCAGTCTCGCCAGAAGCACAATCTGACCAACGTGGTACGCGACGTGAGCTGAGGATCGGGAAAGCGCCTCCTGAACCGAGAGAGGAATCTTCCTGATTTCCACCGTGCGTTCGAGCTGGTCGACTGACAGATTGTCCAGTGTGTCGTCGAGCGTTCTCCAGGCCTCATTCCACATAGCCATCAACTCATTTTTCGAAAACACACCGACGAATTCGGAGTCCCTGTCACGCCACGGCTTCTCCCCATCTTCAGTGAGAAAGTTCGTGAAGCGTGACTGTAGATTTCCGCTGAGGTGCCTGATCAGATTTGCGACCGAATTGGTCTCGGGAGCCAGCACCTTATTCAGACACTCCTCATCGAGTTGCGCGATGGCTTTCTCGGCGATGCTTCTATATCGGTGAAACTCGCCCGCGGCGGCGTCGAGTGCGTTCAATCCAGACTCCCTCATTTCGTTCCGATGTCCGGCACCACGCCAGTCCCCTTACGAAAATACTCAGTGACCTGCCCAACGACGATTCCGAACTTGCGAATCACGACCCGATTCAGCAAAGTCTCGCCGTCGTCGAGCAGATACATCCAATGCTGCATCCGAACCCGGCTCAGTGGATTTCCGGGTCGCAGTTCCAGCATGTACTCCCAATGAAAAGAATTACCGGAGGCGATACCAACCGCAGCACCAATCACGCCGTCAGCCGTAGCGGAGTAGCGGCCTTCCTCCCGCCTGCGGAATCTCCAGACGCGCTCGAGGGTGCGTCCATCCGCGAAGGTGAAGTCCTGCGTCAAAACCATCTCCTGACCTTCTCTCTGGCCGAAAAGTGTGGCGCGCAGCTGTGTCCGAGGCGCGCCGGAACGCGTTTCGATCACACCCCAGGAACGAACCGGGCCTTCGAAGTACTTATCCGGTTCCAACTTCGGCGACGCTTTCGCAAAGTCACCCGGTTGAAGGCTCGCGCAACTCGGGAGCAACAAACCACAAAGCAACAGAAAAGTAGAACGAGTCAGCAGCAGGCATATGGCTTTCATTCCGTTCCCGATGGGAGAAAGTTGGAACACGCCAGGGATTTTTCGGGCTTTCGTCACGCCAGCGATCAGTACCTCACGATGAGTTGGATACCGACCATGCGTGGGTCGTTGGTCATACCGGTCAGATTGTTGAAGTCAATTCCGTTCTGGACGGTGACTTCATCGGTGAGATTTCGTGAGTAGAGCGCGAGTTCGTAGTTTTTCATCAGATAGCCCACGCGAGCGCCAACTTCGAATGAGTCGCTGTGAAACTCCTTCGACTCGTAAAGGAAAAATTGTTTATCACTCGAGTAAGCAGCATCGATGGATGCCACCACCACTCCAGCGGCGACCGGCTTGCGGTAATCGAAGATACCGTTGAGGATCACCTCGGGTGCGTGTGGCAGTGAGTTGCCGTCGACGAAGACCAATCCGCCCGCGACCCGATTGGTCACCGTGCATCCGCCACCGCACGGCCCTACCGTCAGATTCCGATCCCTGATTTCGGTATTGTTGTAGCTGGCTCCAAGCGTCAACAGCGAGCTGACAGTTGGTGCGTAGTTGATGTCAGCCTCGACACCCCATCCCCTGGTCTTGTCGGCATTCAGCAGAGTCGAGACGTTGAACTGTCCGCCGACCGCAGTGACCTGCTGTCCATCGACTTCATACATGAAGAGCGTTGTGTTCAAACGAAGCGAGCGATCGAGCAGCTCCGACTTGAAACCGACTTCTGCGGAAAGAATCTCTTCGGTGTCGGCGACGGAGACACCATTGGTGGCAGGGTTCACGCCGCCCGACTGGTCCGGTGCGAAGAGAATGCGCCCCTGAATGCTTGGCGGACGGAAACCGGTAGCGACCCTGCTGTAAAGATTCACTCTCGGCGTCCAGGCGTAGGTCGCGCTCAGATCCCAGCTGATCGAGTCGTCTTCAGTGCTGGCTGTGACAGGTCGAACCGTTCGAGTGTTGAAGAACAGCGGCTGCGGACGTTCCGCTGCAAAGTCCTTCTCGTCACGGCTGAAACGTAGACCGCCCTTCAACTTCCAGCGGTCCGAAACCTTGTAATCACCCGATCCGAAGATGGCCGTCGAAGTCGTGTCCTGTGTTTGAAACGCGAAGCCTTCCTGCGGATTGCCGGGAGCGAGCGAACTGTAGCTCCTTGTAAACGCATTCAAATCTTCGGTGAAATGAAAAAGCCCCACGATGAACGCGAACGGTCCCGCCAGATTGCTCGAGTAACGGACCTCCTGGGTGAACTGGTCGAGGTCAGGGATACCGTCCGCTGACTCGGCAGGAAAGGGGATGAAGCCCGGGCCGAAGGGAGGGGCGAATGACGCACCAAAACCTCCGTCAATATCGCCGCGACTGAACATCTCCAGCGTCTCGTAGCTGGTGACTGAAGTCAGCACGCCGCCGGTGAAATCGTATTCGAGCTTGGCGATCCCGCCCTTTCCATCAATCGTCTGCTGATTCAGGCCATCCTGGAAAACTTTGCGCTGATCAAATCCGGGGACGAGCTTGTTCGACCCTTTCTTCAGAATGTTTGCGCGAAAGATTCGCGCAGTGCCGTCGACGTCCCATCCATGAAGATTGAAGAGAGCACTGAATCGGCTGTTGGGCTCCCAGAGCAACTGCAGGCGAAAGGCGTTGTTGTCATAGCCGCCCAGAGAGTCTTCTCCGCGCGGGAATCCGTTGTCGACCCAGTCATCCTGCGACTGCAGAAGAAATGAGAATCGTCCGCTGAGAGTTTGCGTCAGACCGCCGCCGATCGCACCTTTGAGCTCCGAGGTGTCGAAGGTTCCATACGAAGCTTCTGCGGTGGCCTCGAAACGCTGTGACGGCTTGCGCGATTCGAATTTCACGATTCCGGCCGGCGTGTTCCGTCCGAAGAGAGTCCCCTGCGGACCGCGAAGAACTTCGATGCGGTCGATGTCCCAGACCGGCATCCCTTTCAGAACTGCGTTTTCGAGAACCTGCTCGTCGTAGATCATCGAGACCGGCTGCGAGGCGTTGAGATCGAAATCAGTGTTGCCAAGTCCGCGGATGTAGAACCGAGGAAAGGCCCGGCCGAAGGAAGATTCAATGAGCAGACTCGGTACACGTCCGGAAAGCGCTTTGATATCCGCGCCGCCTGACGTGAGCAGTTCCACCGCTTCCTGACTCACTGTGGACACTGCAACCGGCACGTCGATCACATCCTCTGCCCGTTTCTGTGCAGTGACCTCGATCGATTCGAGCAGCGGCTCATCGTCTTCCGTTGCCGGGGGTGGGGTCGGTGGAGGGACCTGTTGAGGTGCGGTTACCACCGCCGGAGTTTCCTGCGCGGCCGCGGTTCCGCACACGACGATCATTGCGAATAGCAGAGTGGAAACATATAGACGAGGAAAGGACATGAACCTACCTCCGAATCGATTTTGGGGATTTCAGTCAGGATAGCAGGAGTTCAATCTCCACGTTGACCGAACGCTCTTCGCCAGGCCAAAGGCCGACCTCCGCGGCACCTATCCAATCCCTGCATTCCGTTTACGGCGCACCTTGGATCACTGTCATCACCAGAAGCGACACCACTCGAACAGCACCCGTTCCGCGACGGGCATCGGTGCGAGACCCAAGCTAGATGGGGGTTCAGTCATCAGGCTCGTTGGGCCTTCCTGCCGCAGGTCTGGCGATCCGGATCGGACCGGCAAACGCGTTACCGGGATCCAGGATCTTCCGCTTCTGAGTAATCACCACCGCACCTCGGTCAGCAAGTCGCCGCGCCGCATCTCTGACCTCACCCATATACTTTCGCCAACTGTCAGGCTCGATCTGCCTGGCAATCTCCGATGGGCAGATGGAAGCGGACGAATCGCGCAGATCGAGAAGAGTCAGGATGGCATTCTCGATCAGTTCAGCCTGTAGGAACCATTCCAGGTATGGCGTGTTCCTTACCAGATGACGGTTGAAGTCCGGAGCGCCGTCCGTCCACCAGACTGGGCCACGCTCTCCCAGTCCGACTTTCGCTTTCTGAACGTCGCGTCGCGCGGCCCGCTCCGCATCTTTATCCTTGATTCGCAGCGCATCACGCACGGCCCGTCTGGCGTGCATCAACGACGCGGTGAGTTCAGATCGTTCGCGCTCGCTGAGACTCGGATTCGCAGCTCGCCAGAGACGCCCGCGAACGATGATGTAGCGTGCGTCAGGAGTGATCATCACGCCCATGGTTTCGAACAAGGCAAATTTCGTACCTCGGGCTCATCCGGGTAGTGCGTCATTCCGAGCGCGGAATCAGCGCGTGACGCCGGTTTTACAAACATGAACGGGTTGCTCCTCGCAGCGAGTAGTCGCCGAGAATCGTAAGTATCGCTCCTGCAAGCAACCACACACGGAGCCCCGGAGGGGCGGCATCTCTTTAGCCACGGCCGTGAGGCCGTGGACCGCGCATCGCGACGAATTCAAGAGCCCCGAAGGGGCGGCATCGCGACTTCCGTTCAACTGCCGTA
>JBKJUK010000225.1:0-10857 GCA_046590705.1 Thermoanaerobaculia bacterium
GACTCACGCTGGTGACCGACGATTACCACCGGCCGATTTGTTGAAAATTCAGCGGCGAGGTCGAGGACGTAGTGCACGATCGGTCGCCCGCCAGCGGCGTGCAGCACCTTGATCTTCGACGACTTCATCCGCTTGCCGAGTCCGGCCGCCAGGATGACTACTTCCAGTTCAGAATTCATCAGATCAGCTCCGCTCATGTTCCTTACCTCGCATGAAGCCGCGTGCGAGAGCACCCGGATCATTGCGCTTCATCACCCGACTGCAATGCGATCAGTTTCGATCGCGGCGGGTCCTCGCGAGACTCCGCCCGTACCTTTCGTAAAGACGGAACATGGTATTCGCAAGCGCTGCGGAGTCGTGTCTGACGAAATCACCTTCTGCAATCATGTCGCCAAAAAAGGGCGTGGCACCGAGCTCGCGGATCGCGTTCACGTCGAACTCCACCGGATGCTGATGCTGAGTCGCGTAGGCGGCGCGGATCACTTCCGAGGGACGCAGGCCGTTCATGACCATCACGTCGGCCACGAGGCCGGCATGCTCGACAATCGCCTCGAGATGCTCCTGTGCTGAGTAGCCATCGGTTTCCCCGGGCTGCGTCATTACATTGCAGACGTAAACCCGGAGTCCTTTCGCGGTGCGGAGAGCGTGACCTACTTCATGAATGACCAGGTTCGGAAGAATCGAGGTGTAGAGCGAGCCCGGACCGATGAGGATCATGTCTGCTTCTTCGATGGCCCGCAAGGCGTCGGGGACCGGTCGTACATCGGGTGGCTCGATGGTGAGGGTGACGATGCGTTCATGTCGCGGCGCGGGAGCACCTACCGTGTGTGTACCGCTGATTTCGAGTTCACCGACCAGTTCAGATCCATCTGAGCAGAGGGCACGAAGGCCGACATGCTCGAGGGTCGAGGGATAGATCTGACCGCGAATCGCCAGGACTTCCGAGGCCGCGCGAATCGCGGCGTCGAAACCGCCGGTGATCGAAGTGAGGGCGGCCAGCAGCAGATTTCCCAGTGAGTGACCGCGGAGAGTGGAATCGTGATCGAAGCGGTAATTGAAAAGGCGCGAGAGCAATTGCTCTTCCTCGGCGAGCGCAACGATACAGTTTCGGATGTCGCCAGGAGGCAGCATCCCGAATTCTTTGCGGAGCAGTCCGGAGGAACCGCCTTCGTCGGTGACCGTGACGATGGCAGAGAGGGAGCTGATCGACCATGCACCGTCGGCATCGACGTATTGCTTGAGACCGCGTAGAAGTGTCGAGAGGCCGGTGCCACCACCGATGGCGACGATCTTCAGACCAGGTGATTCCATCGACAGTGGTCGGACCGAGCAGCCTTACTTCTTCTTCAGCTCTGTGAGAACCAGTTTGGCAACCGCTTTGAGGGTATCGAAGACACCCGTGCCGTTCATGGCGATGGCCTCGAAGGTCGGTTCGCCCTTGAAGTTCAGGGCCTGGTACATCTGATCGACCGGCAGCGCCGTCGGAAGGTCTCGCTTGTTCAGTTGGAGAGCGAAAGGAACTTCCAGAAGATCGTAGCCCTGTTCTTTCAGATTCCTCTCGAGGTTCTGTAGCGATTCGATGTTCGCTTCCATCCTCGCTTCCTGCGAGTCGGCGACGAAAATCATTCCATCGACGCCTTTGAGAATCAGCTTCCGCGAAGCATCGTAAAAGACCTGGCCAGGTACGGTGTAAAGGTGGAAACGAGTCTTGAAACCGCGCACAGTGCCGAGGTCGAGAGGAAGGAAGTCGAAAAAAAGAGTGCGATCGGTTTCGGTCGCCAGTGAAATCAACTTCCCCTTCGACTGCGGATTGGTCTTGTCGTAAATCCACTGCAGATTGGTGGTCTTTCCGCAGAGACCCGGGCCGTAGTAGACGATCTTGCAGTTGATCTCGCGCGCGGCGTAGTTGATGAATGTCATGGGTGCGGGAGCTCTCGGAGAAGAGGCATGGTCTCAGGGATGGCCGGAGATCTCATTCGCTGAACAGGCTGTCGATATCTTCGTCGGTGATCTCTGCGAAAGGCGAGTCGAAGCGGTTGGCCCTGCCGCGATCCTCTTCCGATTTCCGCACGATGACCTCGAAGGTTCGCTCGAGCTCCTGCGAGGCCTTCTTGACGCGGAGGCGGACCAGACCCAGCGAGGAACGCTCGTCGAAGATCACTACCAGAATGACCCGCTGCGCGACCAGGGAGATGTGGATGTTGTCCTTCTCGCCCTCGTGGAAGAGGATGGAGAATTCCTTCTCGCCGATCAGCTTGGCCAGCCCGTCCGTCGCTGCGACGTTGCCTGCGGTCAGTGACGCGAGAGAGGTTGCATCGACGCCTTTCATGTCTCCATGAGCAGCGATCTGCTGGCCGTTCTTGTCGACCAGAAAGACTATTTTCGAGTTGGAGTCAGTCTGCAGACGGGAAAGTACTTCCTTGATCTGCAGGTACTCCTCTTCGTACATGACGAGATCAGGAGAAGCCATTTATATGCACCATCGGGGTGTTTTTATAGCTGGTGTATAGCATACGCTCGGGCTAGAAGCCAGATCGAGGCGACAGCGGATTGTGTTGCTGGAGCGGGGGCGAGGCGGATGAACGGACTGATGAACGCAGAACGCAGAACGCAGAACGATGAAGTATGAAGGGGACCGCGGCAGCAACGGCAGCCTGCACGACCGTCATTCCGACGAGCCGCATGATCGCGATGGTGACACTGCCGTGACTGCGAGGAGGAATCTCCGGTCCGCGCAGACGCGATGGAACGGCACGACCTCGCGGCGCGGAACGGAGATTCCTCTTCGCGATACACATCGCGCAAGCTGAGGTGAGCCTGGCGCGCTCATCGGAATGACGCCGCGGAGGATTGTTACTTCCTGCCGAAACGATGCACCGGTCTATTTCTTACTTCATCGTTCTGCGTTCATCAGCCTCGTCAGATCTCCCGTCGCCCTTCCAGAGCCTTGGACATGGTCACCTGGTCCGCATACTCGAGGTCACCTCCCACCGGCAGTCCAAATCCGAGCCGCGTCACCTTCACGCCCATCGGTCGGATCTGCTGCGCGATGTACAGCGCAGTGGCCTCCCCTTCAACGTTGGGATTCGTGGCCACGATGACTTCGCGCACGCCACCATCTTTCAGTCTGCGTACCAGTCCTGCCACGTCGATCTCGTCGGGACCGACGCCTTTCAGCGGAGAAAGCGCGCCGAGCAGCACATGGTAGACACCGCGAAAATCCCGCGAGGCTTCCACTGTCGGGATGTTGAATGCTTCCTCGACTACGCAGATCGCCGACTGATCGCGCCGCGGATCTCCGCAGATCGAGCAGGGATCGACATCGGTCATGTTGTTACAGATCCTGCAGCGGAAAATTTTCAGTTTCACCTCGAGGATGGCGTGGGCGAGTGCCTCTGCATCCGAGGTGGAGCGCTTCAGGATGTGATAGGCGAGGCGAGACGCGGATTTTCCGCCGATGCCCGGAAGCCTGGTCAGCTCATTGATGAGGTTCGCTAGTGGGGGAGCGGTCATTCTGCAGGTACGCGGCCTGTATCCTTGTTAGCAGTTCGGGCGCGACTAAAACATACCAGGCATCTTCATTCCGCCGGTCATTCCGCCGAGCTGGGACTGCATCGATTCGTCGACCTTACGGGTAGCGTCGTTCACAGCGGCAACGATCATGTCCTGCAACATCTCGATGTCGTTCGGATCCACCGCTTCCTTGTCGATCTCGATGGCAATCAGTTCTTTCGAGCCACCCATGGTCGCCTTGACCATTCCGCCACCTGCCGTGCCCTCGACTTTTACCTCGGACATCTTTTTCTGCATCTGGTCCTGCATCTGCTGCGCTTGCTTCATCAGCTGCTTGATGTTCATCGATCCTCCGAACTTTTTCCTGGTGAACCTGCAACGATCTCGCCGCCGAGATGACGGGCAAACGCCTTGAGAAGAGGATCGTCTGCAGGTTGAGAGTCGGCAACTTCCTGGGCGCCGCCTTTCGGCGAGGCAGGTGCGCGGCCCGGACCTTTCCGCACATCGACACGCATCGGTTCACCAGTCAACTGTGTGGCGATCTGTTCGAGGTAACGCTGCTGCTCAGCGTTGGCGAGATATTCATACGCAAAATTGTTCGAGGGATCGAAGTTGATGGTGACCGCCCCGGAACCGAATTGCACGCCGGCGGCCTGATCGAGATAGCTTGCCAGCAGCTTGCGATCGGCGCGAACCCGGGCCACGAACTCCGCCTCGAGGTCCTCCGTCGCGACCTTCGGGCCGCTCCGCTGTGCGGGTGTCGCTTCTGGTGCGTTAGGTCTCTCCTGCTTCTGCTCTCGAACTGGAGCAGTAGAAAGCTCAGGGGCTTCGCTGACAGGAGCCAACCTCCTGGCAACCTTCGGCGCGATTACCTGTCGCGAAGAGCCACTGCCACCTGACTGAGGACTGCCGCCGGCCTTCAATTCTTCTTCGACTCGACGCAGACGTGGAAGGGTGGTGGCCTTCAGGAACGCTATTTCCACGGCCAGCCTCTGATACTCACTGCGACTCACCAGTTCATCGTCCTTGAGCAGGAGATTCAGAATTCGCAGCAGCTCGCTGTATTCGAAACGTGCAGCGAGATCGTGCAGCTGTTTTCCGGAGGCCGTGTCGGCCGACTCTGAGGCGCGCGCGCCGGAGCGGATGAAGAGCATCGAGCGAAGATGCGAGAGTACGTCGCGGAAGAGCAGTTTGAAATCGCGCCCACCCTCGGCCGCTTCTTCGAGTGTGTCGATCACGACCGCTGCATCGCCATCATTCACTGCAGTGAGAAGGCGGTTGAGAAAGTGATCGTCCGAGAGTCCAAGGACGTCGTTTACGTCCTGCATGGTGATGGCGCGGCCGGTGAAGGCCACAACCTGATCGAGCAGGGACAGCGAGTCGCGAACACTGCCTTCGCCTCGCATGGCCACCATCTCCAGAGCTGCCCGCTCGGCCTCAATGTTCTCCGCGCTGCAGATCTCCTCGAGCCGGTCAGCAACTTCGGGGACGGTGATTTTACGCAGCGCAAACTGCTGCACGCGACTGAGGATCGTGGCCGGAACCTTGTGTATCTCCGTGGTGGCCATCATGAAGACCACGTGCGGCGGCGGTTCTTCGATCAGTTTCAGTAGAGCGTTCCAGGCGCCGCTGGAGAGCATGTGCGCTTCATCGATAATGAAAATGCGGTAGAGGTCGCGGGCGGGCTGAAACTGAGTGATCTCGCGCAGTTCGCGGATGTTGTCGACCTGCGTGTAGGTCGCGGCGTCGATTTCTCGGACGTCGAGGTCGATTCCCTCAGTGATCTCACGACACGTCGAGCACTCGTTACAGGGCTCGATGGTGGGCCCTTTCACGCAGTTGAGGGCCTTGGCGAAAATCCGGGCTGAGGTGGTCTTTCCGATTCCGCGGACACCGGAGAACAGGTAAGCGTGATGAATGCGCTTCTGGTCGATGGCGTTCTGCAGCGTTCTGACGATCGTCGGCTGGCCGATGATGTCGCGAAACGTCTGAGGGCGGTACTTCCTGGCTAGAGCCTGATAACTCATTTTTGAATGGAGAATGGAGAAGGGGGGATGGAGAATGTTGAACGGCGGGAACCGTGTGGTCTTTCACTCTCCATTCTGCATTCTCCATTCTCCATTCTTGATTCGGTAAGCAATTCCAGAGAGCCCAGGTTGACTGCAGCACGCGAACAACCGCCTTATCGCTGCTTCCTTCCGGACCTGACGAGGTTCGGCAGTGTTCACTGCACAGGACCCGGACTCACTGCGATCGCCTTCGGCGAAATGGAGAATGGAGAATGCAGAATGGAGAGTGTAAAGCGGACGTCGTTACGAGCGCCTTTCACATTCTCCATTCTCCATTCAACATTCTCCATTCGGTCAACATTCTCCAATCAAAATGGCGGAGAGAGTGGGATTCGAACCCACGGTAGGTTTAACCCTACACACGCTTTCCAAGCGTGCGCCTTAAGCCACTCGGCCATCTCTCCGGAAAAGAATGCAGAATGGAGAATGCAGAATGGAGAATGTGAAAACAGAGCGCTGTTCACATTCGACATTCTCCATTCGACATTCTCCATTCGGTCAATATGGCGGAGAGAGGGGGATTCGAACCCCCGATACCGTTACCGGTATAACGGTTTTCGAGACCGCCGCGTTCAACCACTCTGCCATCTCTCCGCGAGTCGTAGCCGCGCTAGGCGCGACGCAAATTTTTAAAGAACGTCTGAAGAAGTTCCCGGGACTGTTCTGCTTCGAATCCGCCGGTCAGCTCGACCCGGTGATTCAAGCGTGCATCCTGCACCAGATTCCCGAGCGAGCCACAGAAGCCTGCCTTCGGATCGGCTGCGGCGAAGATCAATCGCTCGATCCTGGCGTTGACGATGGCTCCGGCGCACATGGCGCAAGGCTCCAGGGTCACCACCAGGGTTGTTCCGCTCAGCCGCCAGCCGCCGATCGCGGCTGCCGCTTCGCGGATCGCGTAGATTTCGGCGTGGCCCAGTGGATCGCCCGACTCGCGCCGGTTCCGACCACGTCCGATGATGACGCCGTCCGAATCCACGACCACCGCACCGATCGGTACCTCGCCGTCCGCTGCAGCTTCCGCTGCGAGCTCGAACGCTGCCCGCATCCAGTCACTTTCCCGCATTCTCAAAGAGTACAACGGCGGGCTGTTCTGCCCGCCGGAAGGATGATCAACTTGGTGCACCCACCAGGACTTGAACCTGGAACCTTCTGATTCGTAGTCAGATGCTCTATCCAATTAAGCTATGGGTGCAATTTCGAGCTTCTGAACCGCGGGCGAAACGACTGCATTCCGCCAGAAGCCAGGCGCGGTCGCGGATTCTAGCGCCCCTCCGTGAATAGAGCAAGCGCACGCGAGCCGTGATGGATCTTCAGTCTTCCAGGACTCTATGTAGGGGCGCGTTGCGCGCGCCCGCTCCCCGGTGCACTCCATCCAACGGCCGAGGGAGCGGGCGAGCGCAGCTCGCCCCTACCACCGCGACCTTCGCGCTGGCACTTCGATCACAACGGGCTGAACGGCTGTAGAGTGCCGACGTCCAGCGTTGTGCACTGTTGAAAGCAACCAACTTCGCTGACTTTCGTATCTGCTCGCAACCCAGGAGGCTTCGTGAATAGTGGCAATCCATCCCTGCAGGTCGAACATATCTCCAAAAAGTATGGAGAGTTCGTGGCCGTCAGCGACATCTCATTCTCTGTCAGGCCCGGGACGATTTTCGGTCTCCTGGGACCGAACGGGGCCGGTAAGACGTCCACCATCCGGATGATCATGAATATTACCGTGCCTGACTCCGGGACGATTTCGATTCTCGGTAAACCGAGCACGGAAGGCTCGTCGAGCCTGATCGGCTATCTACCTGAAGAGCGCGGCCTGTATCGCAAGATGAAGGTACTGGATCACCTCATTTTTCTCGGCGAAATCCGCGGGCTCACCGGAAAGGATGCCCGCGCAAAGTCGGTGCACTGGCTGGAACGGCTCGATCTCACCGAATGGTCGTTGAAGAAAGTGGAAGAATTGTCGAAAGGAATGCAGCAGAAGATTCAGTTCATCGGTTGCGTCATCCATGAGCCTGAGATTCTGATTCTGGACGAGCCTTTTTCCGGTCTCGATCCCGTGAACGCCCGCGTGCTGCGCGAACTTCTGATGGAGTATCGCGACAAGGGCAAGAGCGTGGTCATGTCTACCCACGTGATGGAACACGCCGAGCGGCTTTGCGATGAGATTGCCCTGGTGAATCGCTCACGTGTGGTGTTGAGCGGCACAATCGAAGAGGTGAAGCGACGATTCTCCGGGAATCGTCTGGTCATTCACGGGAGCGGCGACGTCGAGCATCTGCGGGCCCTGCCTGGCGTGCTCGAGGTGGCTGCCCTGGAAGGGAACGAAGTGCATGTCGAACTGGCGCCGGAACAGAGCCGCAGTGAGTTTCTTCGTGGCGCGACTTCGACCTTTGATCTCGAGAGTGTCGTTCCGCATGAAGCATCGCTCGAAGAGATCTTCGTGAGCGTCGTCGGCGACGATACCGAAGCCCGCAAGATGGAAACGGAGGTTGCATGAGGAAGTCCTCGAAAATCTGGCCGATTTTGAAGCGCGAGTACCTCACCCGCGTGAGCACCAAGGGTTTCTGGCTCTCCACCGCGCTCGTCCCGCTGTTTCTCGGCGCGACCATGATTCTCCCCAGCTTGCTGGCCTACATGTCCAAGCAGAGTCCTGAGCCGGTCGTCATCGTTGACCGAGCGGGGGACTTTTTCCCGGTCGTGAAGCAGACCTTCACCGGGGGCAAGGGGAGCGAAAAGCTTCCGCCGGTCGTTCTCGAACCGATCAACGGAAGGTCGGACGACCAGCTGCGCCAGAACCTGAATGATCGCTCCGAGAAAGGCGAGCTGCAGGGATACCTGATCGTCGATCCGAAACTGCTTGCTGGCGACGAAATGATTTACTTCGCTCGCAACCCCTCCAGCGCCCTGAGCGCAGACAATTTCACCGGCCGGCTGCGACAGGCCGTCACAAAGTACCGTCTGTCGAAGATGGGTCTCTCCACGCAGCAGATCGGAAGCGCTACCAAACGGGTCGAACTGGACGTCCAGAAAGCCACCAACGACCCGAAGAAGCGTGAGAGCGGCGCCTCGGCCGTGATCATGGCGATCATGCTGGTCATGTTCATTTACTTCTCACTTCTCTTCTACGGAATCTACGTGCTCAAGGGAGTTCTCGAGGAGAAGTCCAACCGCATTGTCGAAGTCATCGTCTCGAGCGTGAAACCGTTCGAACTGATGATGGGAAAAATCTTCGGAATCGGAGCCGTCGGTCTGACGCAGATCAGCATCTGGGCTTTCTTCCTGCTTCTCTTCACTGCACCTTCGATTGCCGCAGGCCTCTCGATCTCCACCGACTTCATTCCGAAAATCAACGGCGCGGTGCTGGCATTCTTCCCGGTCTACTTCATTCTCGGATACTTTCTCTTTGCCACCATTTACGCAGGCATCGGCTCCATGTTCAATTCCGATGAGGACGCGCAGCAGATGGTCGGCCTCGCCAACATGATGCTGGTGGTCCCCATCATCTGCATCGCGGCGGTCATGAAGAATCCGAACGGAACGCTGGCCACCAGTCTGTCGCTGTTCCCGTTTTTCTCCCCGATCATCATGTACCTGCGCATCGCCATCCAGATGCCGCCAGCCTGGCAGGTCGCGCTTTCCATCGTTCTCATGATCGTGACCATTCTTTTCATGGTCTGGATCGTGTCGAAGATTTACCGGGTCGGCATTCTCATGTACGGAAAGAAACCGACGATTCCTGAACTGGTGCGCTGGTTGCGGTACACTTAGCCCGCTGTACGCAACGCCTCGTCACGGCTTCTACGGTTGGTCACTGCCTGCCCAGCCCTTCCCCGACCAACCGTGGAGCCGTGATTGTTCAGGGTCTTTACGCAGTTCATCAGGCTGCGACCACGGGAAGTCACCGAGGAGCGAATGAGCAAAGCGAAAAAGAAGGCACCGCCGGCTGACCCGAATACTCCGAAGTGCCCGAGCTGCGGCCGCAGATCGACCATGCGAAAGATCGAAGGTCAGATGTACTACTGCGATCACTGCAACCAGGCCTTTGCCAGCTGATTTGACGAACGCAGAACGCAGAACGATGAAGTAAGAAAGTCTGAGTCGGCGCGTCGCTGAGATTCACGCGGTTCGTGACTCCGGGGCCTACGAGAGCCGTAAAACCGGGGCGCTCGCCGGAGGTGTAGGGACGCGCAGCACGGACTGTCTCATAAATCTTCGGCCTCGAGTTGGAGAGCTCGCGCTAAGCGCGATGATGTCGTCGCCGCGTCTGACCCTGAAGACCGTACGGTCATTTGGCATTTGGGCGAAGAGGTAATGAAAACTCACGAGTGTGCAGGGATCGAATCTCCTCTGGCGCCCCTGCCGGGGCGCACTCATTCCGCGCGCTCGAGAACCGGTGGCTGCGCGCTCCGCGCTTACCACCGGCTACCTTCTGCCGCGCCTCCGGCGCGCTGCACGTACGTTTATGCAGCAACGTAGCTCGGCACGAGCGCGATCCGGACAGGGGCGCTCGCGACCTCGTTCACGCGCCGGAGGCGCGCATCGAGGGTAGCCGGTGGTCAGCGCGAAGCGCGCAGCCACCGGAACTGGACCCATCAGCGCGCGCATCCCGACCCGACGCTTCGGCTGAAGCTAACTCGGCGCCATGGTAGAGGACCGGCACCGCGATCGTGGTGGAAATGGCGCGCCGCTCGCGAATTGGTCTGCCCGGTTGGAATCGAACCAACGACCCACAGCTTAGAAGGCTGTTGCTCTATCCGACTGAGCTACGGGCAGGAGAATGGAGAATGTCGAATGGAGAATGTTGAATGCGTAGCAAGCAAGAAGAATGCAGGGGAGTGTCAGGCATTCTCCATTCTGCATTCTACATTCTCCATTCCGAAAAATGGGGTGGGCAGAGGGTCTCGAACCCTCGACCTTCGGAACCACAATCCGACGTTCTAACCGACTGAACTATGCCCACCATTCGAGACTTACCGTCGCTCCACGCAGGTGGAAAAACGGCGCATTCTAACCGCTGCAGGAGGATATTGGTCGGGGCGAGAGGATTCGAACCTCCGACCCCCTGCTCCCAAAGCAGGTGCGCTACCAGGCTGCGCTACACCCCGTCCATCTCCTGCATCGGAGCGGGCCAATCTAACGACCCGTCTCCCGCCTGTCAAGCAAGAGGCGGTCCCGCGCTCGTTGAATCGGGGGAATCGGCCTGGCAAGGTTGGCTGGTCATGCGCGCTGCGCTCACCATGCTGATGAACGCAGAACGCAGAACGCAGAACGATGAAGTAAG
>JBKJUK010000307.1:0-3385 GCA_046590705.1 Thermoanaerobaculia bacterium
GTCCGCTGAAATCCACCTGCTGTAGAAATCGCACTCCACCCACCCTCTGCGCTGTGCAATTTCGAGAACGGACCGAGGTACGCTTCTTTGGTGAAGCTTTACTTCGTTTACATTCTGGGAAGTCGGTCCGGAACGATCTACGTCGGCGTGACTGGCGATCTGACTCGCCGAGTTCTCCAGCATCGTTCAGGCGACGAAGCCAGCTTTACCAAACGATATCGAGTGACGCAGCTGCTGTACTTCGAGGAGACCACATCAGTTCGCGCTGCGATCGCCCGCGAAACGCAGATCAAGGGATATCGGCGTGAGAAGAAAGTTGTTCTCATAGAACGGATGAATCCCTTATGGATTGACCTGTTTGATGTTTATGGAACTCCTGAGCAACGACGACTGGCTGCCGATGATTAATCAAGGCTCATCGTCATTCCGAAGGAGCACGCAGCGGGCGACCGTGAATCAGAGTCCGGGTGCGACTGAGGAATCTACGCGCAAGGGTCGCGCTCGTGATTCACAGCGCGATCAACGCGCGTAGATTCCTCGCACCCACCCATCCCGCCGCTCGGAATGACGGCACGTCCGTTCGACGCCTTTCATCCTTCTGCGTTCTGCGTTCATCAGTTCTCCGCGTCCCCCCCCACACACTACAATGTCGGCGTGACTGCGTTCTTCCACAGAATCGGCGTCGCCTTCATTGGCGTTTTCGAACAGACCGGGCTCTGGTTTCAGATGCTCTGGCGCACCATGCTCTGGAGCGTCCGCCCTCCTTACGAGTTCAAGGAGTGGATCCGGCAGATGGTGCGGGTTGGGTACGACTCGATCCCGGTGGTCATGCTTACCACTATGTTCACCGGCATGGTCATGGCCCTGCAGGCCTACAGCGGTTTTGCGCGGGTCCACGCCGAAGATTTTGTCGGTAGTGTGGTGGCTCTGGCCATGTTGCGTGAGCTCTCACCGGTTTTGTGCGGACTGATGGTCACCGGCCGGGTCGGTTCCTCAATGGCTGCAGAGATCGGGACCATGCGCGTGACCGAGCAGATCGACGCGCTCGAGTCACTGGCCACGAATCCGATTCAGTATCTTTTCGTTCCGCGCGTGATCGCCGGCATGACCATGCTCCCGCTTCTCACCATCCTCGGAGATGCGCTCGGCGTTTACGGCGGATATCTGGTAGTGGTGAAGCTGCTCGGCGGCAACGAGTCGGTGTATCTCGAGAATACCTATCAGTTCCTTACGCTCGAGGATCTCTATGTCGGCGTCATCAAGGCTGTTGTTTTCGGACTCATCCTCACACTCACCGGCTGCGTGAAAGGCTACTTCACCCGAGGTGGTGCCGAGGGTGTCGGGAAGGCCACCACTAGTGCCGTTGTGACAGCGTCACTGATCATTCTGTTGAGTGACTTTTTCATGACCAAGATCTTCTTCTGATGACTGCTGAACCTGAAGATCCGCAGCAACCGGTCATCGTGATGCGCGATGTGCAGAAGTCCTTCGCTGAAAAGCGGGTGCTGCGAGGGATGTCGCTCACAGTCGCAAGGGGTGAGTCGGTGGTGATTGTCGGTGGGTCGGGCACCGGCAAAAGCGTCACGCTCAAACACATCATCGGATTGATCAAGCCGGATAAGGGACATGTTGTCGTCGATGGTCAGGATCTTTGCTGCATGCGCACCGTGGAGCTCAACCAGTTCCGTCGACGATTCGGCATGAGCTTTCAGGAAGGTGCGCTCTTCGACTCGATGAATGTGTTCGAGAACATCGCCTTCCCGCTGCGTCGCCACACGAAAATGACCCAGAAGCAGATTGCCGATCGAGTTCATGAGTGTCTCGAACTCGTTCACATGCCGAAAGTGGAGAAGCGGAAGCCGTCGGAACTCTCGGGAGGAATGCGCAGGCGCGTCGGCTTTGCGCGCGCCATCTCGCTCGAACCGATGATTCTTCTCTTCGACGAGCCGACCACGGGACTCGACCCGGTGATCAGTGATGTCATCGCTGAACTGATCGTGGAGATGGATCGCACGCTGAACACGACCACCATCACCATCACTCACGACATGAAAGTCGCGTTCAAGATCGCCAACCGCGTGGCCATGCTCCACGAGGGAAGGATCATCGAACAAGGTTCCCCCGAGGAGTTTCAGGCCTCCAGGAATCCGATCGTCCAGCAGTTCATCGAAGGACGAGCGAGTGGACCGATGACAGACTGAGAAGGGAGAATGCTGAATGGAGAATGTTTACTGCTCGCGCGGCAGTGCCTTTGACGTGAATCATTCTCCATTCTCCATTCGGCATTCTCCATTCCCATGAAAATCCTCTCCGTCAGCGCTCTCCTCGTCGAAGTGAACGACACCCTCAGCGGTTATCGCGATCTTTATGTCGAGGGTGAGGTTTCGAACTTCACTCGTGCGGCTACGGGTCACTGCTATTTCTCGATCAAGGATGCGCGCTCGCAGATCTCGGTAGTGATGTTCGACCTGTTCGCCAGGGCGCTCCGCTTCCGGATCGAGAATGGGATGAAGTTGATCCTTCGCGGCCGGCTCAACATCTACACGCAGCGCGGGCAGTTGCAACTCGTTGCGGATTCCGCCGAGCCTGCCGGCGTTGGTGCGCTGCAGCTGGCCTTTGAACAGCTCAAGCAGAGGCTTGCGTCGGAGGGTCTGTTCGATGTCACTCGGAAGAAAGCGCTGCCGATGCTTCCCGAGAGGATCGCCGTGATTACCAGCCCTACCGGCGCTGCGGTGCGCGATGTCCTGAATGTGTTGCGCCGGCGTTTCGACGGCCTGAGTGTGCAGATTTATCCGGTGAGGGTGCAGGGTAACGCTGCGGCGGGTGAGATCGCGCGGGCTCTGCGAAACCTCTCGAGATGGCAGAAGCATGACGTGATCATTCTCTGCAGGGGCGGAGGATCCATCGAAGATCTCTGGCCCTTCAACGAAGAGATCGTCGCTAGGGCCATCGCAGATTGTCCCATCCCCATCATCTCCGGCGTAGGTCACGAGACGGACTTTACGATCGCCGATTTCGTCTCGGATCTTCGTGCACCGACTCCGTCAGCCGCAGCGGAGATTGTCATTCGCGCGAAAGCAGATCTCTGTACGCAGATTGATCATTCCGTGCGTCGCATCAGACATCTGGTGGAGTCGAGAGTTCGTCTCTACCGAAACGAGTTGCGGCACTTCGCATCTTCCGACGGACTCGGACGTGTACCTGCGCGGATCGCAGCATCGCGCGACCGTTTGCAACGCAGACGGGTGTCACTTTTCCGAGTGGTGGAAACGCAGGCCCGGGCCATGCGCAACAGGCTCACCAGAGCGAACGAGCCGCTGGCCCGCTTTCCCACGCGACTCGGGATTCGCGACCGTCAGCGTTACCTTGCGCAAACAGAGGCGCG
>JBKJUK010000098.1:0-18328 GCA_046590705.1 Thermoanaerobaculia bacterium
GGCTTAGGCCACGCCTCACCATCCGACCTCGCTCCGCCTCGCATCTGACCCCGTTTGATCACGCTACCGTTTCGGCTGTGCGTGTGCCGCTCGCGCTGGACTTCGTCCCGCTCTCGATCTCGATAAAAGACCTGTCGAGCACAGGCAATCCTGCCTGTGACGGGACGCCGTAAGTTCACGCCATCTCCAAACCCGCTCACCGGCTCTACTCCGGCCCCCGGCCCTCGGCCCTCGGCCGCTTCTAACGCACCCTTACGACTTCATGAACTCCACCATCAGGTCGGATAGTTGCTCTCCGTGTGTGGCTGCGAATCCGTGGGGTGCGTCCTTGAAGACTTCGAGGCGGCTGCCGGCAATCATGGCCGCCGTGCGCTTGCCTGACACCTCGAACGGCACGATCTGATCGCTGTCGCCGTGCGCGACGAGTGTGGGTACCTTGATCTTCGCAAGATCAGTCCGGAAATCTGTAAAGCCGAAGGCCTTGATACATTCCTGCGTTGCCAGTGGTGAGGCGCCCCATGCAATCGTTTTCGTGGCCAGCAGCATGTCTTCACTGATGGCGTGCTTGTGCTTGTCGAGGTTGAAGAACTTCTTGAAGAAGCCAGCGAAGAAGTTCACGCGATCCTTCTTCGCACCGTCGAGCAGACCATCGAATACGGATTTGTCGACGCCCTCCGGATTGTCGGCAGTCTTCATCAGGAATGGTGGCACCGCGCCCAGCATCATGACTTTCGACACTCGCTCTCCGTTGTATAGGCCGAAGTAACGAGCCACCTCACCGCCGCCCATCGAGAATCCGGCCAACGTCACATCCTGCAGGTCCAGAGTAACCAGCAGGTCGTGAAGATCCGACGTGAATGTGTCGTAGTCGTATCCTCCGGCAGGCTTGCCAGAGTTTCCGAATCCGCGACGATCGTAGGAGATGCAGCGAAATCCAGCCTCCCGTAGAACGTTGATCTGCGATTCCCACATGCGCTGGCTCAACGGCCAGCCGTGAATCAGTACGATGGTTTTTCCTTTGCCCCCGGTGTCCTCGTAGTAGATCTCTGTGGACGGCTCGGAAGTTGTCTTGAGAAATGGCATTCGGTTCCCCTTACATAGCGGACGTGCTGTCTTCCGCATCACCTGAGAATACGACCTACGCTGGCGATCGGATTCGCAGCAGTCTCTACGGCATGGGCGCCCTTTCAGTGACGGCTCTCCCGATGCTTCTTTACGAACGACCGGGAGAGCGGGCGAGCGCAGCTCGCCCCTACCGGGAGCAACTCGGCGCCGCCGCGGCACTGCAGTGGGTCGTCAGGTCCGATTCATCGACACGGCTGCTTCCGAGCAAATGGCGATGTCTGCGTCGGTACTCACGCTCATGGCCAGGTCTCGAAGCAGTCCATCATGCAGATCGTAAATCCATCCATGCACCGACAACTCCTGACCCCGCTCCCAGGCGTCACGAATCACAGTGGTTTCGCTGACATTTGCCACCTGCTCGATGACGTTCAGTTCGCAGAGGCGGCTGATCTGTTCATCCTCGGTCGGCAGCGCATCGAGCTGCGATTGGTGCGTGCAGCGAACGTCCTGCACATGTCGCAGCCAGTTGTCGCACAGTCCCAGTTTCAAATTGCGCATCGCGGCCATTACACCTCCACATCCGTAGTGCCCGCAGACAATAATGTGACGCACCTTGAGTATGTCGACTGCGAACTGGATTACAGAGAGAGCGTTCAGATCCGTGTGCACCACCAGATTGGCGATGTTGCGATGAACGAACATCTCGCCCGGCATCAGGCCGACGATCTGATTGGCCGGCACCCGGCTGTCCGAGCAGCCGATCCAGAGATACTTCGGCGCCTGCTGCATGGAAAGCTGCGCGAAAAACTGCGGATCTCGTGCGGCGATGTCCGTCGCCCACTCGCGGTTTTGTTGAAGAAGTTTCTTGAGGTCGCCCATGGACTCTTCTTACCTCAGCACAAACCCTTAAGCAAGACCGGGGGAGGCCCAGCCCACGAAATTGTGTGGCACAGGCAATCCTGCCTGTGGCGGAGTGTCAGTCGAACCATGCCATTGCGTTGAATACCATGCAGCGCCTCACAGGCAGGATTGCCTGTGCCACACAATTTCCGTGGCGCGGCCCTTTCCTGCTGGAAATCGACAATCGTCAGGGACGCACGTAGCGTGCGCTGCGATTGCGGACGAAGATCTCACCGCTCTTCGCGTCGACGCGCCAGTTCCCGACGATTCTTCCTTCCTCGGACTGCTCCTCGCAGCGACGCGTTATGACAGTGATGGTGTAGCCGACGTTGCGGAAGATGGGACTGCCAGTCGTCAGACAGCCAGGCTGCAAATCGTAGTAGTCTCGCGATCGGATGAAAGCGAGAAGCCTTGCGGAGGCCTCGCTGGCACTCAGAAGTCCGTTGCTGCGAGCCTCCCGGACTTCCGCATCCCGGACCTCAGCTGGTTTCGTCCTGGCGGGTTCAACTTCCTCCTCTCGAACAGCGAATTCCGAAGGAGCGTCCGAGGCTTCGACAGTGCCTTCCTCTACGGTCTCGAGTTCCCTTTTCTTCGCCTGCTCGACTCCACTGCCGGTCCGGCTGTTCGACAACACGGTCGACGCCGGCTTCTGGCGTTCCGGCTCAGATCGAGGTCGCAAAAACGCCCAGAGACCAACGGCTGCAGCGATCACCATGAGGAAGATCCACCATGGTGGCGCGCTGCGGCTCTTCACGTGATTCGTCGACTGTGCTGCTGTCACCGCCGCCGCAGTGGTGGGCCCTGACGGTGCGCGCAGGTTCGGGGTGGCATGCGCAGGGGACGCAGGATTCGCTTCCGCTTGAATCGATGAGCGGGGTGGCAGCGGTACGACTTCGGTTCGCTCGAGAAGGTTTACATCGGCCGCAGGTGATGCTGCAGCCGAAACGGCTGCCGGTGTCAGATCCTGCAGGCTCGGACGCACGGCTTCGAGAGCCGCTCGAAAGTCGGCTGCCGAGTCGAATCTCTGCTCGCGATTTTTCTCGAGTGCGCGACGCAGCACATCCTCGAGACCCTCTGGGAAATCGGTACCGGTGGTGACACTGACCGTGGCGGGTTGCTCGTGAATGTGTTTGGCGAGATATCCGTCCGAGCTTCCCGATTGAAAAGGCGCGCGACCAGCGAGCATTTCGTACAGGGTCACTCCGAGGGAGTAGAGGTCGCTTCTGCGGTCGATGCTCTCGCCCGGAGCGAGGAGGCCAGCCTGTTCGGGGGACGCGTATTTTGCTTTACCGAGAAATGTGCCGGTCTCGGTTTTCAGGCCGCTGGCTGTGAGTTCGAGCCGCTTGGCGATGCCGAGGTCGATGACCTTCACCATCACGCCGGAGAGGTCGGTCTTCTCGTCGGCTGATGCGCCCAGCAGCATGATGTTGTCGGGTGATATATCGCGGTGGACCACGCCGGCGTCGTGGATGGCTTCGAGTCCGTACAGGACCTGCTGAGCGATGTTGATGGCGTCGACCGGCCGCATCGCTCCATGCTTGATCATCCACTGCTGGATGCTGACTCCTGCCAGAAACTCCCAGACCATGTAGTAGCTGCCGTCGGGTAGTCGATCGAAGTCATGGAGCGTGGCTACGTTCGGGTGACGAATGATCGTGGCCAGCTTCGCTTCATCGCGGAAGCGCTTCAGCTGATCCTGGTCAGCTGAGGCCGCCGACCGCATGACCTTGATGATGCGGATTTCGTCGAGGTGAATGTGGCGAACCTTGTAGACCTCGCTCATCCCGCCATCAGCGAGTCGGGAGATCACCTCGTATTTCTCGTTGACGACCTGTCCGGTCTGGAACGCAGGCATCGCTGTTCCGCAGTGGGGGCAGAAGCGTGACTCCTGCGGAACTTCGCCTCCGCACCTCGCACAGCTCAAGTGATTTTCGCTCATCGAGTCCTCGAGGAGAACGGATCTCACACGATCCGTACCAACTGCCCGTCGACTCTTGCAGAGGTGGTCGATCTCGATGAGAAGAAGAACGCGCTTCATGGCTCTGCGGGATAAAATGACCTCTTATGGATATCGATCGGACGACTTCCCGGGAACTTCTCGATCAGCTGGCGCGGGCGCTGATGAACTTTCACAAAGCGCTACTCGATTCTGCGCGTGAGGAGTACAGCGCGAAGCATGGCCAGGCGAAGAACAGCTACGAAGTTCTGGCGTTGGTCATGAACGATCCATTCTTCGCCTGGTTGCGGCCGCTCTCGGCGATGATTATCCGCATTGATGATCTTGCCGAATCGGAGTTCAGTGAAGACGAACTCGCCGCAGTCCGGAAGGATGCCGAGCAGATTTTCGAAAACAAGAACTTCGACACCGACGCGCAGAACGAAACGGGCTCCCAGTACCAGCAGATTCGAGCCATGCTTCGGGCCCTGCCGGCAGGCAGTGTGATGTAGGGCCCGGGGCTGATGAACGCAGAACGCAGAAGGATGAAGCGCGACGGGACGCGGTTGTGTGGCACAGGCAATCCTGCCTGTGACGCGACGAACTGAATTCGAAGCACGATTTCATTCCGGGTAATCGATATGCCGCTGCGATCGGTGACCTGCGAGGACATGAGTGAAACATCGACGAGCGGGTCCTGAACTCACTTCTCGGCCTCACAGGCAGGATTGCCTGTGCCACACAGATCTGCTTCTCGACGTAAGTCATCAGCGGATTCCAGGGGTCCAGTCACAGGCTGGAATCCTGTGATCCACACGCGGCGCTTGTGGGTCGTCAGCCGCCGATTTCTGCGAGCAGTCTGAGATACGTCTCGTATCTGAAGGTGGAGATCAGTCCGGATGCAGCCGCGTCTTTGACCGCGCAGCGCGGCTCGTGCGTGTGGGTGCAGTCGTTGAATTTGCAGGATGACGTGAATTCATCGAACTCGTGGAAGTAGCCGCGTAAGGTCTCAGCGTCGAGCGCCCATAAACCGAATTCGCGGATTCCGGGCGTGTCGATGATCAGTGTGTTTTCGCCGAGACGGTAGAGTGTCGAAGCGGTGGTGGTGTGCCGGCCCGTGCTGCTCAGATTACTCACCTCGTTCGTCCGGAGTGCGAGGGTGGGATCGAGGGCGTTGAGCAGCGAAGATTTTCCGACGCCACTGTGTCCAACGAACACCGAGAAATTCCCTTTCAGCGCGGATTTCAACTGCGCGATTCCGCTGTCGTCTTTCGCTGAGCAGAAGATGAACGGTACACCGATCTGCAGGTACGGTTCGAGAGCAGCGAGTTCCGCTCTGGCCTCGTCTGTGTCGCGCAGGTCGTATTTGTTGATGCAGATCAGTGGCGAGGCGCCCCCGCGCTGGATTGCCAGAAGGTAACGATCGATCAATCGGGGACGCAGCGGGGGGCGGACGATCGAGGCCACGTGTACGACCAGGTCGACGTTCGCCGCGACCAGTCGCTCGAGTCCACGCAGGTGCGGATCGGGCCTTGAAAGAAACGTCCGGCGGGGAAGGATCTCATCGATGACTGCCGAGTTGTCGCTTCGCCGTCCGATGACGACTTCGTCACCCACTGCGATGGCCGACTTCTGCACCGCGGCGATCTCCGGTGGAATCGCACAGTCGATGATGATTTCATTCGTCAGCACGCGGCAACTCTTCTTCGAGACGTGAACCACTCGACCTTCGCGTACGACTTCGCCCTCCGGCTCATCGGGCAGGGTCTGAGAGACTGGTGCATTGGCAATCAGGCCGCTCCGTTCCATGTGAGCCTGTCGTCGGGCCGCCTTCGGTAAACGATTTCTCTCTTTTCTCAAGAATTCTCCAGATTACGCGGCAAAATGAGACCAGACGTCGACCTGCGCTGAGGCTGCGTCGAAGGAGCGACACTTCGTATGGACCAGAACTTCGCCAATCACCGCCGCTTTCACCCGCCGTTCCATTTCTTCGTCATACCGATTATGGTGATCAACGTCGTTGTCGCGGTGACTCTGCTCGTTCGAACACCTTCTTTGTGGAGCAGCTGGCAATTACTGTTCGCTATCGGGCTGCTCACGCTCTCTATCCTGCCGAGATCTTACGCCCTGAAAGTGCAGGATCGGGTGATCCGACTCGAAGAGAGGCTGAGGATCCAGCAGCTCTCGCAGGCGCCGAAGACGGAAATCGACCGACTCACCCCGCGCCAGCTGGTGACCCTCCGCTTCTGCAGCGACGAGCAGCTTGCCGAGTTGACGCAGGAAGTTCTCTCCGGAACAGTGAAGAACACCAAAGAGATCAAGCAGCGAATCAAGCTATGGCGAGCAGACTACCTGCGGGTCTGACCCTCAGGAACGTGAAGGATGTAGCGACGTCATTCCGAAGGAGCGCGCCGTGCTCGGATCCAACCAGAGAGGACTGCGACTGAGGAATCTACGGGCAAGGGTCGCGCTCATGATTTCAAGCTCGGTCCCTGTGCGTAGATCCCTCGCACCCACCCATCCCACCGCTTCTAATGAACGGGTGTCTGAATATCGTTGCGAGGGCTGCCTTTGAGGGCCGGAGGCCCGGCATCGAAATAGCCCAGGCCGTGAGGCCTTGGGGCCTCGAATCGTAACGACGATGATTCCGAGTCCCGGAGGGGCGGCATCGCGACTTCCGTGTAAGCTCGTCTGTGCTGTGATGTTCAGCAGATCATTGCGCAGAGAATCTTCAAATTAAGTGAGTCGCTTACTCGAAAACAGCTGAAGCGAATTCGTCGAGAACGATTCGCCAACCTGAGTGGTCGGATAACAGCGACGGGGAAGTTGAACGGAAGTCGCGATGCCGCCCCTTCGGGGCTCTTGAATTCGTTGCGATGCGCGGGTCCACGGCCTCACGGCCGTGGCTAAAGAGATGCCGCCCCCTCCGGGGCTCCGTGTGTTCTTGCAGGGGCGATACCTCCGATTCTCGGCGACTACTCGCTGCGAGGAGCAACCCGTTCATGTCTGTAAACCGGCGTCACGCGCCGATTCCGAACTCGGGATGACGGCTCTCCTGCTGATACTCAGCGATCCGTTTCTTTCTCTAAGTCGCCCGCGCAGCGCGGTCCGAACGTGCGATCCGCGCAGTACGAGCTTTCCATTTCTAACGACCGGCTTCCGCCGGCTCTCCGTCCTTCGGAAACCGCGACACTCCGCGTTGCGCGAGACGCCAGAGTCCGGCCACCAGCGCGCCGAACACGAATCCGCCCACGTGCGACCACCAGGCCACGCCGGCGACTTCCTGTGTATTACGGGCCGCCTCGAGCGCGAAGAATCCGTTCATGAACTGCATCGAAAGCCAGATGGGGAGGAAGACCAGCGCTGGTAGCTCGAGCACGATCCAGGAGATCAGCAGAGGGATCAGCGTCACGATTCTCGAGAGGGGTGAGAGGACCAGGAACGCACCGAGGATTCCGGCGATGCAGCCGGAGGCTCCGATGGAAGGAATGGTCGACTCGGGGAACACGAAACCGTGGGCGATGCTGCCGACAGCTCCGGCAGCGAAGTAGAAGGCCAGGAAACGGGCCGGTCCGAAACGAGTCTCGACTTCACTTCCGAAGACGAAGAGGTAAATCATGTTTCCGATCAGGTGAATCGGTCCGCCATGCAGCAGGACGGAAGTGATCAACGGCAGCAACCCCGCAGTGATGATTTCATGGTTGCTGAAGGACCAGAAGAAGCGGAGTGGGATGAATCCGAGACGCGCAATGTAGGCCTCAGAGTTCGCTCCGAGGAGGAGCTGGGCGAGGAAGGCTATGCCATTGACCAGCAGCAGAATGCGCGAAGTCCAGGCGACCGTTTTCTCTCCGGCACGACGAATAGGAATCATCGTTCTTCAAGAAACCATTCGATCGTTTTCCGCAATCCAGCATCGAGAGCGACCGGGTCGGGCAGCCTGGCCATGCCTCTGAACGCCGAGCCGTCGATGACACTGCGCGACTGCTCGCCGAGCCTCTGGCCTTCATGCTTGATGACGGGATCAGATTTCAAGATCGCGGCAAGGGAACTGATCAGAGTGTTGACCGATGTCTCACGGCCCGTTCCGACGTTCCACCCGCCTTGGAAGACGCCATCGATCGCGGCGAGGTTGGCGCGAACCACGTCATCGATGAACACGTAATCGCGGGTCTGCTCACCCGAGCCGTACACCTTCAGCGGCTCGCCGGCCATCATTCTTCCGATGAAAATGGCAATGACTCCTGCCTCCCCTGCCTCGTTCTGCCTGGGGCCGTAGACGTTGGCGTAACGGAGCGCCACCGACTTCAGCCCTCTCACTTCGCTGAAGTAACGAAGGTAGTGCTCGACTGCCAGTTTCGCGCAGCCGTACGGAGAGCTGGGATGGGTGGGGTGGTCCTCGCGTTGTGGCGTGTGTTGCGGCTCTCCGTAGATCGCTCCGCCAGTCGAGGCAAAGATGAATCGCCGCGCACCGGCTGCAGCAGCTTTCTCCAGCAGACGCAGTGTGCCGACGATGTTGGTCATGGCGTCTGCGGCCGAATCTTTGACCGACTTGCGTACGTCCATCTGCGCGGCGTGGTGCAGCACGACATCAAAGTCGAAGTTTCCCAGCCGTTCCATGGTGGCGGCCAGGGAGATATCCCCTTCGATCAAAGTAGCATCAGGATGCAGGTTGGCTGGACTTCCGCTGGAGAAATCATCGACCACCGTGACGCGGGATCCACGCGCGATCAGTGCGTCGACCAGGTGAGAACCTATGAAACCGGCGCCGCCGGTCACGAGAATGCTTCTGGGGTCAGTCATTCGCGATGCATTCTAGCCGGTGGCGATTCGAAAACTTCAGCAACGTCATTCCGGAGGAGCGCGCCGAGGTCGGTGGCGTGCGGAGAGAGTGCTGGGACTGAGGAGATCTACGACATGGGTCGCGCTCGTCACTTACAGCGTGGGGACCATGGGATGGTGTGGCACAGGCGATCCCGCCTGTGGCTCGCGGCCCCGACTTAGCACCCGGCACATTCCACCTGTCACTCCGCCACAGGCAGGATTGCCTGTGCCACACCATCCCTCGCACCCATACCTCCGCTCGGGATGACATCGGCTCGCCGTCTTCGCCACTTACGGAGTTGCGGACGCGCTGCTGCGCGTCCCCTACATGTCGATACGCGCCGCCACTACACGCCTCACAGGACCGAGGCGATGACCCTGACAATCTCCTGCAGTTCGGATTCTTTCAGCTCGGGAAAGATGGGGATGGCCAGCGATGTCTTCGCGGCCCGGTCCGACACCGGGTAAGCGTCGCTCGACGACGGGAGGTCCTTGAAGCAGACCTGCTGCGGAAGGGTGAGCGGATAGTAGATCTCACAGCCGATCTCTTCCGCGCGCAATGCAGTCATCACCTTGTCACGCACCAGCTCATCGTCGAAGCGAACGATGTATTGGTTGTAGACGTGGCGACGCTCCGGCAGCGTGTGCGGCAGCAGGACTTTGCCGCTGGCGCTGGATTCAGCGAACAATTTTTCATAGATCGCGGCGTTCTTCTGCCGGCCCATGGTCCACGATTCGAGGTGGGCGAGTTTCACGTGAAGGATCGCGGCCTGGAGCGCATCGATGCGGAAGTTTCCGCCTACGTAATTGTGGTAGTACTTGGGCCGCATCCCGTGCATGCGGAAGTCGAGCAACTTCTGGGCTAGATCGTCGTCATCAGTAGTCACGGCACCGGCGTCGCCGAACGCGCCGAGGTTTTTCGAAGGAAAGAAAGAGAAGGCAGCCATGGGAGCGAGCGCACCTGCACGCACGCCGTTCAGTTCCGCACCGACACCCTGTGCTGCATCTTCGATGACGACGATGTTGTGCTTCTTCGCAATCGCGTTAATGCGGTCCATCTGCGCGGTCTGCCCGTAGAGGTGCACCGGGATGATCGCTCTGGTTCTCGAGGTGATTTTCGCTTCAATCAGATCCGGATCAAGATTCAGCCCCTCCGCCTCTACGTCGACGAACACCGGCACAGCTCCGACGCGATGAACCACTCCCGCGGTGGCGAAAAAAGAGTAGGCAGGGACAATGACTTCATCGCCAGGGTGGAGCTCGAGAACCATCAGCGCGATGAGGAGCGCGTCGGTACCGGACGAGATTCCGATGGCGTGTTTGGCGTGACAGTAGCTGGCAAAGTCTTTTTCGAACGCCTCAACTTTCTTGCCAAGGATGAAAATCTGAGACTCGTAGATTTCTTCCGTCACCTTCATCGCTTCGTCGCGAATCGTGGAGTACTGCTTCTTCAAATCGAGCAGGGGAATAGCCATTGGATATCCTTTCGAGAATTGACGTCGCAGCAGTGAGGCTCAGGTGCCTCGAACCGCGCGCCGTGAGTATAAACGCAATGCGGTTGATCGACGACGCTTCTGCCACTTCCCCAGAAAACCCTGTGAGAAATGGGGGCAAGTCAAACCCTCGCTACGTCATTCCGATGAGCCGCGTGACCGGCATCGTTTCGCAGCCTGGAGTGCGAAGAGGAATCTCCGGTCCGCGCAGACGCGCTTGATCGCTACCTCAGCGCGGCGCGGAACGGAGATTCCTCTTCGCACGACAAGCGTCCTGGAATGGCTGTGGATGGCGTGCTCATCGGAATGACGGTCGCACCCTTCCTGTGCAGAGCTACTGGCTACTGCCACTTAGACACTCTGTCTACAAGCTGCGTAACTACAAGCGATCGACACGAAGCGCGCCGCGATGAGACTGCAGCTCACGATGCGCGCAAAAATCAGGAAAAAGGAAAGACCATGAAACATACTCTCATCGCATTACTTCTCTCTACTGCAGCCTCGGCCTACGCCGCAACTTCGACGCTCGTGATTCCCGCCGCGGGTTCGACTCCGGGAGCGAACGACAGTCAATGGCAGAGTGAAGTCACCCTTCACAACGCCGGTCCGACCGCGGTCACTCTCAATCTTCGCTATCACACAGCAGCAGGTCCAGGTCCGGTGAAGCAGCTCACACTGCAGCCACGCTCGACCCGATCGGAGAAAGACATCGCTCTGAACCTCTTCGGCGCACCAGTCAGCACAGGTGCCATCACCATCGAAGGGGATGCGCTCGGGCTCTCGAAACTCGCCGTCAACAGCAAGACCGTCAACGTCTCTGCCTCAGGTGAGTTCGGACAGGATGTTCCGGTGTATCGAGCCGCCGACCTTCTTTCTTCCGGTGAGACCGCCATCCTCAACGCACCGGCTGACCCGGTGGCAGCACGCTTCAACTTCGGCGTCTTCGCCGCCACCGAAACGCAGATCGACTGGGTTCTGCTTCGCAAGGACGGAACCATCGTGGCGAACGTTCCTAAACTCTACCGCGCCGGCACGCAGACCCAGATCAACAACGGTGTCGTCACTCTCTTCGAGAAAGATGCGCAGATCAATGACGTCATCTACGCAAGAATCAGGAACGGCCAGGCTATCGTCTTCGGCAGCGCCATCGACAATCGCACCGGTGATCCAATTTTCGTCGAATCTTCAAGGACCCGAGAGAACCTGACCGTGGCCCTTCTCGGCGTTGATCTCGACGAGAACGGCTCGATCGACATCGCTGACGCCAACGGCGACGGCACTCTCGACGAGCCCGTCGAAGTTCTGATCGGACCCTTTCCGCAGTACTTCAAGGTGGTCGCTGCAGACCCCGAAGGAAGCCCGATCACCTATTCTCTGGTAGACGCCTCACGTGACGTGGTTCTGAACGACAACGAGGGGACCGTGCAGTGGTTCCCGGCGGCAGATCTTCGCGGAACCGAGACAATCCTCAAGGTAAAGGTATCGGACGGAACGGACAGCACAACGTTCCTGATCCCGATCCGTTTTCGATAAGCTGACTCCTGACACATGAAACAAGAGGCGGCCGCCCGGCCGCCTTTTCCTGTTCAGAGTCCGGGTTACCCGATCCCACGCTCACGCAGGTCAGCCTGCACCATCTCGCGAACGATCTGCTCGAAGCTGTATTCCGGTTTCCATCCGAGCACGGTCCTGGCCCTCGTGGCGTCTCCGACCAGACTGGCCGTCTCATCGGGGCGAAAGAACTGTTCGTCGCTCTTCACGAAGTCGAGATATTGCAGGCCGGCCTCGCTGAAGGCGAGTTCGCAGAACTCACGCACGGAGTGAGTCACACCCGTAGCGATCACGAAATCATCCGCCACCGAAACCTGAAGCATCATCCGCATGGCGCGAACGTAGTCCGCTGAGTGTCCCCAGTCCCGTCGCGCGTCGAGGTTTCCCAGTCGAAGTTCGCTGGCAAGTCCCGCCTTGATCTTTGCCACGGTGCTGGTGATTTTCCGAGTCACGAACTCGTAGCTTCGCCGCGGTCCTTCGTGATTGAAGAGGATTCCACTGGCACAAAACATTCCGTACTGTTCGCGATAATTACGGGTCAACTCGAAGCCCGCAACTTTGCTGATTCCGTATGGACTGCGGGGACGGAATGGCGTCTGCTCGTTCTGCGGCGAGTGAGTCGCTCTGCCGAACATCTCGCTGGTCCCGGCGTAGTAGAACCTGCATCCGGGCTGCACCTGACGCAAGGCTGCCAGCATGTAGTGAGTGCCGTTGATGTTCACATTCATCGTAGAAAAGCCGTCGTCGAAACTCTCTGCAACAAAGCTCTGCGCGGCGAGGTGGTAACACTCGTCGAACTGATGTTTCCAGCACATTGAAGATGCTCGGATAGCTTTCGAGATTTGCGGCATGAAGGTGGAGATCCCCGATCAGATGTTTGATTCGCCCGAAGCGTCTCTCGGGGTCTTCCATCGCCACCCGACGCACGAGCCCATGCACCTCGTACCCGAGTGACAGAAGATGTTCCGCCAGGTAGCTTCCATCCTGGCCTGTGATTCCGGTGATCAGCGCGCGTTTCATGACAGAGCGAGTGTAATGCAAACGTGGAAGTAGGGCCGGGGGCCGGGGTCGGGGGGCCGGAGCAAGAGAGAAACGCAGCACGGTGAACTGGTAGGGACGTCATTCCGATGAGCCGCGTGATCGTTGTTCCCGCGCAGGCTCAGCTGCGAAGAGGAATCTCCGGTCCGCGCAGCTGCGGTGGATGGGCACGACCATCGTGGCGCGGAACGGAGATTCCTCTTCGCATTCGCAGTGCGCGAGCTTGCACAATCCGCACGTGCTCATCGGAATGACGTTCAGGTGTGGCGCGGGGATTTACGGGACGTTCGCGTTTCTTACTTCATCGTTCTGCGTTCGGCGTTCTGCGTTCATTAGCATTTCAGGCATGGCGTCACAGGCAGGATTGCCTGTGCTCCACTCGTGTCGGATAGAGTGCGCAGTTGATGGCGTGTTCCTCGTCGGGCTACTCGAAAAGTAGTTTCAGGAATCTTCGTTTGCCGATCTTCAGCAGATAGGATTTTCCAGCGATGGCGTCGAGCGAAGCTTTCGGATCGTCGACCTTCGTTTCGTCAACCTGCAGGCCGCCCTGTGCGATCAACCTTCTGGCTTCCCCGTTACTCGGTGCTGAACCTGTGTCGACCAGAATCTTCAGCAGCGAAAGCCGTTCTACCTGCGCCGGAAAACGTTTCTCTTCGACGTCAGTTGGCGCCTGACGATCCGAGAAGATCTTTCGAAATTCACCCTCGGCAGCAACGGCTGCGGCGGGGTCGTGAAAATCCGAAACGATCGACGCGGCCAGTCTGCGCTTTGCGTCCATGGGGTGTAGTCGGCCACCCTCCACTTCGGCGCGCACTGAATCGATTTCGGAGGGTCCGAGGTCGGTGCAGAGCAGGTAGTACTTCCACATCAGATCGTCCGAGATGGACATGATCTTGCCGAAGATCGCGTCAGGGTGCTCGTCGATGCCGACGTAGTTACCGAGCGATTTGGACATCTTGTCGATGCCGTCCAGGCCTTCCAGCAGCGGCATGGTGAGGACGATCTGTGGTTCGAGTTCGTACTCGCGCATGAGGTCGCGGCCAACCAGTAGATTGAAGAGCTGATCGGTTCCGCCGAGTTCGACGTCGGCTCGCAGGGCGACGGAATCATAGCCCTGCGCCAGCGGGTAGAGCAGCTCATGCAGGGCAATCGGCTGGTGGGCCTCGAAACGTTTGGTGAAGTCGTCACGCTCGAGGATGCGCGCGAGGGTGTACTTCGCAGCCAGCCTGATGAGACCTTCCGCCCCCAGCGCACCGAGCCATTCCGAGTTGAATCGGACCTCAGTCTTCTCTTCATCGAGGATCTTGAAGATCTGGCGGCGATAGGTCTCGGCGTTGGCCAGAACTTCTTCCCTGGTCAGGGCCGGGCGTGTGCTTTTCTTCCCGGTAGGATCCCCTATCATTCCAGTGAAGTCACCGATGAGAAAGATCACCCGGTGACCGAGTTGCTGGAAATGCTTCATCTTTCGTATGAGCACGGTGTGCCCGAGATGAATATCCGGTGCGGTGGGATCGAATCCGGCCTTAATGACCAGAGGCTCGCCTCGGGTGCGAGCGCGGCGGACCTTAGCTTCAAAATCTTTCTTCTCGAGGACGGCGACCGAGCCTTTGCTCAGGAAAGCCACTTCGTCTTCGAGAGACATTTGCAGGTTGGGGGAGGACTCAATCATCTGCGCGGGATTATAGAGGAGGGCCCTACCTGTAGGGGAGCTTGCGCGCGCCCGCTCTCCGGTTGCATTTCCGAACGGCCGAGAGAGCGGGCGAGCGCAGCTCGCCCCTACAAGAGCTGCGGTCTGAATCTTTCTACTGGTTACTGGCTACTCAACTACGAACTACTGCCTTTCACTCCAGCGCTTCCGCCTCGAACAACTCGTACTCGCCGGCGGGTGACTCGTCACTGTTGTTCCATCGCCAGGTCTGGAAGAGGTAGAGATCAAAGTGCAGCAGGAAGACTTCGCGGCTCATCCTGAATCGCGTGAGCAGACCGTCACCGAAGCCGCGCTTGTGTTCCTTGATCACATGCCCGAGGTTGTAGATCACCGTATTCATCTGCGTATAGCCGGCTTCAGCGCAGAAGTAATTCAGGGCGAGTTCGATTTTGAACCTTTCCATGTAGCAGGCGGGGACGGATTCGAAGACGGCGCGGCGCAGCACGCGTATGCCCGACAGAACCGGACCCAGGGACAGTTTCAGGTGCATGAAATCGAGGGCCTGTCCTCGGTGGCGTATGCCGACGTTCATGTCGCAGTCGCGATCCAGTACGGGCTGCACCAGGCCGGTGATGTGATCCTGGGTGAGGTTGAGCATATCGCCGTCGACGAAGAAGAGCACCGAGTTCTCGGCGTGCTCGACTCCGAGACGCAAAGCGTAGCCTTTCCCGTGATTGCTCCGGAGCGCGACGGTGCGCACCTCGCGGGAACGGGCAATCTCGACTGTCGCGTCAGTGGAGCCGTCACTCACCACGATGATCTCGCTGATGATGGGGCTCGCCTTCAGTGCGTCGAGCACCTGGCCGAGAGTCTCTTCTTCGTTGAATGCAGCGATGATGGCGGAAACGCCCAATCCGGTAACCTCTTTGACAGTCTGGCGCTTTGTAACAGCGGCTCGAGTCCGCGCATTCTAGCAAACCGCCGCGACTGCGGGCGCGAGTTGAGGCCCGCACCCCGGTTCTTTTCGTCGTTCTTCACCCGGAATGCAGGCCCGGCAGGGGCCGAAATTACGCGGATTGCGTTACGAAAAGCGCCGGAGAGCTGGCGTCGCAAGGCTCCCCTACGGATGTTTCGGTTCCGTTCGATCAGGTATCCCTCATGTCTTCAGCACGTCACAAAGTGCCATCCCGACGGGACGGGCGGTCGTGCATTAGTTCATGGGCATCGGGGTCTGCCTTCGACGAAGAGGATGAAGCAACCCTCGATTTGTCAAACACTTAACAGGAGAAATCTCCGTTCGCGGCGAGGACCTCATTGATGGCGGCCACCTTGCACTTGAGGTCTGCATGAATCACAAAACAGCAACCCTTGGATTGATCCTCTCGCTGGCCCTGGTCAGCAGCTGCTCGTCAATAGCGAAAAACCTGAATATCGATAATCCGCGCTACACGTTCCGGGACGTGCGCCCGCGCGTGGCCATCGCCCTGCCGCTTTCGGCCTCGAGCATCGACTTCGACTTTCTGGTCGAAGTGGAGAACCCGAATCCGGTCGCACTGCGACTCGACCAGCTCGACTTCGCGCTCGACATCAATGGATCGCATGTCGTCGACGGCGTGAGTCGCGACCGAATCAGAATTCCGGCGCGGGGAATCGGAGAGGTCCGCCTTACCGCACGGGCCGACTACAACAGTCTCAAATCACTCTTTCGTGAGGTAGTGGACATGGTCCAGGGGGAGCGAGCCCGTTATCAGCTCAAAGGACGCGCCTACTACGACACCCCCATCGGACGCCTCGACTTTCCTGTGACCATTTACACGACAGGCAGCAGTCGCGACCGATACCGCAACGACCTGAGTCCTCGTCAATAACGACACGAGCATTCGAAACCGTATTCCAAAGGAGAGAACACATGTTCAAGCAGGCAGCAGTGGCAGTACTTGTCATCGCTCTGGCCGGTTGTGCCGGTCTCGGCGGACTAGGGGACCTCGGCGGAATTCTCGGAAGCACAGGCGCCGACAACAGCTCTGACGCCCGAGGAGTGGTCAGTCGAGTCGACATGAACGATCGCCGCATCGACCTGGACGTGAACTATGTCAACAATCTGCGCCAGGATTCGCGCGGCAGCTCGATCTACTTCGATTCGAACACGGTCGTCGAGTTCAATAACAAGAGCTACCGTCCTGAAGACCTCGAGCGTGGTGATGAAATCTCGATTCAGGGCGCGAATCAGAACGGCCGTTATGTAGCCTCGAGAATCACTGTGCTTCGCGACGTAAACAGCCGCCGCTGATTCAGCGCGATAGATTCGGTCCAGCGAATCTGAAGGCGGAAACGCCACGCAACGTCGCAAAGAGCAGGCCGCACAACCCCGGACAGTGACGCTGCGATCGAGGTATCACGTAAAGAGGCGCGTTTCCATTCGAGAACGCTATCAGTTCCCGGCCTGCCTCACAGGGCCGGAGGCCCGGCATCGCACTAGCGCAGGCCGTCAGGCCTGGGACCGATGACACCCTCACATGTCGTTGAGCCCCGGCGGGGCGGCATCGAAGTTTCTTCACTTCGACGCCGAGAGGCGTTCGCAGGCGGTATACATTAAGACCGATTCTTGCGCGTTAGACCTGCCAGAGTGCAACGTCGCGATGCCGCCCCTACCGGGGCTCATGCGAGGGTCGAAGGAAATAAGTCCCAGGCCTGACGGCCTGCGCTACAACGATGCCGCCCCGCCGGGGCTCAAAGGCATTCCTGACGAAGACTAACCCAAACTCTTTCTTTCAGTCGCCGATCAGGCGGTCCGCCGCTCGGAAGACCGCGCCGCGCGGCTTCTTACTTCATCGTTCTGCGTTCTGAGTTCTGCGTTCATCAGTGAAGCCTCCGGTAACTCCACTCCCGGGCCGCACGAAGTCGTCTGCACTGCAGGCACATCGTGCGGCCCGTCTTTTTTTCGTGCAGAATAGCCATCTTGCAGACAAAAGGGCGTGGTTCAGGCTGGCGTCTTCCATTCATTGCGGCGCTGCTGTACTTCGCGCAAGGTCTTCCCTACGGACTGGTCACTGAACTTTTTCCGATCTACCTGCGGTCGCAGGGCGCTTCCCTGGCCACCATCGGTTTACTCAGTACGATCGGGCTGGCCTGGACCCTGAAACTCTTCTGGGCTCCGCTCGTCGATCGTACGTCCACCTACCGACACTGGATTACCAGCAGCCTGATCACGATGACTCTGACGCTGCTGACGTTCGCGGCGTTTGATCTCTCGCGATCTCCCTGGATCTGGATTCCCCTTGCGCTGATCGCCGTGGCCTCCGCCACGCAGGATATTGCGATCGACGCGTACACGATTTCGATCACGCCACGTGAGCGACTCGGACCGGTCAATTCAATTCGCGTCGTCGCGTATCGTGTGGCCCTCATCGCCGCTGGTGGAGGGCTGGCTGCTCTGGCAGGCGCCATGGGCTGGAGCGCGGTTTTCGTCGCATCGGCGGTGCTCATGCTCGCACTGGTCGCAGCGATCAGCACTCTCCCGCAGGCTCCGCGAGAAGAGACCGCGCACGAGAATCTCTTCGCAGGACTGCGGAGATGGCTGGCTCGTCCAAATTCGGGGGGCGTACTTCTGGTAGTTCTTTTCTACAAACTCGGTGACGCCGCGCTCACGCCGATGACCAAACCCTTCTGGATCGATCGCGGTTACTCGGTCGCAGAGACAGGAACCGTGACCACGACACTCGGCATCAGCTGCACGATTCTCGGTGCGGTCGCCGGCGGCCTCTTCCTGTCAAAATACGGAATCTTTCGTGGGCTACTGGTCCTGGGCGTACTGCAGATCGTTTCGAATATCGGCTACGCGCTCGTGGCCTCGACAGCTGCGGCGGGAAGACCAGC
>JBKJUK010000111.1:0-11528 GCA_046590705.1 Thermoanaerobaculia bacterium
GGCTTAGGCCACGCCTCACCATCCGACCTCGCTCCGCCTCGCATCTGACCCCGTTTGATCACGCTACCGTTTCGGCTGTGCGTGTGCCGCTCGCGCTGGACTTCGTCCCGCTCTCGAACTCATACCCGAGACCTGTGGAGCACAGGCAATCCTGCCTGTGACGGGACCATCTCGATTCGAGCCAGCTTCTTTTCGGCAGAAACAAAAACAGGAGCGCATGATGCGCCCCTGTTTTTCGTAAAACCTGGAACAAATCATCTACTTCGTATGGTGCTGATGATTCGACGCATTGATGTGCTTCTTCAGCATCTCGCCCGGCAGTGTCCCACTGAAAGTGACTTCGTTTCCTGCGCGATCGATCTCGAATTTGCGCAGTACTGAGACCAGTTCCGGTGCCTTCTCCTGAATTGCCATTCTCCACCCGGCCAGCATGCCGCGGAGGATGTCTTCCAGTGACTGAGCGATGTCGTTATCGTTGGCGATGGCTCGGCCGCTCATGGTCAGATCAGTCCCCGTATCGCGGGTCCAGAGTGAAACCAGGGAAACTCCCTTCATTGCGGCGGCGGCCATTACGCGAGGGTCGTTGCGGTCACTCTTTGACGACTTTTCCTGATTGAACGAAGCGCCTGTCCGGCGAAGATCGATGATGGCAAAGGCTGAGGCATTACGGTCAATGCGCGCCATCTCTCTGGCAATCTCTGGCCGAAGGGTGTTCGATCCTTTGTTCGCCGCAAGCGTGAGCGCGGTTTTGACCGAGGCGATGTCGCCGGCGAGGATGAGGCGGTTGCTGAGGAAAGCTACTGCGCCTTTCTCTCCATCTTTACCGCTCGGAACGTAATAGCTCGCTCCGGCGAAACTACGTTTCACCGCGCCACGGCCCTCTGCAGCAGAGGCCAGACGAGCAGCGTCGAATCGGCCATCGAAGGCTACCAGTACCTTTGCATCCGGTTCACTACCGCTCGACGAGACGATCATCACGTCGACGTCCTTGGTCGGCTTCAGACCTGCGTCCCTCATGAACTTCATGGCGTCAGCATCTCCAGACACCTTGTCAGTCTCGGCGATGATGCGTCCGAGCAGCGGGCTGTTACGGATGTCGGCCAGACGGACGACGCCGATTGTCGCCGCATCTGAGGGGATGAACGACATGGCGTCTCCGGTCGCGGCAAACGCAGATGCGCTGACCAGCATCAGAGCTGCGGGAAGAAGTGAGAATCGCATTGAGGTACGCATGATTTAGAACTCCTTTCGTTGGAAAAGGTACGTTGCGAGAGCCAGCGAGACCAGACCGAACGCGCCGGTAGAGACAAATGTCATGTAGGTGATGTTCTCGGTCATTCGCTCCGGGGCGGTACCGCCGGCCACGAAGGCGATGATGGCCTGCCCCATTTCGGAAGTTTTCGGAAGAATCCAGTAGAAGGCGTGAACGACATTCGCCTTCCACTCTTCCGACAGTGCCGCTTCGATCCTGTCATGTGCTGCAAGCAGTGCAGAGATGAAGAAAATTGCGTAGCTGCCCATAATCGATACAGCGGTCGACGACGTCACCACGCCGATGAGGAAGGCGAACGCCAGCAGCGTGGCGATGGCGAACAGGATGATCACGCCGCTGAGAAGAAAGCGCGGATGAACGACTCCGGTCTTCCAGATGACGATGATCCAGATCATTCCGATGAGATAGGTCACGTTGGCCGCGGCGAGCAGGAGCCCCCCGAGGTAGCGGGAGAGCAGCAGCTTTGCGCGCGGAACCGGACGCGAAAGATAGAGGTCGATGGTGCCTTTCTCCTGCAGGCGGGGGACGAGGTGCGCCGTCGAGAAAATCGCCAGGAAGGTTCCGACAATGTAGAGGAAGGCCGAGAAGCCTGACTCGAAACCGAGTACGAGCTTGTCGAGGTTCACCGACTGGCCGCTCATCTGTATGTCGTTACCGAAGAGCTTCGCCCCTGCCAGTGCTCCGTCGACGATGTCGAGATTTACCGCCGAGGCGAAGATGAGAATGAAGATGGTCGAGAGAATGAAGTAGGCGATGAGTGTCCAGCGAGCCATGGCCTCGCGGAAGACTTCCTCGATGTGTGCGAAGACTTCTCTCACCGGGTCACCTCCTGCCGCGCCTCTTCTGCATCGGTCATCTTCACCAGGTCGACGAAGACGTCTTCGAGCGTCGACCGGATAGGTGTGAGTTCGGAAAAGAGAATGCCGGCCCGGCGGGTATGATCGATGAGCGCATTGAGATGCTCGATGTCGCGAACGCCCAGGCGAATGTGTTCCTGCTCGAGTTGTACTGAAGCCCCCGACTCGCGAAATGAGTTGAGCACCGCGTCGTCCTGTTGTGAGAGGCGAACCTTGAAGATCGATTCGCTGCGCGGTGTCAGTTCGTCGATGGTACCGATTGCGGCGAGCTTTCCCTTTCTCACCACCGCCACGCGATCGCAAGTGAGTTCGATCTCCGAGAGCAGATGAGAGTTGAGAAGGACTGCTCTGCCCTTGCGAGCTTCCTGCTGGAGGATGTCGCGGATTTCGCGGCGGCCTACCGGATCAACCCCGTCCGTAGGTTCGTCGAGGAGCAGGATGGCCGGATCGTGAATCAGCGCCGAGGCGATGCCGAGTCGCTGGGTCATACCCTTCGAATACTTCTTCACTTTGACGTCGATCCATTCAGCGATGCGCAGCTGCTCGAGCAGAGGAACCATGCGTTTGTTGAGCGTGGCCGAATCGATTCCGGACATTCTGCCGAACAGTGACAGCGTCTCCCGTGCGGTGAGATAACCTGGGAATCTGTGGCCCTCAGGCAGGTAACCGACTCGTCTTCTGCTCTCGGGTCTGCTCACGCTCATCCCGTCCAGCTTCGCTGAACCTCCCGTGGCTCTGGTGAGTCCGAGCAGGATCTTCACGGTGGTGGTCTTGCCGGCACCGTTAGGGCCGAGCAAGCCAAAAATCTCACCCGGCGCGACCGAGAAATCGATTCCCCCGAGTGCCTGGAGTTTTCGTTTCTTCAATCCGCTCGAGTAGACCTTCTCGAGTCCGATTACTTCAATCGCTGCAGTAGTCATCGCTCTGTTCTACGGAGAGCGTGGCGGAAATGTTTCGCGCACGAGTTGGAACCTGTGCTGTGTTTCTTAGTCGCGTGTCAAACGTTGACTGGCGTAGGGGCGAGCTGCGCTCGCCCGCTCTCTCGGCCGTCTATCTGAACGCACCGAGGAGCGGGCGCGCGCAACGCGCCCCTACAGTCGCTCTCGAACGTGAGAAAAGCACTACAAAGAAACGCAGCGGAACTTCGCGTACACGTACGGATAGTTCGGCCGGAACCAGTTGCGGAAGCTGCCTCGTACCAGTTCCTGCCCGGTTACCGGCGAGGCCCCTTTCATCACGTAATGTTCGCCGTCGAAGAAATCGGTCGAATATACCGGATAGTTAGGGGCTGGGATAAAGCCGGGAAACGGAGCGAAGATCGTCGAGGTCCACTCCCATCCGTTTCCGACCAGGTCACGAACTCCGAAGGCGCTGGTCCCTTCATGAAAGCTGCCGACCGGCAATGGATCGAAGCGTAGAAAATCAAAGTTCCCATGTTGGGGTCCAGCTGGTTCAGAGCCCCATGGGAATCGGTTCTCCGTTCCCTCAGAGGTGCCGAACGCTGCGCGGTGATACTCAGCCTCTGTCGGCAGTCGCATCCCCCTCCACCTGGAAAATGCGGACGCTTCGGCCTGACTCACATAGACCGGCCAGTCGTGCGGCAGAGGCAGTGATTCGAGCATACCGCGCCAGTGCCAGGCGTCATCTCGTCGTTCCCAGAAGACGGGATGTTCGACGTTCAACTTTTTCACCCACTCGAATCCGGAGTCGCTCCAGAACCGAGAGTCGTGATAGCCGCCAGCCTCGACGAATTCGAGGTATTCCCCGTTGGTCACACTATCGACGTCGATGCTGAAGAACGGAACATCGACAGTCAGCGAATCGAATTCGTTGTCCCATCCGAACTGAGGACTGTTGCGATCGAGCCCGAGAGTCGCCAGTCCCGCTGGAATGTCGACACGCCGCACCGTCGATGCGAGGCCTTCTCTGTCAGAAAAATCTGATGGCTCGTGAGCAAGCGGTCGCTTGGCGTCATGCGGAAGACGATGCCACATGTAGGAGAGCGTCTCCTGGTGCATCAATTCGTGTTCGAGGATGAGAACGGCCGCCGCGGCGTTGTGCAGTCGCGCGTCTCCCGGCCGGTCGATTTCTTCGTGCAGCAGAGCGTGTTCTATCAGCCGGTCGGCTTCTGCACCGTAGGCCAGCACCTCAGCGCGTGAGGGCCAGTCGCCACGCTCGTTCTCAGTGGGAAGCTCATGCGGGTCGATGCCTCGCTCGAAAAGAATCTCGAGTGCCGGGTCCACACCAGGAAGCTTCAACGCACCTTTGAGAAAGGTATTCACGCTGAAGGCAGGCAGGTGTCCCTCATAGAAGACGATCGGGTTGCGCAGTGCGATGGGGCGTGTGTAGTACGCATCCTCGCTGATCATGGCGAAGAGCCTCGCCGTCCGCGCTCGATACTCTCTGTACCGTTGTACGAGTGCGTCTCGATCAGCAGTGTTCGATATGGCTTGGAGGATTGTGGTCATCTCGCGAGAGGATGCACTGTCAGGTACGCGATTCGTGGATGAGTAGATTCTGTTCACGCGTGATCACGATTCCACTCCCTGCAGCATTTTACCCGTGAGCCATCTGTTCGTCTCGCGTCGCAGGCGTGTTCGCAGCAGTCGCTGGAACGGGAACTTCATAGAGTTTGAACGGGGGAGCGTCCGGGAAAAACTCCTTGAGCAGGGGCATGGCCACATTGAACACAGGCACGCCACTCTTGGTTTCACCTGAGGGCGAACCGTGATGGGCGTGACCGTGAAAAACGACGGAAGCGCGGAAACGGTCGATAGGCTCTTCCAGTCTGCTCGAACCAAGGAACGGAACGATCTCCAGAGGCTCGTTCATGACCGTGGCCTGAATGGGAGAGTAATGGAGGAGTACGACTTTCTGCTCGGTCCTTAACCTTGCCAGCGCTGATTCGAGTTTGAGCGCTTCCTCGATCGCTTCATGCACGAAGGCCTTGATGATTTTCTCCCCCCATGGCGCCAGTGAACGTCTTCCGAAGCCGCCGGCGAAACCTTTCGTACCGGCGAATCCCACGCCGTGGAGTTCGTAGCTATCACCATCCAGCATGATCACGCCAGCATCGGTGAGCATCTGCACTCCCTCGGCCTCATTATCCGTCTCGACGTCATGATTCCCGAGGATGCCGATGATGGGGAGCTTGACCGAGTTGAGCTCTTTGACCAGCACCTTGAATTCCTCGGGAAGCCCGTAGTTGGTGAGATCACCGAGTAGCAGAAGTACATCGGCGATGTCGTTCACCTGGGAGAAATAAGGCTGCATTGCTCCCTGCGAACTTTTGCCCACATGGATATCGCCAACTGCGGCGATTCTCATAGTCTGCCGCTCAGGATTCATGACGTTTTCCTCTCGATCGATGCGAGCCTGTGTCCTGTCCGGTGGCCATGACCGTCAATTTTTGCACCTTCTATGCCGCAGAGGTGAACCGGGGGCCGGGGATCCAACTCGATCCATGTATCCACTCATCACGTGGTAGGGGCGAACTGCGTTCGCCCGCTCTCCCGGCCTTCGATCAGCATGCACCTGGAGAGCGGGCGCGCGCAACGCGCCCCTACTTCGCAACCCTGGAGTGAGGTCCGCTTATTCGGGCACGAAGCAGCTTTTCCACGATAATAGAAACCCTGTCACCGAGTTCTCGTAGTAGGCATCAAGCAACATGGGTAGGGGAGCCTCCGCAATGGGCGGGGCTCCGTTCATTTACAACACTGGAGGTTTTATGCGTTCTGGAGTGAAGTCACTCCTCGTTCTTGCGATGCTCGGTGCCTTTCCGGCGCTCAGCCAGGCTCAGGACCTTGCGTCGTTCGAGAAGCGAGTCACGGTCAAAAAGCTCGATAACGGGCTGACCCTGATTGTGCTCGAAAGACCAGAGGCTCCCGTTTTCTCGTTCTTCACCCACGTCGATGCAGGCGGTGCCCAGGAAGTCCCCGGGATCACCGGACTGGCGCACATGTTCGAGCACATGGCTTTCAAAGGCACCGATGTGATCGGCACCACCAACTTCAAGGAAGAGAAGGCAGCACTCCGGAAAGTGGAGGAGACCTACGAGCAGTTCGACCGCGAGCGGAGAAAGCTTACCGGTCGCGACGAGAAGAAAGTCGTCCAGCTCGAGAAAGAGTTCAAGCAGTCGGTGGACGCCGCGGACAAGTTCGTCGTGAAGAACGAGTTCGGTGACATCATCGATCGCGAAGGTGGAGTCGGCCTCAACGCCTTCACCAGCTCGGACGAAACCGGCTACTTCTACTCACTGCCTTCGAACCGCCTGGAACTCTGGGCCTACCTCGAGTCCGAACGTTTCCTCAAGCCGGTCATGCGCGAGTTCTATAAAGAGCGCGATGTCGTGCAGGAAGAGCGCCGCATGCGTACCGACAGCAATCCGATCGGTCGCCTCATCGAACAGTTTCTGACCACGGCCTACACCGCACACACCTACGGTCAGCCGGTGGTCGGCTACATCTCCGATCTTCAGTCGTTCTCTGCCACCGACGCCCAGAACTTTTTCGAAAAACATTACATCCCCGCGAACACGGTCGTCACGCTGGTCGGTGACGTGAAAGCGAGCGAGGTCATTCCAGTAGTACAGAAGTACTTCGGTCGAATTCCGGCAAGACAGAAGCCGGAGCCGCTTCGCACCATTGAACCGAAACAGACCGCCGAGCGACAGGTCACGCTTCGCGAAAGCTCGCAGCCCTTCTACATCGAGGGCTATCACAAGCCAGCGGCGACGCATCCAGACAACTCCGTGTATGAAGTGATGAGCGACATCCTGTCGAGTGGACGTACGTCCCGTCTTTATCGCTCACTGGTACGCGACAAGAAGATTGCGGCGAACGCATCCGGCTTCAATGGCTTCCCGGGCGATAAGTACCCGAACCTCTTCGCCTTCTTCGCTGTTCCGACTCCTGGCCACACGCCGGACGAAGTTCGCGATGCGATCCGCGCAGAAATTGAAACACTGAAGACCACAGACGTTACCGCTGCAGAGTTGCAGATGGTAAAGACCAGAGCCAAAGCAAACCTGCTTCGTCAGCTTGCGAACAACAATGGGTTGGCTTTGCAGCTCGGAACAGCGCAGGCCCGCTTCGGCGACTGGCGTGAGCTTTTCCGGCAGGTCGAGAAGATCGACAAGGTCAATGCAGCCGACATCAAGCGCGTAGCGAACGAGACCTTCCTGGCCTCGAACCGGACCGTCGGCGTCATCGAGTCGGCCAGCGCCACCAAGGGAGCAGCCAAATGAAAACGAATCAGACAATTCAGTACGTCGCCGGAGCGATTCTTCTGGCCGGCCTTTCCATCTCTGCTTCCGCACAGGAGCTCAAGAGTTGGAAGGAGATCAAGAAGCCGACCCTGCGCGAGTTCAAGATTCAGCAGCCGGTACGCATTCAGCTGTCCAACGGCATGGTGATTTTTCTTCAGGAAGATCGTGAACTTCCACTCGTCCGTGGATTCATGAGCGTTCGTGGTGGAAGCCGGGAAGAAGCCGCTGATAAAGTCGGGCTCGCACAGATTTATGGTCAGACCTGGCGCACCGGCGGAACGAAAACACGCACCGGTGATCAGCTTGACGAGTTTCTCGAACTTCGTGGAGCCCGCATCGAGAGCAGCGCCGATGTCGACTCGTCGAGTCTCAGCTTCGACACCCTGAAAGGCGACCTCGATCCTGTGTTTCAGGCCTTCACCGATCTTCTGATGAACCCGGAGTTTCGCGAAGAGAAGCTAACGCTTGCGAAAACCCAGTTGAACACTGGAATCTCACGACGGAATGATGATGCGTCAGCGATCGCCGGCCGCGAGTCGAGCCGCATCGGATACGGACGCGACTCGGTGTATGCCCGGATCACCGAGTACTCGACGGTGGCCGCGGTCACCCGCGAAGATTTGGTGTCGTGGCACAAGCGATTTGCGCATCCCAACAACATGCTCCTCGGCGTCATCGGCGACTTCGATGCGAAAGCAATGGAAGCGCGTCTCCGCGCTGCTTTCGAGAAGCTTCCCCGCGGGCCGCAGGCGGCGACGCCTGAAGTTGCCTTCACCGATCCGAAGCCTGGTGTCTATTTCGTGAACAAGGACGATGTCAACCAGTCCAACATCCGTATGGTTCACATGGGAGTCCGTCGGGACAACCCGGACTACTTTGCACTGCAGGTCTTCAACGAAGCGCTCGGCGGCGGATTCTCTGCACGACTCTTCTCGAACATCCGCTCGAAGAAAGGTCTGGCTTACAGCGTAGGTGGCGGCGTCGGCGCCGAGTACGATCATCCTGGTCTGGTCCGTCTCTCGATGGGAACCAAGAGCGAATCGACCGCAGCCGCGATCGAAGCGCTCTACTCCGAAGTCGATGACCTCAGCCGTCTGCCGTTCACTGCGGAAGAGCTTCAGCGCTCGAAAGAGTCGATCCTCAACTCCTTCATCTTCCGCTATGACTCGAAAGACAAAATCCTGCTCGAACGACTCGCTCTCGAGTTCTACGGGTATCCGTCCGACTTCATCGAGCGTTACCGGAGCTCTGTGGACAAGGTCACCACTGCCGACGTCGCACGAGTCGCGAAGAAGTATGTCGGTCGCGACAAGTTCGCTGTCATTGTGGTTGGAAAAGAGAAGGACTTCGACAAACCGCTCTCCACGTTCGGCACGGTGACCAGACTGGACATCACCATCCCGGAAGGCACCGCAGCAAAGCCGAGTTCCGCACCGGCCGGCTCCAATGCCGAAGGCAAAGCTCTGATAGCCAGGGTCGTCGACGGTTTCGGCGGCAAAGCGAAGCTGCAGTCTGTCAAATCGCTCCGTCGTGTCGGCGCCGCCCAGATGAAAACTCCTCAGGGTGAAATGGCCATGGAGATGGATGTGGTCGAGATGTATCCCGATCGTGTCATCCGCAAGATGAAGATGGCCATGGGTGAAGTCACCATGATCGTCGCCCCAGAGGCGTCGTTCATGGCCATGGGCGCGATGGGTGTTCGGGATCTTCCAGGTTCGCAGAAGGACGCAATCCTGAAAGAGATGAAGCGCGATGTGCTGTTTGTCGCTCGCAACGCAGATGATGCGGCCTATTCATTCGCTCTAGCAGGGTCCGAAAAGATCAACGGCGTCGACACGAAGATTCTGGTCGTGTCGAACGACGGAAGTGATCAGCGCTGGTTCGTCGATCCGGCCTCAGGTCGCGTTCTGCGCACGGTGCGCTCGTCGGTGGAACAGGGCTCGCCGGTCGAGTCCATCACCGACTACTCCGACTTCAAGACCTTCGATGGAATCACGGTATCGACCAAGCAGGTGATTCAGCGGAACGGAGAGAAGGTCGGCGATGCTCAGCTGACCGACGTCAAAGTCAACCCGACCGTGGACATGAAGAGCTTCGAGAAGCCGGCTGCTCCGGCCAACTGAGTACTGCAGTCAGTCGTCAGGGAAGGCGGACTCGCGAGAGTCCGCCTTTTTTCGTTCGCCCGCGTCTATCACAATTTTCCGCGGCGAGGCTTTCCACAAGCAAGGTGTGGCCGTCATTCCGATGAGCTACGCGATTGCAAGAATCCCGCAGCGATGACTGCGAAGAGGAATCTCCGTGCCGCGCCGCGCTGACGTAGCGATCGAGCGCGTCGGCGCGGACCGGAGATTCCTCTTCGGCACTCCAGGTTGCGAAACGACGTCGATCACGCGGCTCATCGGAATGACGTAGCGAGAGTGTTACTTGCGCGACGAAGCAGACGGACCGCTCTCCACGTCAGCAGCAGAAGCTTTGTGAGAAATGCGGGCTATTCTTCCTGCTTCCTGCCCTCGGCCCAGGCCATTGAATACCAGAATGCCGCGTCGTCCCGCCGGCCCCAGGCCCGCAGATTGTTGATGACCTCTTCGTAGATCGCAGCGTCGAACAGCTTGTGCTCCACGATCGTGTCCTTCGCTCCGACCAGAATACCGATCAGATTGTCGAGCAGCACCGGGAAGATCGGTTCGCCTGCACACCCGCCAAAGAAGATCCAGTGCGCGCGTACCGGCTCCGCACCCGCTTCGCGGAGAAGCTGCACCAGACGTCTGCCGATGATCGGGTCGTTGCCCAGCCGATCGTAGGATCGCATGTAGGCCTGCCAGAGCGTCGCGAAGCCCGCTGGCTCCGGCCACAGCCGTAGTACGTCGTGATCGTCATCCTCGAGGATGATTCTTCCGCCAGGCCGGGTGGCCCTGACCATGGCCGTTACCGCTGCGAGCGGATCCGGAAGATGCTCGAGGAGGAATCGAGTGTGCGTCACGTCGAAGCTTCCCCACTCGCGCGCATCGAGTTGCAGGTCGAGCGCATCGCCCTGCCGGAAGTCGCACAGGTCGCTCTGATTTGCCTGCTCTGCATCGGCGCGTCCCACTGCAAGCTGTGCTTCACTGCGCTCGATGGCCAGTACTTTCGTGCCAGTGCGCTGCGCGATCAGACGCGAAAACAGGCCGGTTCCGCATCCCAGGTCGAGAACGCGGTCGCCTTTCTTCGGATCGAGTTCGGCAAGAGATCGCTCGTTGAGAATCTGATTCATGAGTCCGAGGCGAAGCTGCTCCTCGGGATCGGTCCCGTGGATGTAACTGGAGGATTGTTGCGGTGTTGTGGTCATCCCTCTTTTCCGATGGCGCGCTGCTGAGTTCCGGCAATACGGCAGAGGTTCGCGAGCTGCGACTGCTCTTCGGCACTGAGCATGGAGAACGCCTCGACGACCCGACTCAGATGGGAAGGGAAAATGCGGATGATGAGACTTCTCCCTTCTTCGGTGAGGATCACATCTGCGAAGCGGCGATCGCTCCCGCGACGCGCTCGCGCGATAAGTCCGCGCTTTTCGAGATTCGCAACAACCATGGTGATGTTCCCACTGCTTTTGAGAATCTTTTTTGCAAGGTCGGCCTGGCAAAGGGGCCCAAGGTGGAAAACAGCTTCGAGGACACCGAACTGACTTTCGGTCAGGTTTTCCCGGGTGAGTTGGGAGTTGAGTCGGGCCGTGATGGAATCAGCGCAGCGGCGAAGTTTGACGAAGACTTCGAGCGCCAGGCGTTCCGCGGCAGTTCCATCGCGATGGATAGGCATCGGGCGAGTTTACACGCAGAAAATCCAGATGAAGACGAAGGTGATTGATGGGTGAGATGGGAAGGTTGTTGCTGATCGCAGGTGGCGTGCTTCTGGTGTTGGGTGCGATTTTCTTTTTCGGGGGAAAACTGGGGATGAGCAGGCTACCGGGAGACTTTGCGTTTCGTCGCGGTAACTTCGGCTGCTTCTTCCCGCTGGCAACGTCAATCATCGCTTCGATTCTGCTGACTCTGGCGATGTGGCTTTTTCGCAGTCGGGGGTAGATGTTTGTAGGGGCGCGTTGCGCGCGCGCGCTCTCCTGGCTGTCCCGCGGAATACACCGGAGAGCGGGCGCGCGCAACGC
>JBKJUK010000071.1:0-2540 GCA_046590705.1 Thermoanaerobaculia bacterium
CTGTAGTCCGCGTAGCAGTTGCAGACACAGGCAAACCGATCAACCGTCCTTTTTTATCGCACCTTTTCGAGCCGTTCCGACAGGAGGAGTCGTCGACCACACGAGAGCACGGCGGACTGGGACTCGGTCTGGCGATTGTTCGCTATCTCGTCGAACTTCATGGTGGCCGGATCAGTGTCACCAGTGAAGGGGAAGGCCGGGGATCGCAGTTTACCTTCGAGTTACCGCTCTTCGAGGGCGATGTCTGGGCTGACGAATCCGGGAGCAGGAAAGCTGACTTCGTGGCAGATCCCGACGAGGTGTTTCCGCAGCTTCCGGCCGTCCGTGTGCTGGTGGTCGACGACCAGCCGTTCACGCGCGATTTTGTACGTGCGGCCATGCGACACTGCGGCGCGGTGACGACTTCGGCTGCTTCGGTCACCGAAGCGATGCTGGCGCTCAAAGAGGGAACGTTCGACGTCGTTCTTTGTGACATTGCCATGCCTGACCAGGACGGTTTCGCACTTCTGGAACAGATGAAACGAGATGCGAAGCTCGCCTCCATCCCAACCGTTGCCGTAACGGCCTTTGGCCGCCCGGAAGATCGGACCCGTATTCTCGAGGCAGGTTTCGATGTCTACGTGAAGAAACCGGTGGAGCCACAGGCTCTCGCCTTCGCCGTCGTGGATGCGCTCGATCGAGTGAAAGCGGATCGTCGGCGATGAACCGCGGGACTTGATTCCACGTTGCAGCCGAATCTGTGTGGCACAGGCAATCCTGCCTGTGGCGCGCTGAGCTGCCTTCAAAGCCCGTTCTCCGCTCACCAGGGATCATGCAAATCATCAGTGATATCTGCAGGCTTCGCCCTTCGAAGCCAGCTCGTCCCTTCACAGGCAGGATTGCCTGTGCCACACATCGTCGGATGAGAGATTGAGCGATGGACGCAGGGGCGCGCAGCAATCGCGTCCGATACCCCGGCCAGTTCTTTACGCAGCTTCTACCGATTTCCGAATCGCCTCGAGTGAGGACTTGGAGGTCAGGACGATGAGTCTGTCGGACGGCATCAATCGCGTCGACCCGTCCGGCACAAAAAATTCGTCCCCTCTGTAGAGAACGAGAATCAGTGCTTCGCGCGGCCAGCCTTTCAGTTCTACGATGCGGCGCTCAGCTGCTGGCGCATGGCTCGCGACTTCGAGCGTAACCAGCGCGCTCTCACTTCGAAGTGCCAGGTTCTCTTGCCCTGGCGAGCGATCCGCTTCGAGTGGCGCATCCAGACCAAGCAGGCGCGCGACGAGCGGAATGGTCGTTCCCTGAATCGCCACCGAGGCAAGTGCGACGAAGAACACGATGTTGAAAATCAGGCCGGCCTTCTCCACTCCGGCCAGCAGGGGGAATGTCGCAAGAACGATGGGGACGGCACCGCGCAGTCCGACCCATGAGATCAGCAGCTTCTCGCGGACGCGAAGTCTGGAAGCGGCGAGCGAAAGAAAGACGGCTACTGGTCGAGCCACGAAGATCAGCGTGAGTGCGATGACGATGCTCTCGACGGAGACCTTCACCAGCTGCGACGGATAAACCAGCAGGCCCAGAGTAAGAAACATTACGATCTGCATGAGCCAGGCGATGCCGTCGTGAAAGCGGGTGAGGCTGCGGCGCTGGATGAAGTTGCGATGACCCATCGCCAGTCCCGCCACATAGACCGCCAGAAAACCGTTTCCTCCGAAAAGGGCAGTGCCGCCATACGTGATCAGAACGATGGCCAGAGTGAATACCGGGTAGAGGCCCCTGTGCCCGAGTCCGAGACGATTCAATAGCCACGCACCGAAGACCCCAAAGGCGAATCCTCCGGCGATCCCGAGGGTCATCTCGCGAAGAAAATGCGCGAGCAGTTCCCACCCACGCACCTGGGCGCCTAGCAGGATCTCGGTGAAGGCCATGGTGAGAAAGACCGCGGTCGGGTCGTTGCCTCCGGACTCCAGCTCGAGAGTGGATGCGACGTGTTCGTCGAGCTTCACACCCTTGGATCGAAAGATCGAGAATACCGCCGCTGCATCGGTCGACGACACGATGGCCCCCAGCAGCCAGGCCTCGGCCACACTGAAGGCCAGCAGTGCGTGCGCTGCATACCCGACGATTGCCGCCGTGGTGATGACGCCTAACGTTGCAAGTGAGGCTGCGCGCCCGACAGATCGCCGCACGAATCGCCAGTCCGTCTCCAGGCCGCCGGAAAAAAGAATGAAGGCCAGTGCCACCACGCCTAGACGCTGCGCGAGCCTCGGATCGCGGAAGGAAATTCCACCGAGACCTTCCGAACCGGCCAGAACGCCGATTCCGACGAAGAGAATGAGTGCGGGAACACCCATGCGTCCTGAGGCTTTGCTGGCGAAGATGCTGAGGAGCAGAAGGAGTCCGATCGCAACGAGGACTTCTTCGAGTGAGGCGCCGCGGGTGGCCAGTTGCAACATACACGGTTAGCATACTTCGAAGCCGCGTGATGAAACGGGGCCATCTGCTTCGTTGTCGCGTCGAGCCGCCGACTCGACGTGGCTTAGGCCACGCCT
>JBKJUK010000077.1:0-4793 GCA_046590705.1 Thermoanaerobaculia bacterium
GACATCGCTGGCACTACTCGCGACGCCATCGACACCATGATCGTTTTCGAGGAATAGTCGTATCTGCTCATCGATACGGCCGGCATTCGAAGGAAGGGGAAGACGACCGAGGGTGCGGAGAAGCTGGCCGTGATCTCCACGCGCAAAGCGATCGAACGTTGCGAAGTTGCGCTGGTGATGATCGACGCTGTCGAGGGCATCACTGCGCAGGACGCGACCGTCGCTGGATACGCCGAGGAGGCGGGGAGGGCTGCCATTTTGCTGGTGAATAAGTGGGATCTCGTTTCGACCACTCCGACGCTGAGCAAAGAGACGGAAGATCTGATCCGGCAGAAGCTGAAGTTTCTGCCGTATGCGCCGATCGAATTCATTTCAGCGAAGAGTGGTCGGCGGGTTGACAAAATCTACGCGCAGATCGATCGGGTCGCAGCGAACTTCAGGGCTCGCTTCAAGACCTCGCAGCTCAACCAGGTGCTGGAGCAGGCCATCCGGACACATTCGGCGCCGTCAGTGAAAGGAAAGCCGCGGCGTTTCTACTACGCGACGCAGCTGAAGAGTCAGCCGCCGACATTTGCCATCTTCTCGAATCACGAGGAGCCGCTGCACTTTTCCTATCGCCGCTTTCTGGAGAATCAGTTTCGAGAGGCACTGGGCCTGGAAGGTACGCCCATCCGTCTGGTGCTCAGAGCCCGCAAAGGTATGAAGAAAATGGACTGAAGTGCGGGCTGTTCTGCGGATGCACTGCGCGCGCGTAGGCCGACTTACAAGGCCTCGAGTCGCAACACCATACCCTGGCTGATCCGAAGGGCCACGGTTCGATCGAGTGCGTCCCGGATCCAGATCCTGGCCGCGGGATCGAGCGAATCGACATCGAAAAATGCGGACAGGAGCTCGTCCGGAGACTCGATGATCTGCATCTCTCCGTCATCGAAGATCACCCGCAATGGAAATTCCGGTTCAACATTCATGTCATCCGTCCTGACCAGGCTGGGCTGCCCCGCTGGACTCAGCGGCGACTGAGCGGCTAAAATCCGCCCGCTTTCCCTTTAAGGAGATCGACCCGAACATGTCAGGCCATAGTAAATGGAGCACCATCAAACATAAAAAAGGTGCTGCCGACGCCAAGCGCGGAAAGGTGTTCACCCGGATCATCAAGGAATTGACGATCGCCGCCAGAATGGGTGGCGGTGATGCTGAAGGGAATCCACGCCTCCGTTCAGCAGTGGTCGAGGCCAAGGCCGCCAACATGCCGAAAGACAACATCGATCGCGCCATCAAGCGTGGGACCGGCGAGATCGAGGGCATGATCATCGAGGAAATCACCTACGAGGGTTACGGTCCCGGCGGCGTGGCATTCATCGTCGAATGCGTGACCGACAACACGAATCGAACGACTCCCGAAATCCGTCACATGATCGAAAAGCATGGCGGTAATTTCGGAACTCCGGGCTCAGTGAAATTTCAGTTCGAGAAGAAAGGCTATTTCAATATCGAGAAAAGTGCGGTCAGCGAAGACCGGCTGATGGATGTGGCGCTGGAAGCGGGAGCGGACGATCTGCAGACGGACGATCCTGAGAGTTTCGAGATCTACACCACTCCTGAAACGTTCGACGACGTGCGGCACGCTCTGGAGACGGCGAAGATTCCAACGGTCGAAGCCAAGGTGACCATGATTCCCAACCTCTACGTGAAGGTGGACGAGGTAAAGTCGCGGGCCACCATGAAGCTTCTCGAGGCTCTCGATGATCATGACGACGTGCAGAATGTCTGGTCAAACTTCGACGTGCCTCCGGAGCTGATGGAAGGGGACGAGGTTTGAGGCAGTAGTCAGGAGCCAGTAACCAGTAGCGATTCGTAGCGGCTGATTCTTGTAGGGGCGCGTTGCGCGCGCCCGCTCCCCGGTGCACTTCGAAGGTCGACGGAGCAAGGTCGTGTGGCCTTCCTCTCAGCATCGGTCTACGGTTCGTAGAAAGAGTGAAGGCGTTCGAGCATAGCTTTCTTACTTCTTCGTTCTGCGTTCTGAGTTCTGCGTCCATCAGTTCTCCAGCACCTCCACCCGCGTTACAATTGCTTCAATTCATGCGCATCCTCGGAGTAGACCCCGGCTCGATTACTACCGGCTTCGGGGTCATCGATCACGTCGGCGGCAAACTCGCACTGGTGGAGCAGGGCGCCATACGCACTCAGCGTGGCCAGGAGCTCCCGGATCGGCTGCATCGTATCTTTGTGCAACTCTGCGAAGTGATTGCGCGCACTGCGCCGATGGTCGTCGCAGTCGAGTCGCCGTTTGCGGGAGTGAATAGCAAAAGTCTCATACAGCTCGCGCATGCCAGAGGAGTGATCCTGCTCGCTGCACGCAGTGCGGGGTTGGCGGTCTACGAATACTCTCCGCGATCGGTGAAGAGTGCAGTAGTGGGTTATGGCGCCGCAGAGAAAGAGCAGGTGGGTAAGATGATCGGAATCCTGATGCCGGCCACGCGCACCATGAAGGTGACCGAAGATGCTGCCGATGCACTGGCTGTGGCCATCTGTCATGCCCACAGTTTTCGAATTCAAGTCCGAGCCCACGCGACCTGATGTCGTCAGCACCTCCGGCGGAATTCCCCTCCGCCCTGCCGCCATCTGCTCCTCATAGCCGTTTCGACAAGTACCGAAACGCTTTCTCTCCGCTCAAGCGGCGCGAGTTCCGTCTGGTCTGGACGGGAGCACTCTCCTCGACTACCGGAACCTGGATGCAGCAGGTCGCGCAAAGCTGGATGGTCCTGTCGCTGACAGGATCGGCCTTCTACCTGGGCGTCGACGCGTTTCTGGCGATGTTGCCGATGATTCTCTTCTCGCTGATCGGGGGAGTGATCGCGGACCGTCTGGATCGACGAATCATTCTGCTGATCTCGCAGTGCGCGCAGATGACCTTCGCGGCCGTGCTGGCAACGCTTATCTACACGGACGTGGTGCAGGTCTGGCACATCTTTCTGCTGTCGTTTCTGACCGGTACGGCCCAGGCATTCAGCGCGCCGGCTTATCAGGCGCTGCTTCCCAGTCTCGTGTCACGCGACGAAATCCCGAAAGCGATCGCGCTCAACTCGATGCAGTTCAACCTGGCGCGCATGATCGGGCCTGTCCTGGCCGGTATCGCGCTGACCACGGTGGGCGCCGCGACCTGCTTCGCACTGAACGCCCTTTCCTTCATCCCGGTGATCATCAGTTACTTCCTGATTCAATCGGCCGCCAAAAAGGAACTTACTCCCGGCAAGTCCGTCCTGAGCGACATGGGAGACGGATTTCGCTTTCTCAATCAACACAGCGCCATCAAACAGCTGACGCTTCTCGCTTTCATCGGGACATTCTTCGGAGTTCCGCTGATGACTCTGCTGCCGGTGGTAGCCAAAGATGTTTTTGCGCTTGACGCGCGCGGCTACAGCTGGATGCTCACGGTCTATGCGGGAGGATCGCTGACAGGCGCATTCTTCTTTGCCAGTCGGAGCGATATGGCTCGACGGGGAAAGTTCGCGCTGTTCTCTCAACTTGCCTACGCTGTGGCGCTGTTTCTGTTTGCCCGAATCATCTACTTTCCGCTGTCGCTCCTTTTCGTTTTTTTCTGCGGTGCAGCGCTCATGGGCGTGATCGGCACAATCAGCTCGCTGGTGCAGCTGGCCACCAGCGAAGCGATGCGTGGTCGAGTGATGTCGATTTTCAATCTGGCGTTCCGAGGGGCGATGCCGCTAGGTGCGCTGTTTTCCGGCTGGATGACCGAGCGCACCAGTGTCAGCACCGCGCTGACGCTGAACGCCGTGTGCACGGCCATCCTGGCGGTGTCGTTTCTGTTCTCGAAGAGCGAGGTGAAGCAGCTGTAGTTCTGGAAGCTGATGAACGCAGAACGCAGAACGTAGAACGATGAAGTAAGAAACGAGGACAAGTGGAGCACAGGCAATCCTGCCTGTGACGCGCTGAACGAAATCTGAACCGGCACGCACCCACACTGATGGACCCAGAGTCATGAAAAAATAGAATGACTATCAGAAGGGGAGCCGTCATCCCGAGAGGCGGGCTGGGTGGGTTCGAGGGATCTACGCACAGGAACCGCGCTGTAAATGTTGAGCCCGAACCTTTCGCGAAGATTCCTCAGTCGCACCCCTCTCTCCGCGCGGGGTCTACAGGGCCGGAGGCCCTGTACGGCGGGTGGTCGGCGGAATTCTCGAATCGAGCCGAGGAACGAGCGCGATCCTTTCGCGTAGATTCCTCAGCGCAGTCCTCTCTGCGCTCGATACCGAGCACGTGGTGCTCCTTCGGAATGACGTGACGTATCCCGTGCGGCGCATTCCATGACCTGCGAACCGGCTTGAATTCTCCATCGCGTACAATTCCTGAATGCGAACCCTGCTCCTTCTCCTGACCCTCTCAGTCTCCTCCGCCCTGGCTGCTTCACCAGTCCGTTTCAACATTGTCGAGGCCACCATTCCCCAGATGCAGCAGGCCATGAAAGAGGGGCGAGTGACCTCCCGGCAACTCGTTGAGCAATCGCTGATTCGGATCGCCATCTACGAAGACCGGCTCAACGCAGTGATCAGCATGAATGCAAACGCGCTGGCGGAAGCAGATGCGCGCGATCGCGAGCGCGCAGCAGGGAAGGTGAGGGGGCCGCTGCATGGAATTCCGATCGCACTGAAGGACAACATCCACACAACCGACATGCCGACCACGGGCGGTGCGCTGGCATTCGCCGCTCTGGTTCCGCCTTACGAGGCCACGGTTACGAAAAATCTGCGCGATGCCGGCGCAGTCGTCCTGGCCAA
>JBKJUK010000064.1:0-9161 GCA_046590705.1 Thermoanaerobaculia bacterium
CCTGCTCATTCGCGTCAGGGGGCTATTCATTTGGTCCCGTCACAGGCAGGATTGCCTGTGCTCCACATGCCTGGTCGATCCGAAGTTTGCTTCAACTCCGGCCCCCTGACCCCGGCCGTCCCACCACACATTGACACGACCAGAAACCCCGCTACGCTGAGTTCGTGCTCGGACATTTCTTTCAATGCGATCCCGATCTGCGCCTGACCGGCACAGAGGTCTATCTCGATCCTGCTGAGTCGCGTCAGATCGGGTTGATTTCGCACGGGCATTCAGATCACATCGGTCGTCACAAGCAGTTCGTGGCAACGCCGGCCACGGCCGCTTTCCTGCGTCATCGTCAGGGTATGGATCTACGGGGAGTCGAGCTTCCCTACGGAACATCCCATCAGATCGGTGAGCACACCGTCGAGTTGTTTCCGGCCGGTCACGTACTCGGCTCGGCCATGATCCGAGTGACTTCAAACGGTGAACGTCTTCTGTACACCGGAGACTTCAAGTTACGCAGTTCGCTCACCTCCGAACCGGCCCAGATCGTCGAGTGCGACTCTGTGATCATGGAATCGACCTTCGGAAGTCCTGAGTGGCGGTTCCCTCCTGCCGCGGAACTTGGCGTACGGCTTTGCGAGACGGTGCAGGGGATTACGGCGCGTGGAAAAACTGCTGTCGTTCTCGCCTACTCGCTAGGAAAGGCGCAGGAGGCCATGGCCATTCTGCACCGAGCCTCGCTCCCGGTGGTTCTGCATCCCACGGTCGCCAGGATCTCGGCGATTTACCAGAGACTCGGAGTCGATCTGGGGGAGTTCGAGGTGTGGTCGCTTCAGAGTGAACTCAGTGTGCGAACGACGACTGAACTGCGCGGAAAGACCCTCATCCTTCCTCCGCATCTCCGTTCCGAACTCCGAAAGGTACGCAACGCCGAGTCGATTGCACTGACCGGATGGGCGTTGAATCCAGCTCGTACCCGCGACGCCGACCACGGGATCCCTCTCTCTGACCATGCTGATTTTGATGAGCTCATCGATTTCGCCATTCGCTGTCGAGCCCGAACGATCTACGTCACGCATGGATCTCGACGCTTCGCAAAAGAACTGCGACTCCGCGGTTTTAACGCACAGTTCCTCACCAGAAAGCCTCAGATGCGGCTTTTCTGACCGACCGGTTCACCGCTTCCCTAAATACGGCAGCCATCTGAAAACGCTAGAATTCCCCGCGTCGCGGTTTGCGACCTCGTCCATTCAATCAAACTTAACGAAACTCTGGCGCGTCCCGTCCGTAAAGATGCTTGTCCAGGAGGTCCTCATGCTACGTAGTGTTACTTATCTGGTTGTCGCTCTGTCGCTCGTCAGCGCCGACTCGTTCTCACAAACGAAAGCTCGCGAAACCGGAAGCACCACTCAGAAGTCTCTCGCTCAGACCGGAGTCATCACGACTGGCACTGGTCGAAGCGCCTCGCAGGACAGCGAGGATCCAACCGTGCTTCGTCTGTCTCTGAACGAAGCCATCAACCGTTCCGTGAGTGAAAACCTCGGTGTCGAAATCCAGCGCTTCGATTACCGCATTACCGGGTACTCGGCGAAACGTGCCTACGGAGTATTCGATCCGGAGGCATTTCTGGAATTGCTTACATCATCCGCGCAGAATCCGGTGGCCTCGACGTTTCAGAGCGCTGAAACCGACCGGGTTGTGGTGAATGGCGGGGTCCGCCAGTTCATCCCCACTGGTGGACGCTACACGCTTGGAGTCGACAACTCGCGGCAGGCCAGCAACAACATCTTCAGCACAGTAAACCCTGCCTACAACGCCGGACTCAATTTCGGAATCGAACAGCCGCTCCTTCGCAACTTCGGCATTGACGTGAACCGTCGCGGAATCAACATCGCCCGCAACAACCTCGGCATCAACAAAGAACTCTTCCGCACAGTTCTGATGCAGACCACGCTGGCAGTGGAGCAGGCCTACCTCGATCTCATCTTCGCTCGCGAGAACCTCGAAGTCGTGAACCAGTCGCTAGTCCTGGCCCGCGACCAGGAGAGGATTACGTCCATCCGCATCGACGTAGGCGCATCTGCACCGCTCGACATCCTGCAGCCCCGGGTTGCCATCGCAACGCGAGAGGAGCAGCGCATCGCTGCAGAAGCGCAGGTCAGATCAGCGGAAGATCGACTGCGCCAGTTGATGAATCTTCCGGTGAGCGAATGGGATCGCCCGATCCTTCCAGTTGACGCCATCAGCTACGAAGCAAGGACCATCGATGTCGCCGGTGCAGTTGCGCGAGCACTCGAACTGCGGCCGGAAATTCGTCAGCTTCAGTTCAACACTGAGAACAGGCGCATCGACTACAGGTTCGCACGCAATCAGGTGCTGCCCCGCGTCGATCTCGCGCTGAACTACGGACTGGGCGGACTCGGTGGTAACCGGATCATTCGCGATCCAAAGACCAACCAGCCCATCGGAGTCGATCAGGGTGGCTTCGGAGACGCGCTCTCACAGGTCACCGGCTTCGAGTTCCCTTCATGGTCTCTCGGTCTGAGCGTGGGTGTGCCCATCACGAACATCGGCGCACGGTCCGAACGGAAGCGTGCCGAACTCGATCTGGAAAGGTCGGAGACGGATGCCGAGCGCGTACGACAGAACATCTCCATCGAAGTGCGTCAGGCCGCGCGAAACATCGATACGCTCGCGCAGCAGATCGTAGCGACGCGCGCGGCGCGGGAAGCAGCAGAGAAGAACGTCGATGCCGAGCGCCGTCGTTACGAGAACGGAATGACCACCAACTTCAACGTCCTGCTCATTCAGCAGGAACTCTCGGATGCGCGTAGTCGCGAACTGGCAGCACTGGTCCGCTACAACCAGGCCGTCGCCGAATATCACAGAGCCGTCGGCGACCTGCTGGAAGTTCGCAACATCGCCATTGAGGAGCCCGAGCAGTTCGAGCTTCCACGCGATCGTTTCGAAGACGTGAAGTGGCTGAACTACGGCCACTACGCCGACAAGAAAAAATGAACGCCTTCTGATGCGCAGGCATCGGTGAGCACAACGTACCAGTTCCGCAGTCAGGAGATTTTGAATGAGCAGTAGCACCGAATCGGTGGGCCCCGTCGAGAAGGACAAGCGCAACGTTTTAAGCCGCATCGTCGGTGTACTTTTCGACCCCACCCGCACCTTCGAGAGCATTGCCCGCAGGCCGGACTGGATCCTGCCTCTTCTGCTGATCACCATACTCTCGGCGGTGACATCGCACTTTGTGGCCTCGCATCTTGATCTCGAGACCTCGATGCGTGCTCAGTTCGAAGAGCAGAAGAAAATGACGCCCGAGCAGATCGACAAAGCGATCGAATTCACGATGGCCGCTAAGAAGTTCAGTTCGGTGATCGGCATGATCACCACGCCACTCTTTCTCGCAATTCTGGCGGCGCTGCTGCTTCTGATCCTGAAGATTTTTGGAGCAGGGGGAACATTCAAGCAACTGTTCTCGGTCTCGATCTACGGCTGGATTCCGCAGGTCATCAAGGGAATTCTGATGACCGCGGTGATCATACCGAAAGGCATGATTTCACCTGAGGAAGCAGGCACGGTCCTCAAATCGAACCTCGGGTTCCTGGTCGATCCTCTGAGCGCGCCGGTTCCTTTCGCGCTGCTGTCCTCAATCGACGTCTTCAACCTCTGGACGCTGTTTCTGCTGGCTCTTGGCGTGAGCATCGTCAGCGGCTGGAGTCGTCTCCGAGCCGCTCTGGTCATGGTCGCACTCTGGATGATCGTGATCGGCTTCAAACTGATCGGCGCAGTGATGCAGTCGATGAGGACTGAAGGTTGAAACGCCGCTGGATATGGATCGTCGCCGTGGTCATTCTCCTGGCCGTGATCGTAGGCGCGAGTATTCGAGGGAGTGGCCCGAAGGGCGAGAAGGTCTATGCAGAGAAGGTCCAGCGGCGCGACATCGAGGCCATCGTGGCGGCACCGGGCGAGATCGATCCTAAGCTGAAGGTCAACATCAGCGCCAACGTCATCGGGAAAATCGAACGCCTCTATTTCAAGGAAGGCGATCTGGTGAAGCGCGGCCAGCGTCTGGTCGATCTCGAGCGCGCAAATTACGCAGCGCAGCGCGACCGCATCTCCGCAGAACTCTCCAACCGTCGCATAGAGTTGCAGCGCGCGAGAATTAACTTCGCCAACAGCGAGGCTCAGCTTCGACGCGCCAGGCAGCTGCAGAAGCAGGGGATTCAGGCCGAGGAGGCTTTCGACAGATCGAAACTCGAGTTCGAGAATGGACGCGCCGCAGTGCTCTCAGCGCAGCAGGGTGTGCGTCAGGCTGAAGCCAGTCTCGCTCAATCGTCAGATGATTTATCGCGAACATCGATCCTTTCACCGATCGACGGAAAAGTCGTGCAGCTCAACGCGCAGGAAGGAGAAGTTGTCGTGACTGGAACGATGAACAACATCGGCTCGGTCATCGCTGTCATTGCCGACTTGTCGCAGATTCTCGTGCAGGCTGAAGTGACCGAAACCGAGGTCGTGAGGCTCGTAGCTGGCCAGAAAGCAAAGGTTCGCGTTGATGCAGTGGCGGACGTCGAGTACCAGGGAACGGTTTCCGAGATCGGCAGCAGTGCCGTCACCAAATCATCGGCAGGCGTTCGTGTCTTCAACGTCAAGATTCTCTTTGATCAACCCGATCAGCGGCTGCGTCCTGGGATGACCGCACAGGTCGATATCGTCACAGAGAAAGCTGTGCAGGCCATCAGTGTTCCCGTTCAATCGGTGGTCGAGCGCGACCCGGCAAAACTCAAGCGTGTTGCCAGTGCTTCCGACGACTCTGACGAGGACGTGAAGAAGAAAAAGTACGTCATGGCCGTCGTAGCAGGAGCGATTCACATGGTCGAAGTCACCTCGGGGATCAGCAACGCCACCCACGTGGTCATTACTTCGGGACTCAAGGGTGATGAGCAGATCGTGAACGGACCATTCCGCACACTGAAAAAATTGCGGGAAGGTTCGAAGATCGTAGTCGAGAAAGAGAAGAAGAAAGCCGCGAAAGATGATGACGAAAAAGATTCGTCCGACGAGAAAAAAGATGAGTAAGCCGAGCGACCAATCAGGAGCAGCAGGCAGAAGGGGACAAGCACATGACCGCCGCTGAACAGAGCGTCGCGCCAGCTGTTACGACGCACTCCTCAGACATGCTCATTGTCATGGAGGAGCTTTCGAAGGTTTACGACGTAGGTCCGCAGAAGATCTATGCACTGCGCAGCGTCTCCTGCTCCATCCGTCACGGCGAGTATGTCGCGGTGATGGGACCTTCCGGTTCCGGCAAGTCGACGCTCATGAACATCATTGGCTGCCTGGACACGCCCACTTCCGGTAGATATGTTCTCGATGGCACTGCTGTCGAAGTGATGTCCGAGGATGATCTGGCGGCGGTGAGAAACACCAAGATCGGGTTCATTTTTCAGACTTTTAATCTTCTGGCGCGAACGACCGCACTGCAGAATGTCGAGCTGCCACTGGTGTACGCGCGCATCCCCAGGGCCGAGCGCCGGGAGCGTGCGGAACAGGCTCTGATCAATGTCGGTCTGAAAGATCGTATGGATCATCAGCCCAACGAGTTGTCGGGTGGACAGAGGCAGCGTGTGGCAATTGCGCGTGCGCTGGTCAATCGCCCTTCACTTCTTCTGGCGGACGAACCGACCGGTAACCTCGACTCCACCACCGGACGGGAGATTCTCGATCTGTTCCGCGAGCTGGCCTCGAGTGGCAATAGCATCATCATCGTCACCCACGAAGAGGACGTCGCTCGCGAAGCGCAGCGCGTCATCACCATCAGGGATGGAATGGTGGCGCTGTAATGCGGGGAGAAGCAGAGGCGGCCGGGGGCCGGCGCATACGAGCTAACGCACACAAGCAATTGTGTAGGGGCGCGTTGCGCGCGCCCGCTCTCCAGTGCACTTCAGGAATACGGCCCGGGGAGCGGGCGAACGCAGTTCGCCCCTACCACCGACACTGCGACTGGAGCGAGTCTGCATGGGGTCGCGGGTGTTCTTAGAGAATCTGAAGATTGCGCTGCGGGCTCTCTGGGCCAACAAGATGAGGTCGATCCTCACGACGCTGGGCGTGATCATCGGCGTGGCCTCGGTCATCGCGGTCGTTTCGCTCGTGCAGGGAATGCAGTACAGCATCTCCAACGAGTTGCAGGGGGTGGGTGCGACGTATATTCGCGTCTTTCCCGATGCCGGCGACGATCGTCGCTCGATTGCGCCGCGCGCCCCCTCACTCACTTACGAGGACGGCGTGGCCATCCAGCGTCAGGCCTCGGAGATCCGCGAGTTCACTCCGATCTTTTTCAGGAGCGCTCAAATCAAGTATCGGGAGCTCACGCATACGGTCACTCTGCTTGGAGTCAGTGAGTCGTATCAGGATGTGGTGAATCATTACGTGGACCGAGGTCGTTTTTTCACTCCGCTGGACATCGAAGTGAAACGTCGCGTCTGCACCATCGGCGAGGAAGCAGCGCGAAAACTCAAGATCGACAACGAGCCGATCGGCAAGGTGATTCTGGTCAATGGGACGCCATTCACGGTGGTTGGCCTGATGGAATCGAAGGGAAACTCTTTTGGACAGGATCGTGATGATCTCGTGCTCATCCCGTTTCCTACAGCGGCTTCGCTGTATGGAGCTGAGTCGGTTCGAACGCTGATCCTCGACTTCAAGGCCCGGAGCGCAGATCAGATTGATTTTGCCAAAGAGCAGATCACTCAGATTCTTCGCGCGCGTCACCGGATTAAGAAAGACAAGCCGGATGACTTCAGGGTGGTACTGCAGGAAGAGATCCTCAAGACTGTCGGCCGGGTACTGACCAGCATTTCCCTGGTGATGGGCGGGGTAGTGGGGATTGCGTTGCTGGTCGGCGGCATCGGCATCATGAACATCATGCTGGTATCGGTCACCGAACGTACCCGCGAGATCGGTGTTCGTAAAGCGATCGGTGCGCGTCGTCAGGATGTGCTGATGCAGTTCATCATCGAGGCGGTGAGTCTCTCTGCCTTGGGAGGCGTTCTCGGGATCGGAATCGGAATGCTGATGGCAGCAGGGATCCGTGCTTTCGTCTCGCGCTGGGTCGACTTTCCAGCAGTGCACACGCCGATCTGGGCCATCGCCCTCTCCTTCGGCTTCTGCGCATTCCTGGGCATCGTCTTCGGAATCTACCCCGCAGCGAAGGCCTCGAAACTAGATCCAATCGAAGCGCTACGTTACGAGTAGGGGAGTCGCCCTACTCGTTAATTACGCGAGGAATTGTGTAGGGGCGCGTTGCGCGCGCCCGCTCCCCGGTGCACTTTCGATATCGTCGCGAACTGCCTCTGCCGCCGCTTCTACTCCGACCCCAAACCCAGGCCCCCGGCCGCATTATTCTTTCTTGGCCCGTTCCACGTACGTATTCTCCACCGGGTCGACGATGATCTCCTCGCCCTCGGTGATGAACGGCGGAACCTGCACGGTCACGCCGTTCTCGAGAACGGCCGGCTTGTAGGATGCGGAAGCTGTTGCACCGCGCATCATCGGCTGCGTTTCCACGATTTTTCCGCGGATTGTTTTCGGCAGTTCGACTCCGATGGGCTTGCTGTCGTAGAACTGAACCTGCAGCTTGATGCCCGGAGTGAGCCACTGCGCGGCGTTGCCAAGTTCATCGGCTGAGATTTCGATCTGCTCGTAATTCTCAGTGTTCATGAAGTGATGCGCGGCACCGTCGGAGTAGAGATACTCCATCTCGTTGTGATCGATGTACGCCTGATCGATCGGGTCACCTGAGCGGAACCTGTGCTCGAACTGATTGCCGGTGCGGAAGTTCCGCATTTTGGCCTGCACCATGGCCCGTAGATTTCCAGGCGTGTGATGACGGAATTCGATGATTTTGCAGAGGTCACCGTTAAAGAGGATGACCATACCGTTACGGATATCGTTTGCGTTCATTGTCTGTCCTTCGAGTGTCGAGCGTGCGGGCCGAGCTGAGCGGTTCCGCAACTGCTGCGAGAAAGCGGCCGAATCATAACCGAATTCAGCAGAGTCTCGTACCTGGAGTGAACGAAAGCAGCGCAAGGGAATCGGGAACTCCAGCGTCAATGCGACCTCGGTTCGCGCGACTTCCGGTTCGACCCTCCTGTTCACAGTTCGGACGATCAGGCGCTGACCGTGATCACGCGCCAACCAGGCAGAAACACCGGACGTCATCTCGTTCGCGCTACTATTGCCTGCACGTTCTGGGCACGCCGCCGTCGGTGCATCTCTGGATCCGACAGGCAGGGGGAGGGACTATCAATGGTACCGATCCTTGCCGGAATCGCACTATGGGTCTCCGCGTGCATCGCCGTCTCGGCGTTGGCGCGTTCTGCTACAGGCGCTCGGCTTTCCTTACTCCTAGTCGTGCTGCTCCTACCTCTCCCATGGGTGGTCCACGCACAATACCCGCAGCGGATCATGCTCGCATTTGCTCTGGCATTCCTGTTCCTGAGCGCAGTCGATTTCGCTGCGGGAAGGCGCCCGTCAGCGTTCGCAGACCGCCTGCGATACATCATTGGATTTTGTGCTTTGATCGACTCCACGACTGCGGCGAATGTTCACCGGCAGTTCGACCGAGATGCGGTACGGCGCATCGGCATCGACCTTTGCTCCGCGGCGCTCGCTACCGGAGGTTGGGTCGTCGCGTCCGCTCTGCCGGCCGCACTTCGCATTCCGATGCATATGGCTGCGGCGGCCGCGCTGGTTCTAGTCGTGGCGGAACTGCACAGCAACATCGTCCGTCTCCTGTCTGCGGCGTGCGGCGTCCACTTCGCCGCGGTCCACTCCCATCCATATCGTTCTCGGACGATCATTGATTTCTGGAGCCGGCGATGGAATCTACTGGGAGCGCGGTGGTTCCGGCAGCACGTGTTTCTGCCACTCCGCGCGAGGAGCGTGACGGTCGCTTTATTTGCTCTCTTCGGACTCAGCGCAGCGATCCACGTCTACCTCATCGCCTCGGTGGTACCAGCAAGGTGGATGATCATGTGCGCCGCATTCTTCCTATCGCAGCCGTTCCTGATCATCGCCGAGCGGCTGCTGCGCGTAAGAACCTGGCCGGCAATTGCGGCGCGCGCATGGACCTTCACACTCCTCATCGCGCTCCTTCCGCT
>JBKJUK010000170.1:0-3871 GCA_046590705.1 Thermoanaerobaculia bacterium
CACGGGGAGCGCCTTCGACGCGCTCCTTCATAGGCTCCCGCGGCACATAGGGAGTACGGGCCTTGCTACCGCTATCCTGGTAGCCGTTGTGACGATACTTAGGATCGCTCAATAGTCACCCCTTGAAGTACATCGAGTACAGCGCGTAAATCAACGCGGCCACGATCGCCAGGAAGATGACCTTGAAGGCGAATTTCGCGACTCGCATCGCAAACCAGAGTAAAACGACGATCACCAGCACGGTGATGGCAATGGTTCCAGTAGTCATGCAGATCCTGTCACGCGCAGTCTTTGCGACACGCGGTTACAAACATGAATTGGCGAGGCAACGATGATGACAGAAAAAGAGCTGTACCGCGAATCCACGCCTCAAGCGTTCGTCTCGCTCGTTGTTCATTGAAGCGGCTGTCGTAGGGGCGGGTTGCGCCCGCCCGCTCCCCCGGCAGCTCCCGTGAACGTTCAGGGAGCGGTAAGTGCAACCGCACCTGCCCGAAACTGCAGGCCCGTCACAGCAGCCCTGCACCGCCGAGACCGCTGATTTCTTTACCAGCTACAGTATCAGCCTCACAGGCTGCTCGACATAGGTCCGAAGGGTCTTCAGAAAATCAGCACCTGCGGCACCATCGATCACGCGGTGATCGCAGGACATGGTCACCTTCATTCTGTCGCGTATGACAACCTGCCTGTCGACGACCACGGCCCGCGGTTCCGCAGCGCCTACCGCGAGGATGGCGGAGTTCGGTGGATTGATGATGGCTGTGAACTCTTCGATTCCGTACATCCCCAGATTGGAGATGGTGATGGTACTCCCCTGATATTCGTCCGGTGTCAGCTTTCGCGCGCGAGCCCGTTCCGCGAGACTGCGAATCTCGTTCGCGATCTGAGATACGGATTTACTGTCCGTGTCCTTCACCACCGGAGTGATCAAGCCATCGGGAGTCGCAACCGCGACTGCCACGTGCACGTTTCCATGCATCCTGATGGCCTCGGGAGTGAAACTGGCGTTGACCCCAGGGTGATGACGGAGCGCCAGGGCGACAGCGCGTACGAAGAAATCGTTGACACTGACCTTGTTGCCATCAATCTCGCTGAGTTGCGCACGAAGCTGCAGCAGATTGGTCACGTCGTAATCGACTGTCAGAAAAAAATGCGGTATCGGACCGATGGACTCGCTGAGTCGTTTGGCAATGGTGCGCCTCATCGCAGTCAGCGGAACGTCCTTCGATTCGAGTTTGACCGCAGCAGGAATTGAGGACTTCTTCGTCTCCTGACGCTCTGTCGGTTGTCCCGGCTTTGAAGAACTCGTCCCCGCTTGCGAAGGTTTGTTCTTCTCTGCGGCATTCACGTCCGAGGCGACGATGCGCCCCGAAGGACCTGAGCCTTGCAGTCCGCTCAAGTCGACTCCCAGTTCGCGCGCGATCCGGCGAGCTAATGGGGAAGATCGTGGCGGTCGTCCATCAGTACTCGACGTTTTTGCTGGCTCGTGTGCGACCTGAGTTTCGGCAGTCTGCGCTTCTACCACTGCAACTGGTGAGCTCTGTGTAGATTCCGACACAGGTTGAGCGGGTTGAGCGGTCTCAGTTTTCTTTGCTGTAGCGGCCGGAACCTTCTGCGTCTCAGCTGTTTTCTTCTGTTCATCAGTCGTCGGTTTTGCGGCCGGTTTCGCGCTGGGAGCCGCGCCCTTGCCGCTTCCAACGATGGCCAGCGTGACGCCGACCTGCACCATCGCGCCTTCTTCAGCTGCCACGCTCTCGATGACGCCGTCTTCCTCAGCTTCGAGGTCGAGGTTTACTTTATCGGTCTCGATTTCGAGGACAGGCTCACCCTTCGTTACTGCGTCACCGACTTTCTTGTACCAGCGCACGACCTTTCCTTCGGTCATCGCGTCGCCCATCTTCGGCATGAAAATCTCGCCCATCGATCCTCTGTCCTTCTCACGCCATTCAGCGCTTCATTCGTCTCCCTGGCTTCCTCAGCGATCGCTCGCCGCGGCTTCGGGGCGTGAATCAGTCGCGGTACAGAACTGCCATGACCGCGCGTTCAATATGCTCTTCGTGCGGGACTGCAAGCAACTCGAGGTTTCGGGCGTACGGCATCGGCACATCCTCACCAGTCACGCGGATTACCGGCGCATCGAGTTCGTCGAACACCGTTTCGGTGATGCCAGCGGAGATCTCTGCAGCCAGACCGTATGGTTTCCACTGCTCCTGTACCACCACCGCGCGATGCGTCTTGCGAATGGATTCGTAGATCGGATCCATATCCAGCGGCCGGATGGAGCGGAGGTCAATGACCTCGGCCTCGATGTTCTTCTCTGCGGACAACTTCGCCGCTACCTGCATGGCCAATTGCACCATCTTGCCGTAACTGACTATGGTGACGTCTTTCCCTTCCCTCAGTACATTCGACTTGCCGAACGGCACAAGCACATCGATGTCGTCGGAAACCTCACCCTTCATTCCATAAAGGGCAGCGCTTTCCAGAAACACCACCGGATCCTTACCGCGGATGGCGGTCTTCAACATACCTTTCGCATCAGCGGGAGTCGCCGGTGCTACCACTGCGAGTCCGGGGAAATGTCCGTAGAACGATTCGAGACTCTGTGAATGCTGCGCGGAGAGCTGCGAACCGACTCCATGCGGACCGCGAATGACGATGGGGATATCAACCTGGCCACCGGAAAAATACCGGATCTTCGCAGCATGATTCACGATCTGATCGGCCGCAACGATGGAAAAATTCATGGTCATCATCTCGACCACGGGTCGCAATCCGAGCATGGCCATTCCGATCGCAGAACCGATCATGCCGGCCTCGGCGATTGGGGTATCGATGACGCGCTTTGGGCCGAACTTTTTCAGCATTCCCGCGGTGATGCGGAATGTGCCTTCGTAGACTCCGATGTCTTCTCCGAGAATGAGCACATTCCCGTCGCGGTCCATCTCCTCGTTGAGGGCGTCGTGAATCGCATCTCTGTAAGTTTTCTCAGCCACGGTTGTGCCCCTTCCCCCAATCTTCAGCGACCACATCGGTGAAGAGTTCCTCGGCTGCCGGCAATGGGCTCTCGTCTGCGAAGGCCACCGCTTTGGCAACTTCTGCTAACGCCCAGTCGTCCATCGCCTTTACGTCTTCATCGGAAAGTCCGTTCATTTCGCGAAGGCGATTCCGGAGGATGACAATCGGATCGCGGTGCTTCTGCTGCTCGACCTCTTCCTTGGTGCGGTAAGGCTGCAGGATGTCCGCAGCTCCATGACCCGAGAAGCGATAGGTAATGGCTTCGATGCAGTAAGGACGTCCCGTTTCGCGGACCTGACGAATGACGCGATCAGCGACGCCACGTACCGCAAAGATGTCCTGTCCGTCGACTTTCTCGTTCGGAATGTCATAGGCGTCGAACCGCGCCGCGAGATCAGTGAGTGCGGAATGCCGCTCGACCGTGGTCCCCATGGCGTAGCCATTGTTCTCGATGATGAACACCACTGGACACATGCCCTGCTTGCCCCAGATGCCGGCCATGTTCAGCGCCTCGTGGAACGAACCGATGTTCATCGCTCCATCGCCGAAATAGCAGATGACGACGCGATCAGTCTTCGAGTAGCGCATCGCGTACCCCGAGCCCGTGGCCAGGGTCAGATGGCCGCCGACGATTCCGTATCCGCCATAGAGCCCATGCTCCACGTCGAACAGGTGCATCGAGCCGCCCTTGCCTTTCGAGATGCCGGTGGCCTTACCGAACAGTTCGGCCATGACCGCGCCGGGATCGCTTCCGAGAAGCAGGGCGTGTGCATGATCCCGATAACCGCAGTAGACGATATCGTCTTTCTGCGCGGCAGTCTGGATCCCTGCCACAACCGCTTCCTGGCCGATGTAT
>JBKJUK010000117.1:0-40494 GCA_046590705.1 Thermoanaerobaculia bacterium
GCTGAGGGTCGCCGTTCCATTCGCCACACTCGGAGCACTCGCTCTTTTCAATCGACGCCCGGACATCGCCGCCTCGTTCATTCTGATCCTGATAGTCACCCTGCTCGTGAATCTCTCCACCATCCCTCGTGATCGTTATGAAGAGTTGAAGCATCCGGAAATTCGTGAAGCGGCGGCTACGCTTCCGCTGATCGCAATCATTCTCACTGCGCTCTCCATCTACATGTTCGGGCTGACAGCGATGAAAAGAGCACCGCGCATTCTGATGATTTCGTCCCCCAGCGAAGCACGGCTGGTCCGCGCACGAAACCTCGAACTGAAACCGATCGAGTTTGGTCGAAAGGCCGAGGCGGCAAAGGCCACCGAACCGATACCCGAGAAGAAGATTGAAATCAGATGGTCGAAGCCCCGCACCAGACCCGCGCCGTGATTCGCTGCAGCGAAGCATGATGTTCGCAAAGCCATGGACCAAGCTTCACGGCCTGACTGAAGAGGAAATCAAGACCAAGGGTGGCCCGTCTCCCGGAATGTTCATCGCCGTCTTTCTCTGCGGACTCATCTCGTCGCTGATCATGGCGCTGCTGTTTCACATCTTCCGGGTGCACGACATACCCGGCGGAATCCACGTCGCCGCTCTTTTCTGGCTCGGATTCACCGGACCGGCGATGTTCGCGAATGCCCTTTTCTCATTCCGTCCGTGGAAGCTATGGCTCATCGATGCCTCGTACTATCTGGTCGCTTACATCATCGTCGGCGCAATGCACGCGACGTGGCAGTAGTCCTGAACAACCGTAATCAGACTCCCGTAGATCGCGATTCACTTCGTACCGCAACGGCACCCGCCGCATAGCAAAGGCCAAGGAAAATGCAGATAGCCGAGGTGACCAGCATGAAGGTCGTCCTCGCTCTCAACTCTTGGATGTATGGATCGTCTGCGATCAGTACTACTGGAATCCCCAGCAGCCCACGCAACAAATAGATCGCTGCGATGAGGCCGAGTGCGAGCGTCAAGAAAGGTAGACGGCGAATGACGCCGCACCCGAGAGCGCATAAAGCATCCACACGCCGAGAATGGCAGCGATGCCGGCAGTAAGGATGGTCGGGTAGATGGAACCACGAGCTGCAAGGCGGGCCATGCCCTCACCGGCGCCGAAGAACCGGTACCAGTCGGGCCCTCCCAGAATGATCGCTACATGCAGGAGTGCCGCAACGCCGGTGAGTAACCCACCCGCCAGAAGGAACAGCTTGTTTCGTCGCATGGAATTCATTGGCTGCGCTCTCCCGCTCAGATCTCTCGCAGTGCCTGGGTAATCGGCATGCGCGATGCGCTGATGGCCGGCAGGGCTCCTCCGATGATGCCGGCCACGGTCGCCAGCAGCAGTGCGAAGCCGACCAGTCCCGGCGAGATTCTGAAGTTGAACGCTACTTCGGAAAACGTCTGGAAGTTGGTCGTTCCCGTGGCAATTCCGTTCACTGGCAGAGCGAGGATCACCCCGACGATTCCGCCTAACAGTGCAATGAAGGCTGACTCGATGATCACTGAGGCCAGGATTGCCCGTCGCTTGAATCCCAGGGCGCGGAGGGTGGCCAGCTCTCTCTTCCGCGAAGCGATTGCGGAGAACATCGAGTTCATGGCGCCGAGGGTTGCGCCTACCACCATGAATACGGTCACGAAGCCTACCAGGATCACGATTCCGACCAGACCCTGAGTCTGATCCGCGTAGTACTTGTATTCGGTCTTCACCTGAAGCTTGAGACGGTTGTCGGCCTTGATTTGATCGGTGATGGAAGCTGCTGCGGCACCGTCGAGTGGACGCACGATCACGGAGGAATACTGCTCGCGTTTTGTGGAGAGCCCGAGGTAATCGAGGTCGGTCCAGATCTCGCTGTCGAAACTCGTTCCCTTACCGTCGAAGACGCCGACCACAACCCAGCTTCTCGGACCGAATGAAAAACTGTCGCCGATGTTCAGGTTGGCGAATCGGCTTCGAATGCGTCCGGACACAATCACTTCGTTCACGCCGGGACGAAACATTCTGCCCTCGGTCAATTTGATCTCTGGTCGAACCAGGAAGGCTGCCGGCGTCACACCGCGAACGTTGACGTTGGAACCTTTCGGATCATCGCGTTTGGGAAGCTTGAACATCGTCACCAGTTCGGGAGAAATGAGCGGATCCCCCGTGGCAGTCTTCGTAATGCCGGACATCGAACGGATGATCCTGTAGGCATCGCGCGTGACCCACGAAGTGCCCTCGGTGAGCGCCCCTTCGCGCAACACGATGAGGTTGTCTTTCGACCCGGAAGAAACGATGGCCGTCTGCACGCCGTTGTAGAGCGCCATCATGGAAATCATGACGGCGATGACAATTCCGATGCCGAAGATGGTCATGAGCGTCGAGAGTTTTCGGCTCATCAGATTGCCGATGTTGTACTTCAGTGGCAGTGCCATGTTTGCTCCCGCAGCGAAACAGTTGGTTACGAAGACGACTCAGACGATTTTGCGCAGACCGTTCACAACCGAGGTGTTGGCCGAGCGCCAGGCCGGGAAACCGCCCGCCAGCAGGCCCACCAGCACCGAGGCCACGATACAGGTGACCATGGTTTGCGGTGTCACTGAGAATCCGACCAGAAAGCCCTGCGTCAGTTTGCCCATGTCGATGGCCTGATAGGCCAGCTTCGCCCCCACAGCGCCGACCAGGCCGCCTACCAGCGCCAGTGTGACGAACTCGATGAGCATCAACGTCAGGATGAGTCCTCGGCGAAAGCCGATTGCTTTCAGCACGGCGATCTCGGTGACACGCTCGCGCGCGGACATACTCATGGTGATGGCGCCGAGGAGAACGACCATGAAGATCGCGCAGATCGACACGGTGTTGAACAGCAGCTTGATGTTGCCGATCATGGAGATGAACTGCTGCTGAAATTCTTTTTCGGTGAAGGTCTCGGTTGGATAGTCAGAGTTCTTGAAGAGCGCGTCGATCTGCTCGCTCACGGCGGGCATGTCTGCAACATTCTTCACCTTCACCCAGAAAGTGCCCACAACGCCGGGATTCCCGATCGATTCCTGAAAGTAGTCCATGTGAAAGAAGAGCGATGAATCGTCGAGCTTGTGCTTATAGATTGCGCGAACAGTCAGCTCGGGGTTGAAGGGAAAGATGGTGCCGGTGAGCACCACTCTGTCCCCAATCTTCCAGCCGTAACGTTTGGCCAGTCCCGGTCCCACCACTGCACCGCGGCGATCTGATTTGAACTGCTGCATCTGATCGGCGGAAACCTGGTAGTCGTCCCAGACCGTGGCCATCTTTTCGTGATCGACTGCAAAATTCGCGAAGAAGTTGCGCTGGTCTTTGTAATAGGCGCCGATCCATTGAAGTTTGCCTGTTTCGGTGATTCCCGGGATCTCTTTGATCTTGGCCTCGTGGGAGACAGGCAGCATGTTCGCCAGCGACATGGCCGACTGCACTCCCAGTCTGTTCTGCCCTTCGCCGGCATTTTCGGCGGCGTCGAACGTGGTGAGGATCGACAGTAGTGTGGCCACGAAAAAGAAGATGGCTCCCATGAGCAAAACTGTCAGCAGTGACCGGATTCGATTGCGGAAGAGATTGCGGAGAATCAACCGGGCGAACTTCATTCCCCGCTTCCAGAAGGCGACAGAGCGCTTTCGAGTCCGTACTGACCCTCGGCGAGAGTTCCCTTGTCGAGGTGCAGCGAGCGCGTCGCGGTCGATGCGGCTTTCGGATCGTGCGTCACCATGACGATGGTCTTCTGAAAGTCACGGTTCAGAGTGCGCATCAGCTCTAGAATTTCTTCTGCACTGCGAGCGTCGAGATCTCCCGTCGGTTCGTCCGCGACGAGAATGGTCGGATCTGTAACGATGGCGCGGGCAATGGCTACACGCTGCTCCTGACCGCCGGATAGTTGCCGCGGATAATGAGACATGCGATCAGAAAGCCCGACCACCGAGAGCGCCGTCTCGACATGTTCGCGTCGCTGTTTCTTGTTCAGTTTCGTCAGCAGGAGCGGCAGCTCCACGTTCTCGAAGGCACTCAGTACCGGAATCAGGTTGTACATCTGGAAGATGAAGCCGACGTGACGTGATCGCCATTCGGCGAGGCGCGTCTCGCCGTACTTCGAAATGTCCTTGCCCTGAATGACGATGCGGCCTCTGGTCGGCCTGTCGATTCCGGCAATGAGATTGAGGAGAGTGGTCTTGCCGGAACCGGATGGGCCCATGAGCGCCAGAAAATCGCCGGCGGGCACGTCCAGAGTCACCCCGTTGAGTACAGGCACCTCAAACTGATCCCGTTTGTAAGACTTGAACACGTCCTGGATTTCAACGAGGACTTCAGCGCTGCTCGTCATTCTTCCTCTCCTGCAATTCGAACCCGCTGCCCGGGCTTCAGCTTTCCTGCATCTGCCGCCACAATTTTTTCGCCATCACGAAGGCCGCCCGTGACCAGCATGCGTCCCTCACGCGACTCACCGAGTGTCACCGCGACCAGCTCCACCCGTTTTGCTGCATTGATTCTTACGACATGCGGGCGATCGTTCTGCATGGCGATCGCTGACGGGGTGATCCAGAGTTTCGGCTGCTCGTTGAGTTCATCGGAGGTGCGCTCAGACTGAAGAAAGGACACGGACGCGCTCATTTCGGGCAGGAGTCCGGCGGCCTTCTCATCGATGCGAACTTTCACCTGCACGACACCTTTCGCTCGATTCGCAGTTGGTACGATCTGGCGGAGACGTCCGCGCCACTTCTTCCCGGGAAATGCATCTACCGTAATTTCGGCCGGCTGTCCGACGCGGAGCTGCGAAAGATTGGACTCGTTCACGTCCGCTTCGACTTCCAGCGTGTTCAGATCGGCAAGTGTGGCAATTGATCCCGTTGCACCGCCACCGGGCGCGCTCGACATCGAGATCGGCGAGACCATCTCACCGAGTTCGGCGTTCTTGGCGATGATCGTTCCCGAGAAGGGCGCGCGAATGACGGCATCGCGAAGGCCAACCTTCACTCTCTGTAGTCTCGCTGCAGCGAGTGTCCGTTGTGATTCAGCAGAATCGAGCAATGCCCGGCTCACGATTCCTTCACGAAACATGGCCCGCTGCCGATTGTACTCACGCGTTGCCTCTGTATACGACGCCTGCGCCTCGGCGACCTGCGGTTCGAGCTCAGTACTCTCGAGATTCGCCAGCAACTGCCCTGCACGGACCTGCGAACCTACATCAAAATGCAGCGAGGAAACGCGGCCGCCGACTTTGGCAGTGACTGTGGCCTGCTTCTCCGCGACCAGATATCCCGTAGCGGTGAGACTCGCCTGAGATTTCTGATTCACGCTGGCCTTGACGGTCATCATCGAGACTTCCGGATAGCTTCTCGGAGCGATGAATCGCTGATAGACGAAATATACGACCGTCGACAGTACCGCGGCGACTACCAGCCATTTCAGGATCGCCAAAGGATTGAAGCGTGACTCCGGCTCTTCGTCGCGGTGGATGCGGAGCGCCGAGAGATCCGGCCGTTTCCGCTCTTCGATACTACTCATTCAGCGAACTCCGATGGTTGAACGTTGTTTCATATAAATGTCCGGTATGACGGAGCAGGCAACGCGTAGACGTGCGCTGCTCTTATAAACATATAGGTGTATCTGGGGGTGACGAACCGTCGATGCATTCTACGCGAGGGCGGGTAAAGAGTTTTCGATTCGAGCGAACATGCGGAACCAGGAGGCTGGAGGAGCGCGGCCCTTCCTGTGTGGCACAGGCAATCCTGCCTGTGGGGCGGAGAAGTAAGTTCAGGTCCCTCTTGATGTTTCCGCGGATGTCGTCGGAGGCTCGCCGGTAGGAGAGAGATTTCGGGCAAGCGGACGAATCGTCCTTCGAAGTCAGCGCGTCGCGCCACAGGCAGGATTGCCTGTGCCACACAACCGTATCCCTGCCCGGCTTATATGAACGGTCGCCAGCCCCATCCTCGCGCGGAGAGGAAGACTCCTTCACTCCCGCACGAATGCGTTCGGTTTCGGCCCCTCTGCCGCTATCATTGCCGCTTCCCGCAGAATCACAACTTCATCAATGCGACGGGATGCTGTCCGAGGAACTCAAATGACTTCGAAAAGAGCTATCACTGTTGCGTACGGCGACGGAATCGGTCCCGAGATCATGAAGGCAACGCTCCACATCCTCGAGCAGGCCGGAGCGCAGATCGAGACCGAGGTCATCGAGATCGGCGAGAAGGTCTACCTGGCCGGGAACAAATCGGGTATCGAGCCGAGCGCGTGGGAATCACTCCGCCGCACGAAAGTCTTTCTCAAGGCCCCCATCACCACGCCCCAGGGCGGCGGCTATAAGAGTCTGAACGTCACCACCCGTAAGACACTTGGTCTGTACGCGAACATTCGGCCGTGCGTTTCCTACTACCCGTATGTCGACACCAAGCATCAGACCATGGATGTGGTGATCGTCCGCGAGAATGAAGAAGATCTTTACGCTGGGATCGAGCATCGTCAAACCAATGATGTCTATCAGACCCTGAAGCTGATCAGCCGGCCCGGCTCAGAGAAGATCGTTCGCTACGCTTTCGAATACGCAAAAGCGAACAAGCGGAAGAAAGTGACCTGCTTCACCAAAGACAACATCATGAAAATGACCGACGGTCTTTTTCATAAAGTCTTCGACGAAGTCGGTGAGAACTATCCCGACATCGAGAAAGAGCATTGGATCGTCGACATCGGCGCCGCGAAACTCGCCGATACGCCGGAGGCTTTCGATGTGGTGGTGATGCCGAATCTTTACGGAGACATTCTCTCGGACGTGGCTGCGCAGATTGCAGGCTCGGTTGGACTGGCTGGCTCCGCCAACATCGGCGACCACTGCGCAATGTTCGAAGCCATCCATGGCTCAGCGCCGCGTCGCGCCAATCAGAATGTCGCCAACCCGTCCGGTCTTCTGCTTGGCGCCATCATGATGATGGTGCACATCGATCAGCCAGAGGTTGCAGAGAAGATTCATAACGCCTGGCTGCGAACGCTCGAAGATGGCGTGCATACATATGACGTTTATGCTGAAGGTGTGAGTCAGCAGAAAGTCGGAACGAAAGAATTCGCGGATGCGGTTGTGGCGCGGCTTGGACAGCAGCCGCAGAAGTTGAAGCCTGTTACTTACGGTGGAGCGCCGAAGCAGCAGAGCGGAACCGCGAGCAAGGTAGTCGTGGAGAAGAAAGAACTGGTGGGCGTCGATGTCTTCCTCGACTGGACCAAAGGATCGGCGGAAGAGCTTGGAGCTCAGGTGAAAACTCTGGGGACCGGCAGCCTCGAACTCACCATGATCAGCAACCGCGGGATCAAGGTCTACCCGAACGGCTTTCCGGAGACGTTCTGCTCGGATCACTGGAGATGTCGTTTCCTCAGCGAGAACGCCACTGTCTCGCATGAAGAGATCATCGCGCTGCTGCAGAATTTTGCGAAGGCCGGCCTCGACTTCATCAAGACCGAGCATCTCTGCAACTTCAGCGGTGCTGCGGGATACTCCGCCGATCAGGGCGACTAGTTTCGTAGCGGCCAGTTCATGCAGAAACCGACTGTGGCAGTAGTGATGGGCAGTAAATCCGACTGGGAGACCATGCGGGCCGCCGATGAGGTGCTCACCAGTTTTTCAGTGCCGCACGTCTGCAGAATCGTCTCTGCACACAGAACGCCGAAACTGCTCGCCGAGTTCGCCACTACTGCCGAAGATGAGGGTTTTCAGGTAATCATTGCAGGCGCGGGTGGAGCGGCACATCTTCCGGGTATGATCGCCGCTCAGACTTTGCTGCCGGTGCTCGGCGTTCCCGTGGAAAGCAAGGCCCTGCACGGACTCGACAGTCTGCTCTCCATCGTGCAGATGCCTGGAGGCGTACCGGTAGGCACGCTGGCCATCGGTACTGCGGGGGCGCGGAATGCTGCGCTGCTGGCGATCTCGATTCTTGGACTCGCAGATCCCGCGCTTCGAGAAAAGCTGCGCTCGTTCCGTGAAGAGCAGACCGCCAGCGTTCTCGACGACACGCTGTCATGAAACCTGTTCTTCCCGGCTCCATCATCGGCGTGCTGGGCAGCGGACAGCTGGGCCGCATGTTCGCCATTGCGGCGCGCCGCATGGGATATCGCGTCCACACCTTCTCGCCCGACAGTGACACGCCGACCGGACAGGTTTCGGATCTGGAAGTTCGTGGTGCATACGAAGATCTGGATGCCGTGAGAAAGTTTGCGCGCGCAGTAAGCGTGGTGACCTTCGAGTTCGAAAACGTGCCCTTCAAAACAGCGGAAGCTGCGGCGGAAGTCGTACCGGTCAGGCCAGGCGGGCTGGTCTTACATACGACGCAGCAGCGGCTCCGGGAGAAAAGTTTTTTGCGCACGATTGGAGTCCCAGTCGCGCCGTTCCAACCGGTGCGCACAGAGCAGGATCTCCGTTCAGCGATCGAGTTCATCGGGACGCCTTCCATCATGAAGACGGCGGCCTTTGGATACGACGGAAAGGGTCAGGTGCATCTCGATAGTCGCGACTCCGCCCTCGCCGCATGGAAACAACTCGGCGGTCCCGAAGCAATCCTCGAAGCCAGGATCGACTTCGAGCGTGAGATTTCTCTGGTCGTCGCACGTGGTGTCGACGGTTCCTTCGTGCACTACGACGTCTTCGAGAATCATCACGTGAATGGAATTCTCGACGTAACCTCGACCCCTGCGCGTATTTCTCCCGCGCTCGTACGCGAAGCGGTCGAGATCGGGCGCATCGTGGCCGAGCGACTCGAACTGGTAGGAGTGCTCTGCATCGAATTCTTTGTGGATCGCAATGAGCGGCTGCTGGTGAACGAGCTCGCTCCACGCCCCCACAATTCCGGTCATCTCACTTTCGACGCCTCGGTGACCAGTCAGTTCGAGCAGCAGTTACGCGCTGTCTGCGCGCTGCCACTGGGCTCGACCGAGATGTTGAGACCGGCGGCCATGGCCAACCTTCTCGGGGATCTCTGGCAGAAGGGAGAGCCCGGCTGGGCGGCGGCCTGCGTGAATCCAAATCTCAAGGTGCATCTCTACGGAAAAGAGGAACCTCGGCCCGGGAGAAAGATGGGACACCTGACAGTCCTTGCCAGTAACGCAGAGGACGCCCGCCGAGAAGTGATCGCAGCGAGGCAGCGGCTGTAGTGGAGCACAGGCAATCCTGCCTGTGGCGCGAGCATGGTGATCTATGCCCTGGTCTTTTCGAGAGTTGGTCCCGTCACAGGCAAGATTGCCTGTGCTCCACAATCTGCCCGTGAGTTTCCGGCGAATCAGCTCCTGTATGGCACAGGCAATCCTGCCTGTGGGGCGGCATGGTGATCTATGCCCTGGTCTTTTCGAGAGTTGGTCCCGTCACAGGCAAGATTGCCTGTGCTCCACAGTTTCGCACGCGCCTCGCCTACGGGCGTGCGCCGCGTTTTCTCACGGGTGCTACGAATGGATCGGTGGTCCACTGCTCGATGGAGTGCTCGGTGATGAAGTACTGCGTTCCCGGTACTGATTCCAGAGAGCGCACTGCAGACGGACCGGCAAGACTGCGCACGAACGACAGCGCTCCGCTTGCGCCGATCATGTAGAGCTGCGGGTCGAAGGCTCGTCCTGCGATTACCGCGCAGTTTCCGTCGACGCGGATCTTCTGATCGACGAAGCTGGTTCTGCCAGTGGGATCAAACGAGTAAGGCGTAAGCGATTCGCTCACCTTCGTCAGCGAGGCCTCGCTGTAAGCAAGCACGGTCTCGCCGACAGTGAACAGCAGCGAACGGGCGCTGTCATATGCAACTGAAACAGGCAGTCTGCGCACGGTCGAGGCTTCGTCCACCGCTCTCGAAAGTACCAGCGCAGGCGTGCCGCCGCTAAGGTCGTAGATGCGAATTTCGGCAGGGAGATCGAAGAGCGCGTACAGTCTTGCTCCACGTGCAACAGCATCGACCATTCCGCCAGGGAGTGACGAGATCTGCCGCATCGAGTCGCGTGCGTCAATGACCAGAGTTCTTTTCTCGCAATTCCCGCTGAGGCAGCCGCGCGAAATGGATGCGAAGAGCGTTTTCCCCGCGGAGAAGAGATCGAGGGCCACCAGATCAGATCCAGCGCCTTCCTCCAGTTGCAGTTCTCCTTTCGCAGTCCCATCTGCAGAGAACCGCAGCAGACGACCGGAGGTGGAGAGCGCCACCACGTCGCTTCCTGCTGTGGCGATGTCGACGATGGTCGCGCTGGTGGTGATTCTCGTCTTCGAGGTAAGGCCCGATCCTCCGGTCGTGTAGGCGTCGATGGCGCGCCCGTCCACCGCGAAGAAGTTGCCGTTGCCCAGCGCGGTCTCGGTGTAGAACCGGTTGGAATCCAGCGAATGCGCGATCGCCGGCTGGGTCCCGGTAGCCTTCAGCAGAATCGAGGTGACTCCGTCCGCAGTCGCGAGCGAAAGGACGTTTCCTGTCGCCGAGGCGTGGATGCTTCTGGCCTCGGAAGGAAGATTGAACTCTTTGAGAAGTGTGGCTGAAGCGAGATCAAAGATCTGCACCCGCTCGGTGCCTGCCACCGCGAGAGTGTTGTCGGTGAGCTGCAGATCGCGCACGAGAAAACGGTTAGAGTTCGTAAGCAGGCGGGTTGCACCCGTTGAAAGCGTTACCAGCGAAATGCCGCGGAACGTTGAAACGGCAGCGAGTCCGGCACTGTTCAGACTGACTCCGCTGGTCGCCGAACCTTCGAGCCTGGTGATTGCTGGAGCCGCTGCCAGATCTCCCGACGCGAAATAGCGCAGAGTGGTCGAACCGTCATCGAGAAGATCGACCAGAACGACCGCGTTACCTGCGCGCGCCACGAATCTCGTCTTCATGTCCGCAATCTGAAGCTGACCTGGCGCGCCTCCCGACACACTGGCGGACCAGATGCTGCGATCCTCCAGAACCGCGATGACGTTCGCTCCCAGCAGAATCGCGGACGTCACCGACGATCGAAAGTTGATCGTGGCGAGGGCTGCCGGCTGAATCATATTCAGGTCCCACACCGTGGCTTGCGCCGCTGCAGAAGTGAGCAGCCTGCTCGAGGAGACATCGTGAACGATCGAGCGTCGCGTGAGATCCCATTCTGACCGCTGAAAAATTATTCCGCTGCCGTCCTGCGAAAATCGACGAATCCCTCCTGACTCCAGAGCTGCGAACACCTCGGAGTCCGTCGAGACGATCGAGGTTGTTGCACCACCCAATGTCGCACGAAGAGCGAAAGGAGATTTGAAATTCTCGGTGGTGTAGGTAACGATCCCGCTGTCGCCAGCGGCCGCATAAAGGCGGCCGGGAAATCCAGTAAGCGCCACGATGCGATTGACTGATCCTGATGACGACGGAACGCCGCTCTCGAATAGAACGACCGGTCTTGCCGCGTCGGTCAGATCGAGCGCGCGGAGACGTCGATCGGCTCCTGCCAGCCAGGCCGACTCACCACTCAGCGGAAAGAAGGACGCTGCTCCGATCGTGGGGAGTGAAGCGGTTCTGGTCGCGGAAGCACCAGCACCCGTGAATATCTCTGACTGCTGTCCATCGGACACCAGAAGTCGCGTTGGAAGCGCATGAACATAAAGGGATCGCGGAAGCGAGTTGAAACTGCCGACCCGTTGCGGCAGAGCCGCTACTGCGATCGAGTAAACCTCAACTGAGGCGTCGCCGTCGGCGGCGTAAAGCTCGGCTCCTGCCCGCGCCAGCGAATTCGCCGATCCCGTGCTGGTCGACAGTCGATTGGCGACCACCGGACTCTCGGGCGAGAGGAGATCGAACTGCACGATGCCGGTTGTGGTGGCTGCATACAGGTAGGGTGCCGCCAGGAGAAGATCATTGACCAGACCTCCCGCCTCGACCTGCCGTACGACCCTGAGCGGAAGCTCACGTCTGACGACGAAGATCGTCGAACCACTGGCCACGTAGGCCACTCTGTTATTCACGCGCACCTTGGTGGTCGCACCGTTGAGCGGGATGCTGCTGAGGAGTCGCGGTTCGACGTCGCGCCGATCGTAAAGCGCGAGGCCGTACGACGTCGCGGCCCAGAGGTCGTCACCTTCGAGTTGCAGATCGAGTGCAGTGGAACGGAATTGTGCAGAAGCCACGGCGCGGTAATCGCACTGGGCGGAGAGTCGAATCGGGAGGGAGAACAAAAGCGCCAGCAAGCCGAGTGAACGAAGGACCATTGGCTCATTTTATTCGTAGTTCCCCCGGAACGCACAATGTGCGGGGCGCGGAGAGGGTTGCGACTGAGAAATCTACGCGAAAGAGTATCCCTCTCATTCAAAGCGCGGTCCCTGCGCGTAGATCCCTCGCACCCACCCGCGCCGCCGCTCGGGATGACGGCCCGTCCGTGCTGTTCAGCGATGTCATTCCGAAGGAGCACGCAACAAACGGTCAGGAAGCCGAGTCAGGCTGCGACTGAGGAATCTACGCAAAAGGGTCGCGCTCACAATTCAAAGCGCGGTCCCTGCGCGTGATCCCTCGGCACCCACCGCATCCCACAGTTCGGGATGGCGGCTCTCCTGCGCCGCGCAGCGCATCACCTCGAACGAACCAGCCTCACCGCTTTCTCCACGTAAGAAGGATGTGCGTATGAAGCCAGCTCGCTCTCTCTGATCCAGATCCCCTCATAATGTCCGTCGGCGACTTCATTCTCGTTCCAGCGACTCGAATGAACCTCGAACTCGATCTGCCTGTTGGTGATGGTGTGCTGAAAGCTGCCAATCCGTGCTGAACTGACGAGAGCGAGTCCCTTACCAAACAGCGGATTGTCGCTGTAGGGAAGGTGATACATCCCGTGCATCAAGGCCCCTGGCTCACGGACCAGCAGCACCCTTCCACTCTCGTCCTCGATCCAGAAGATCGGAACGGTCATCTCGCGCATCTTCTGCCGTGCTCGTAGGCGGGGAATCTGGTCGGTGAGGTTCTCCGCCGCAGCGCCGCAAAGCTGGCGGACAGGGCACTCACCGCAACGAGGCTGGCGCGGCCGGCAGATCAGCGCGCCGAGCTCCATGAGTGATTGATTGAGCATCCGCGGAGATTTCGCCGCGCTGACCAGCGCTGCTGAAATTCTCCACTGCTCCGCGATGAGCTGGCGATTTCCAAACGGTGCATCCAGAAGGAAGAGTCGCGCGAGAACGCGCGCTACATTCCCATCGACGATCGGCGCGGGGAGATTGAATGCGATCGACGAAATGGCGCCTGCGGTGTAGCGACCGATACCAGAAATCTTTTCGAGTGAAACAACATCCGGAGGCAGGAGTCCGGCGTGCTGGCGCACCACCTCCCGGCTTCCCTGCAGCAGCATACGAGCCCTGCGGTAATAGCCGAGTCCGGACCATGCCGCCAGAACCTCATCCTCCTGCGCACCAGCTAACGCAACTGCATTCGGAAAACGCCTCATGAATTCGACGAAACGGTCAACGACCACATCCACCCGCGTCTGCTGCAGCATGATTTCCGAGACCCAGATTGCGTAAGGCTCGTACTGCTCGCGCCATGGAAGCACGCGCTGCGCGCTGATGAACCACCGCTCGAGCGATGCGGACAGGAAAACATAATTCCTGTCCGGCTCATCGAGATTCAGCACGGCTTGGGCGGTGGCAGTGCGGGGCATGCGCTGCATATCATAAGCGCCACGACAGACCGGGAACCGGAAGCGTGTGGAGCACAGGCAATCCTGCCTGTGACGCGGTAAAGTAAGTTGTTCACCTTCTCGAGTACCACGTACGTCGGATCAGAGTTTCGCCGACAGAGACAATGCCTGCTCTCGGGCTCTCGGGCTCTCGGAACAGAGCCATTCCTCGAACTCAGTGCTCCGCGTCACAGGCAGGATTGCCTGTGCTCCACACCTCTCGGTCGCATGCACAATGTCCAAACTACAAAAGGCCGCCCTTCCGGGCGGCCTTTTCGTTCTCGTTGAATCACGACCTACTTCAAGAAGCGATCGAACCAACCCTGCACAGTCGAATACCAGAGCTGTGAATTCTGTGGCTTGGAGATCCAGTGTCCTTCATCGGGAAAATAGAGGAACTTCGACGGAACTCCCCGACGCTGCAGCGCCGTGAACAGCTGCATCCCCTCGCCTACAGGTACGCGGTAATCGAGTTCGCCATGAATGACCAGGGTCGGAGTCTTGAAGTTCTTCGCGAAACGATGTGGCGACCATTTCGTGTACTGCTCCGGATTGTCCCAGGGATTTCCTTTGAACTCCCACTCAGTGAACCAGAGTTCTTCGGTCACGCCATACATCGACTCCAGGTTGTAGACACCCGCATGTGAAACCAGCGTCTTGAAGCGGTCGCTGTGCCCCAGAATCCAGTTCACCATGTAGCCGCCGTACGATCCGCCCGCAGCTCCGATGCGCGAGCCGTCCACGAAGGGCATTGCAGCAAGTCGATCGACTCCATTCATCAGATCGGTGTAGACCTTCCCGGCCCAGTCACCGGAGATTTCTTCGGTGAACTTCTGCCCGTAACCGGTCGAACCGCGCGGGTTGGGCATCATCACCACATAGCCGCCTGCCGCGAACATCTGCGCATTCCACCGGTAACCCCAGCTGTCGTTCCAGGCTCCCTGCGGTCCGCCATGAATAAGGAAAATAGCTGGATACTTTTTCGTGTAGTCGAAATTCGGCGGCTTCACCATCAGAGCCTGAACTCGCGTACCGCCTGCACCTTCGTACCAGAGATCGGAGACTTCACCGAGAACCAGTTCTTTCAGTCGTGCGTCGTTTTCGTGAGTGAGCTGGGTCGCGGCGCCTCGGCCGTTCATTCGCGCGATCGAATAGATTTCCGCCGGCTGGGAGAGGGTCGAGCGCTGGAAGTACAGTGTCTTTCCGTCCCGGCTGAGTTCAACGGCATCGGCGACACCATTGCCGTAAATCTTCGTGACCCGATCGGAGGCAACGTCCAGCTCACGAATCGACGAATTTTTCTCATCGCCGCCGGTGAAGATCAGAGACTTGCTGTCTTGACTCCAGAGCAATGACTCCGCGTAGTTGTTGTAGCTCCGCGCGAGTCGCTTCATCTCACCGCTCGCCCGGTTGTAGAGATGAATCTCCCATAAGTCGGATTCGTAACCGGCTCGCGCCTGTGACCGGAAAGCGATCCACTTTCCGTCCGGCGAATACTTCGGGTTGTCGTCCGCGCCCTTACGGGAAGTGATGCGTTTCGGCTCACCGCCACTGGTCGGAACGATGAACAGATCGGTGTTCGTGGAGAGGGCCGAATCAGTGTCGGTATTCGCCGAGTAGGCGATTTCCTTCCCATCCGGTGAGACATCCAGACTATCGCTGCCACCAACCGAGAACGGCTGAGCGTCGAATTTGCCTGGAGTCAGATTCCGCGCCTTGCCGCTGCCGAGCGGCACGTAGAGCAAGTGCGCTCGGGTCGTGGGCTGCCAGGCATTCCAGTGACGATAGAGGAGACTATCAATGACCCGGGCCTTCACCGGACTCTTCTCTTCGGCCTCGCTTCTTGCCTTCGTGCAATCTGGATCGACGCCGCAGTCTTCGTACACATCGGAGACCGCCACGATCGCGTTCTGGCCAGGCACGAACATGTAGGTGCCCACGCCGTTTGACAGGTCAGTCACCTTGCGCGAAGTCTTCGCTGCAATGTCGTAAAAATACAACTGCTTCGCGCCACCATGAGCGTTCGACAGATACGCGAGAGACTTGCCGTCGGGCGTCCAGGAAGGCGTGTCGTCCTGGGTCTTCCCTTCGGTCACTTTCTGCGCGGCTCCACCGCTGGCAGGCATGAGGTAGATAGCACTGCGGCGTTTGTTCGCGCCCAGATCCACCTCGCTCAGGTCATAGGCGATCCACTTGCCATCACGAGAGAGTTCGGGTGTCCCGACTCGTCGCATGGACATGAGGTCATTGAATCCGATGGGCCGCTGCTGCGCAGCGAGTTCCAGACTGCCAAGTGTGCAAAGTGCAATTGCGAGAAACGTTTTCATTCTTCTCCTCACTTCGATGTGTCGGTCCAAACAGTCACTTTCCCATTTTCAACATTTCGGCCCAGATTTCCTGAATTGCGCGCTGATCGCCCCGCGCAATCTTCCGATCGATTTCACTCACGTAGTATGCAGGCCGCTGATTGGCAGCGACTCCCGCTCCGCCCTTCGCTCCCGCGGCCTGCTGCCCGCCGATCAGTGATTGCACGACGAGTTCCCGATCCGTGGATGACATGCGTTTCCATTCGTCCGCCGATACCTCGAATCGCTGGCATCCAAGAACCAGTAACAACAGCAGGAACACAATGAGAGTCCGCCACATTCGAGTGTCGATTGTAACGCCGCAACGTCATTCCGATGAGCGCAGGAGGCCCGATCGAGCTTGCGAGAGTGATGTGCGAAGAGGAATCTCCGTTCCGCCTCGCGAGGTCGTCGCTCTACGCCGCGTCCGCGCGGACCGGAGATTCCTCCTCGCATCCAGCGCTGCGACGCGCCAGCGATCACGCCTGCTCGTCGGAATGACGAGCGGTGAATCACCGCGGTTCCGCTGCGCCTCTCTTTCTTACTTCATCGTTCTGAGTTCTGCTTTCTACGTTCATCATCGACTACTTCACGTTGGCCCGCACCGTAAGCGTGACCGGCGCATCCGACCCGGTCGCTGCAGAAATCTGAATCCGCTCTTCGAGCGCACCTGCCCTGGCCCTTCCGCCATCGACTGACACTGTGAAATTCGCCCTGGCCCGCGGAGCGACGGTGGCCGGATGTTCGAACCAGAGACAGCGGCAGGTCGATCTGGCCACCTTCACCGTGAGCGGCGAGGCGCTGTTGTTCTCCAGTACAAAACTCTTCGTGCTCCTGGTGCCCTTCTTTACCTCACCGAAATCCTGCATAGCCGGGGTGATCACGATTGACGATTTCGGGGTCACTTCCTCCGCAGCAGGAGCAGACTCAGTCGACGATTCCGTCGAAGCAGTCGAGGATAATTCGGTGATTGCGGCGGCGTTCGATTCGGGCCGGTTGAACGCGTACTTCCAAAGCAGAAATCCAACCAGAGCCAGCAGGGCGACTCCCGCCGCGACCATGGCCAGCGTCCTGAGAGTTCCCGCGTCGCTTGTAAACGCAGATGGAACTGTAGCTCTGCTCCCCGGGGCAGTGCGACGGATCTGATCCCACTCATCACTGCCTGTCGATCCCGTCTCCTGAGAAGCAGTTGATCTCGCCGCGGCACCAGGCATCGGCCCCGCTGCTGTCGCTGTCCCTGCTGTACTCCTCGGCAGCGGCGAGCCGACCTGCTCGAGTTCATCAATGCGAGCAATGGCAACCTCGATCTCACCGATCAGCAGCCTGTACCGCGAGGAGAGCACATCGGTCGGCGCCTCGTCGGCCAGACGGCGCAACGTGTCTCGCTGGTCCCGATAGCGGGAGCGCAGGGCGTCGAACTCTCTGGCGAGTTTCTCTCGCGAGTAGTTCACAGTCTTCAGATCTTCGTCCATAGGTCCTCCAGTCGAACCGACGCATCGTGTTGCCAGGCTGCAAGGGCCATGCGCTCACACCGCTGCAACCGGCTTTTTCAGACTGCGCCACTACCATACATCACCCCGCCGCAGTCGAATCAAGGTCCGACGCGCTGCATAACCAACTAACTGGTAGCCTGTAATGGTGAAGATCTACATCGCTCAGCTCAACCCCACCATCGGGGCTCTCGAATCGAACAAGACCCAGATTCTGGAAGCATATCGGCGCGGTATCGAGGCTGGCGCGGAAGTGGTCATGTTCCCCGAACTGGCCGTCACCGGCTACCCACCCTGCGATCTTCTCGAGAGAAAAGTCTTCGTCGATCGGGCCATCGAGATTTCGGACGAGATCGCCGCGGCATCCGAATCGGCCGCGCTGATCTTCGGCACCATCGAATGGAACCGCACCGGGTACGGAAAACCGATCTTCAACGTCGCTGTCGTCGCCCAGCATGGAAAGGTAATTTTCAGACAACGCAAATCATTACTCCCCACCTACGACGTCTTCGACGAGCTTCGACACTTCGAGCCTGCACACGAGGTCGATATTTTCGAGCTCTGTGGCCGCAAGGTCGGCCTGGCCATCTGCGAAGACTTCTGGTTCGAGGAGGAGATTTCGGGCCAGCCCATCTACAAAAACAATCCCATCGAACAGCTGATCGAGCGTGGAGCCGAAGTCCTGCTCAACGTATCAGCCTCCCCTTTCAATCTCGGCAAGCGGAAAACACGCTACGAACTCTTCCGCGAGATTGCCTTGCGCTACGACGTTCCCATCGTCTACGCCAATCAGGTGGGAGGCAACGACGAGCTACTGTTCGACGGTTCGAGCATCGTCATCAATCGCCGCGGACAGACCGTCTTCTGCGCGAAATCGTTCGAGACCGATGAAGCGCTGGTGTCACTCGATGGTCCTGTCTGCGATGCAGTCATGACACTCTCCGAGGAGGAGCAGGTGGGTCGCGGATTGATTTTGGGGCTGTCCGACTACCTTCGAAAATCAGGCTTCACCGACGTCGTCATCGGACTCTCCGGAGGAATCGACTCTGCGGTGACCGCGGCCATTGCTGTGGAAGCGATCGGCTCTGAGCATGTCACCGGGATCGGCATGCCTTCACGCTTCTCCTCGCAGGGGAGTATCGACGACGCCGCGGCGCTGGCGTCGAACCTCGGAATTCGATTCGAGCTCTGCCCTATCGACACGATTTACCAGTCCTACCGCGACACGTTCGACGTGCTGCTGGAGAGCAGGGACTTCGATCTCACCGACGAGAACGTTCAGGCCCGCATCCGCGGAAACCTGCTCATGGCCTGGTCGAATAAGAAAGGCGCCATGGTGGTGAGCACCGGCAATAAGTCAGAGATGGCGGTCGGCTACTGCACCCTCTACGGTGACATGGCTGGCGGACTGGCCATTCTCGGCGATGTCTACAAAACCACTGTTTATCGGGTGGCCAGATGGCTGAACCGCGAGCGGGCAGTCATCCCCGAGTCCTCGATCACGAAAGCTCCGTCGGCAGAACTCCGCCCCAATCAGACCGACCAGGACAGCCTTCCTCCCTACGAGATTCTCGATGAAGTGCTGAAGCTCTACATCGAGCAGGGGAAAGAACTCGAAGAGATCGTAGCTCGCGGTTTCGATCACGCTCTGGTCGCGCGAGTGCTGCGGATGGTCGATGGGAACGAGTTCAAACGCCGACAGGCCGCACCAACCATTCGAGTGTCAGCCAAGGCCTTCGGAAACGGCCGCCAGATGCCCATCGCCCAACGGTGGAGAAGGGAGTGAGGGTGGCGAATGGAGAATGTTGAATGGAGAATGGAGAGTGGGAACGGCGTTGCTGCTGCCCATTGTCAGGTTCGATCGGCAATCCATCGTCTCTGATTTTGACTCTCAGCGCCGGAGGCGCGGCATCGCACTAGCCCAGGCCGTCAGGCCTGGGATGTTACCCCCGCCCCACTTCTCAGAGCCCCGGAGGGGCGGCATCGCGACTTCCGTCTTTCCTGACCCGCACCTAACCGGGGCGACGGAGGAATGACGCAATCCGTCACCGCAATGTCAGCAATTTCGCCCCTGACGAACGAGGACTAAACGTCACGCTGCGCACTGGCGAGGCGTTGATCTTCACCACATTCATCTGATCTTCGAATCGGTCGAACAGCAATGTGTTCGTCAATCGCACGTTCCTGCCGCACGACTTTTGGGATTCGACAAAGATCCACACCGTTTCCCCATCCTGCTTTGTTCCCACGATTCTCATAGGGATCCGCGCACCTGCTTCATCCGTCACCTGCAACTTCGCCTGCAGGTAGGCTGCGATCAGCGGCTCCGCTACAGCGCTCTTCATCAGCGACACTCTCCTGCCGGCCTGCGCAGAGAGCGCCGCCTCGAGATCGTCGGCAAACAGGCGAATGCCGAGCTCCAGCCGGTCGCCATTCTCACTCAGACCAGCTTCAGTCATGCTCAGGTGGTAACTGTGCGCGAACGCTTGCGGCGGCAGAAACGTCAGCAGCAAAACGACGCTCATCGCATGCAACGCGGCGTTCTTCGCAGCAACCACAAACCTGCCACGCGGCATTCCGAAAGAGCGCGCCGTACATGCTCGCGCGAGCAGAATGGCGCCGCGACTGAGGAATCTACGCAAAGGGGTCGCGCTGAACAATTCAAATCGCGGTCCTTGTGCGTAGATCCCTCGCACCCACCCAGCCCGCCGCTCGGGATGACGGCCGTTCGTGATCAAGCGATCTTGCTTCTTTCTCGGAATCGCCAAACGCCGCCGAAACATCCTTACGGTTTGTCCTTCGAGGTGGAACCACGCTTCTTCTCGAGTTCCTGCATGGGGTTGTCTTTCTTCTCTTCCTTGAACAGCTGGAAACGGGACTTGACCGGCTTCCGCGGGAAGGAGTTGTTACTCAGATCGGTATCAGCGGTCTCGAATTTCGGATCGAGCGCAATCGAGCGAATCTCTTTCTCCGTGAGAATGAGCCGTGAGACTTTCTGCGAGTCGAATCGCCAGATCTCCGCCGGCAGTCGCATCTCCTCACGACTCCCATCCGCGTATTCGACATCCATGATGACCGGCATGACCAGTCCTCCGATGTTCCTGAGATCGACCACATAGAGATTGAGCCTGGTCTTCAGAAGCTCCCTCTCTTCAGGCGTGAGTTTCCCGATCAGCTTCGCGTACTCCTCGCGCTCTTTCGCGGTGGCATTCAGTTCGTCGTAGTCGTTGTAGAAATCGCGCAGAGCAGGATCCTCATCCACTCGCTTCGACAGTGCGGCGTCCCGCTCGCGTGTGACAGTTGTTCGCTTCTCCTCGCGAATTTTTCTCTGCTCCGCTTTCTCTTTGTCCGGGTCCAGAGTGTCGACGTTGAATAGGCGGAGATTTTCGATGGAGATGTCGGTGTGATCCGTGGTGTAGAACCACCCGCGCCAGAACCAGTCGAGGTCGACGCTGCTGGCGTCTTCCATCGTTCTGAAAAAATCGGCAGGCTGCGGACGCTTGAATTTCCAGCGGCGAGCATATTCCTTGAACGAGAAGTCGAAGAGCTCCCGTCCCAGAATCGTCTCTCGCAAAATCGAGAACGCCGCGGCAGGCTTGGCGTAACTGTTGTTCCCGAACTGCAGCAGAGAGTCAGAACTGGTCATGATTGGTACCTGCCCGCTGCTGAGCATGTATTCCACGATTCTGTTGGCCTGTCCTCTGCGCGACGGATAGTCCTTCTCCCACTCGGCCTCGGCCAGCGATTGCAGGAAGGTATTGAGGCCCTCATCCATCCAGGTCCACTCCCGCTCGTCCGAGTTCACGATCATCGGGAAGTAGTTGTGACCGACTTCATGAATGACTACCGAGATCAGCCCGTATTTTGAGCGCGCGGAGTAGGTCTTGTCCTCCTCGGGACGCGGCCCGTTGAAGCAGATCATCGGGTACTCCATACCTCCCACCGGTCCATTCACCGAGATCGCAACCGGATAGGGATAGGCGAAGGTGTAACGGGAGTAGACGTTGAGCGTATGAATGATGGCTGCAGTCGAGTAGCGGCTCCAGAGCGGCTCACCTTCCTTCGGGTAGAAGGACATGGCCAGGACCCGATTGCCTTCCACGTCGTGAAGCTGCGCATCCCAGATGAACTTTCGCGAAGAAGCGAACGCAAAGTCGCGCACGTTGGCTGCGGTGAAACGCCAGGTTTTCGTGGTCGTCACTTTCGACGATTCATTACGTGTCGCTTCCTGCTCATTGACGATGAAGACTGGTTTCGTCGCGCTGCGTGCCTGCTCGAGTCGCTGCCGCTGCGTCGCGGAAAGCACCTCATCGGGATTCTGGAGAACGCCGGTAGAAGCGACGATGTGATCTGACGGCACGGTGATGGAGACGTCGTAGTCGCCGAATTCGAGGGTGAACTCCCCATTCCCAAGGAACTGCTTGTGCTGCCAGCCGTTGTTGTCGGTGTAGGCGGCCAGGCGCGGGAACCAGTGGGCGATCTCGTAGAGGTAGTTCTTATCTTTTGGGAAGTACTCGAATCCCGTTCGTCCGCCGATCCTCTTGGCGTCGTTGACCAGGTAGTCCCAGTCCACGGAGAAAACGAACCTGCCGCCACTCGGCAGCGGCTCCGGCAGATCGATGCGCATCATGGTTTCGACGATGCGGTACTTCAGCGGCGTGCCACTTTCGAGGGACACCTTGCTGATGTTGTAACCGGTCGCTGAATCCCGCTCCAGCATGAGCCGTTCGAGGGTCTCGTACTTCAGTTTGTCGAACGAAGGCGCCTCATCGCCGCGCGAAGAGATGGAATTCTTCGTGAAGATGTTCTGGTCGAGCTGCAGCCAGAGATAGGTCAGCGTGTCAGGCGAATTGTTGTAGTAGGTGATGGTCTCCGAACCTGTGATCTTCTGTTTGCTGTCGTCCAGTTGCACCCGAATTTTGTAATCCGCTCGTTGCTGCCAGTAACTCCTGGCGGGGGCTCCGGAAGCAGTGCGGTATTCGTTCGGCGTAGGCAGAATCTCTTCGAGTTGCCGGAATTTGTCGACTGCGGGGGTCTGAGCCGATGCCGAAACTGTCAGCAAAACCAGAAACGAGAGAAGCCGAAGGCGCATGTGAAATCTCCGATCCGAAGGGGAACTGGAAAACGGCGTCGAAGGTAGCACGAAAGGAGAATGGAGGATGTTGAATGAAGAATGGAGAATGGGAGGTCAAAGACGGGTCACGAGGCCATTCCTCACGATCCCTCCGTTACGGGCAGGATTGCCGCGGAGTCACCAGCCTTTGCCCTTCCATTCTTCATTCTCCATTCTGCATTCTCCATTCTCCCCGTCCTTACGAGAGCTACTCCGGCGAAGATGATGGACATGGCCGCTAGAGAACGCCAGCCTAATGGCTCTTTTAGAATCAGCCATCCCAGCACCACTGCAATGGCCGGGTTGATGTAGGCGTAAAGCGCTACCGTTGAAGTGCGCAGCTTCGATAGCGCGTACACATACGAGCCGTAGGCGATGAGCGAGCCGAAGATCACCAGGTACAGGTAAGCGATCAGCGTGCGCGAGTTGAAGTGGAAAAGCGCGGCTTCTCCTTTCGTCAATCCGATCAGAGTGACTACGGCACCTCCGCTGAACATCTGAACGCCGGCCGACACCAGCGGTGTGGCGGAAGTCGGATGATATTTCGAGCGGATGCTGCCGTAGTCCCATCCGAGGCATCCGATCTGGATGGCCAGGACTCCGTAGAGAAAGTTGAGGTTCATCGAGCCGGGACGAACCTCGGGAGCGACCAGTACCGCCACTCCTGCGAAACCGATCAGCATGCCCAGGATCTTGCGCCGGTTGGGCCGCTCTCCATCTTTTCGTAGACCTTCCAGCATGGCCATCCAGAAGGGGGAGGTGGCAACCAGCAGCGCGGCGATGCCGCTGGAGATGTGGTGCTCGGCATAAACGACTGCCACATTGCCGAAGCCGACCATGAGCAGACCGATGATGACCAGATTCAGCCAGTCCGCGCGGCCGCGGGGAAAGGCCTGACCGCGAGCTGCACAGATGGCCAGCAACAGCGCACCTGCAATGAGAAAACGTGTCCCGGCAAACAGAAACGTCGGCAGCGTCTCGATGGCCACGCGGATCGCGAGATAGGTAGTTCCCCAGACAACGCAGACCGTTGCGAATGCCAGCAGCGCAAGCCCGCGTTCACCGCGCATTGGAGGCCTCCTCCTGCAGATCGATTCCACCTACTTTCTCGCAGTGCGTCTCCATGACGATGGTGGTACGGGTCACGAGCGAGAGGGGTGCGCCGCTGAAGCTCGACACGATGGCGTTGAGCGAAGGAATCGACCCGGTGCGGACTTTGATCAGGTAACAATCGTCTCCAGCCACTGAATGCACTTCGAGAATCTCGTCGCGCTGGAGTAGCGCGCGAAAGACCTTGGACGCTTTCCCGTCGAAGGAGCCGGCCCTTCGCGCGGAGATGAAAGCCGTTACGGTCTGCCCGACGGCTCTCGGATCGATCACGGCGGTGGTGCCGCGAATGACTCCATTGCGCTCGAGTTTCTCAATCCGCTCAGCGACGGCCGGCCGGGAGATTCCGGCGCGCTCGGCAATCTGCGCCGCAGGCGTGCGCCCGTCATGCAGCAGTTCCCGGATGATGGCGCGATCAGTGGCGTCGAACTCGGAGTAGATGTCCATACCCCGACGATACTGTCACTTTGCTTGAAAAACAAGCTTTTTACTTACGAATCGTCAGCTTTCCAGGTGACTCACAGACGATTCGTCAGACAGGCAGGCGTCGAGGAAACTGGTAACGGACCGCGCTGGCGCCTACCCTGCGGATGTCCCGACCGAGATATTCGATCTTCACTGACCGCATCGGATCTTTCTGCAGTTTCGCAAGAGCGCTCTTCCACAGAACGATCGAGGCGAGTTTCCAGCCAGGCTTCCTCAGGCGGATGCGGATGGTCTGGTCGTCTTCGAACATTTCCGCAGTCACTCCTGGAAGGAGCCGCAGAAGCTGCTCGGCCACCCGCATGTCCGCTGATTCAATCTTGTCTGCCGCCACGATGCACCTCACTGTTCTGTATGAGTAGACGCGCTGCAGCTGGAATGGTTTGAAGAAACAGGCAAAGTTTCTGTGAACAAACTGTTTAGAGACGCTTTGTGGGGAGGGTTCTAGCGCGAGGAAGAGGATCCGTGTCCGGGGAATGCGGGAGAGAAGACGCCTTCGAACTCAGTGGGTCCCGTCACAGGCAGGATTGCCTGTGCTCCACACAACCTGCGGCTTCGTCGTTCTGCGTTCATCAGCCTGGCCTCACAGACGTGCACTATCATCCGCGTAGAGTCTGGTCCGCCGGACCAGACTCGTGGAAGGGCCTGAGCTGATGCTGCTGTCTGATTTTGATTTCGATCTTCCCGCGGAGCTGATCGCGCAGCAGGCACCGGAGCGCGGGACCTCGCGCATGATGCTTCTCGATCCAGTCATCGGGTTCACTCAGCACCTCCGGTTCGCCGACTTTCCCGCTCAGCTCCGTGCTGGCGACCTGCTCGTACTCAACGACACACGCGTGCTGCCGGCGCGCCTGCTGGCCGCTCCCAACGGGAACATGACTCGCCCCATCGAACTCCTGCTCATCCGCGAGCTCGAGCCTCTTCAATGGGAAGCGTGGTGTAAACCTGCCAGGCGAGTGAATCGCGGCGACACGCTGCATTTCGCTGACGATTTCAAAGCAGTGATCGAGGAAAAGAAGGAGGACGGAAGCGTCGTGGTTCGCTTCTCATCTGCAAGCGAAGAAGCGTTCTGGCTGCAGCTGGACCGCTTCGGATCGGCGCCGCTGCCGCCGTACATCCGCCGGGACTCGGCGGCCACGCCTTCAGATTCCGACAAGGACGCTTACCAGACCGTCTACGCGGATCAGCGCGGAGCCGTGGCAGCGCCGACCGCCGGACTGCATTTCACCAGCGACATCCTCGAACGGATTGCTGCGGCCGGCGTGGAAGTCGTAAGGATTACGCTGCACGTTGGAATCGGCACCTTCAAGCCGGTAAAGGTCGTACAGATTGCCGACCACCGCATGGATCGGGAGCACTACCAGATTTCTGCAGAAGCGGCCGAAGCACTGAATGCCGGGCGGCGCGAGGGACGACGAATCGTCGCCGTCGGCACCACCTCGACGCGTGCACTCGAGAGCGCCCTGCGCGAGAGTGACTACTTCACTGCAGGAAGTTTCGAAACGGACATCTTCATGACGCCCGGTTACAGCTTCAAGGCTGTCGATGCTCTGCTGACGAATTTTCACCTGCCGCGCTCGACTCTGCTCATGCTCGTTTCAGCGTTTGCAGGAGTCGATTTCGTCCGCGAGGCTTACGCACTGGCCATCAAGGATAGGTATCGCTTCTACAGCTACGGCGACTGTATGTTCATTGTGAATCGGGCCGGGGCGCTGCGGGCCGGGGGCCGGGGGCCGGAGTCAGACGGTGCAGCGTGATCTTTTATCGAAGGGGCGCCTTGCCTGGAGTTTGAAGGATTACGCGTACGCGGACCGGTCGCGCTTTTGTGGAGCACAGGCAATCCTGCCTGTGGCGCGACGCACTGAATTCGAAGGACGATTGCGTGCAGCATGACCGATATGTCGCTCCCATCGGTAACTCTCCGAAAATCGAGCAACGGGTCTTGAACTCACCTCCCCGCGCCACAGGCAGGATTGCCTGTGCCACGCAGTCGCTGTGCTCTCTCTACGGGCTTTGATGTCAGTTGGTCCAGTCACAGGCAGGATTGCCTGTGCTCCACACTTCCGCGTGGAATGTTGATGCGCCGCGCATAATGAATCGCATGAATATCCGTGCTCGTGTCATCACCTGTAGTGACGCTGCTTCCCGCGGTGAGCGGGTCGATCGTTCGGGGCCGGCGGTGCGGACGATTCTTGCTGTCGCGGGATTCGATGTAGACCGCATCGAGGTCCATCCTGATCACAGAGAATCCATTAGAGATGCCATTGTGCGAGCCATCGACGCGGACGGAATCCGACTCGTTGTTACGACTGGAGGGACCGGGATCGCACCGACCGATGTGACTCCGGAGGCGACGGCCGAGGCTGGAGAGAAACGGTTGGATGGCTTCGGAGAGTTGATGAGAATGACCTCGCTGAAGGTAACTCGAACGGCGGCGCTTTCGCGTGCCGCAGCTTGGACGCGACACTCGGCACTCATCGTGAATCTACCGGGAAGCGTCAGAGGAGCTGAAGAGAACCTCGCAGCGGTGCTGGATCTGATTCCACACGCGCTCGAGTTACTCGTTGGCACTCCGATCGAAACTCATCCCGAAATCCCTTCAGCGGAGAAACAATGACAGTCATCCCCGGTCTCGAACTGCTTGTCGAAGATCCGAAGCCCATTCTTGGAAAAAACATCGGCTTGGTGACACACCAGAGTGCGGTCACGCGTGATCTGCGGCACGCTGCGGCGCTGCTGCATGGCGACGATCGCTGGAAACTCACGCAGCTCTTCGGTCCCGAACATGGGATCTGGGGCGAGGCCCAGGACATGGCTGATGTCGATGACTCTGCCGATCCTCTCACCGGCCTCCCGATTCATTCGCTTTACGGAAAGCGTGAAGAGCAACTGGTGCCTCCATCCGAACTGTTGAGCAAACTCGATGCGCTGGTGATCGACCTGCAGGATGTCGGTTCGCGCTATTACACCTTCGTCTACACCATGGCCATCTGCATGCGGGAAGCTGCGAAGGTCAAGGTTCCTGTCATCGTGCTCGACCGGCCGAACCCGATCAACGGCGTTCAGATGGAAGGGAACATCCGCGAGGACAAGTACTCGAGTTTCGTCGGCATGTATCCGCTGCCTGTGCGTCACGGCATGACCGCGGGTGAACTCGCGCGATTTTTCAACAAGCAGGCCGCCTTTGGTTGCGAGTTGACGGTGATTCCGATGCGCGGCTGGAAGCGTTCGATGTGGTTCGAGGATACGAAACTTCCCTGGGTGATTCCGTCGCCGAACATGCCCACAGTGGACACAGCGGCGGTCTATCCAGGCATGTGTCTGATCGAAGGCACCAATCTGAGTGAAGGCCGCGGCACCACGCACCCCTTCACATTCTTCGGAGCACCCTGGCTCAACCCTTTTCAACTCTCCGACGCCATGAACGAGGTCGGACTCCCTGGCGTCATCTTCCGTCCACACAACTTCCTTCCAATGTTTCAAAAGCAGGGAGGGAAAGTGTGCGGCGGAGTGGAGATGCACGTCACCGATCGCGCCAGCTTCGAGCCTTTCCGCACGGGATTGTGGTGCGTGAAGGTGGCCAGAGATCAGAACATCGAGAAGTTCGACTGGCGACGTGAGACCTACGAGTTCGTCTCGGATCGGCTGGCCATCGATCTGCTGGCTGGCAGCGCGGGATTCCGAGAGAAGCTCGAAGCGGGTGGAACCCCGGACGAATGGAGGGCGGAGTGGAAGGGTGAGACCGAAGAGTTCGCAAAGTTGCGCGAGGAGTTCCTGCTGTATTCGTGAAGCAGGCCGGGGGCCGGAGTCCGGAGGCCGGAGCCGGCACATCAAAGGAAGGCAGCGTCATTCCGTGAGCGGAGATACCGACAAAGCCAAGGGACCCGGCGAGCGCAGCGTGCTCAAGGTTCGGCGCAACAGGATGCCTGCTGACTAATGACTGACTACAGCAACACCCCTCCGGCCCCCGGCCGAAGTTGCCGTTGCGCTACAGTGCCCGCCCAGTGCAAATACTCTACGAAGACGAGGCCCTCATTTTCGTCAACAAACCTGGCGATATCGTGGTGCAGCGTGCTTACGATGCGGACGAGCCTGTACTTTACGAAAACGTCAGCTCGTACCTTGCTGCGAAGAACGAGTCCGCATTTCTGATGCAGCGTCTCGATCGCGGAACCAGTGGAGTGATCTTCTTCTCGAAGCTCTCGAGCGTGAACGCCAACCTGACCCGGCAGTTCGAACAGAAGCGAATCACGAAAACCTACACCGCACTGACGCACGGACGAATTCTATGTGAACAGTTGATCGACGCGCCTCTGCTTCGCATCGGTCCCATCTCCTTCGGAGTTCGAGCGGCAGGAAAGCGCGCACTCACGGTGGTGAAACCGCTCTGCTCGACGGGGACCGCCACACTGGCCGGAATCCGTCTCCTCACGGGTCGAACCCACCAGATCCGTGTGCATCTCGCTGCAATCGACCATCCCCTCATTGGCGACTGGCTGTACGGCGCACGTGATGCAGCGCGACCGATGCTTCACGCGGCGCGTCTGGACATGCGGCATCCGCAGACCAACGAACCGCTCGTTGTCGAAGCACCTTTGCCGGAAGACTTCATAGAGGAGATGCGGGCGCGAGGCCTGCAACCATTCGGGTGATCCAGAGAGCGATTCCGCTTCGCCTGTACGGATTCAGAAGGAACAGATCGAACAGTGTCCACGGCAATGGACGTAGTGTTACCCGCAAAGGCCATTTACCCCTTGTAAGTATTTGAATTACCGCGCCTTATACTGATTTCCGGAAGAATAAAGCCTTCACTGCAACCGTTGTGATCGACAGGAGATTGATATGAACCTAAGAAAATTGCTGGCAGCAGCACTCATGACCATGAGCTTCACGGTCGCCGCATTCGCTCAGGGCTATCGCGATCTCGACACCGCTTCCAACAGCATCGCCCGAGGATTCTCGGCTCGTGACGCGCAAAGAATCGCGGCGGGACTTGGTGAAGGCGACCAGGTCATGCTGCGATTTCCGGGACTCATCGAGCAATCGGGATTTTTCGGTCGCGATCAGGCCACGCTCCTACTCGAAAACCTTTTCGGAAAAGTTGAAACGGTCAGTTTCGAGAACGTCAGCACGAAGACAGTGAGAGCTCAGAATCAATATCACATCACCGCGAAATGGACGGTACGTTCCGGCGGGAGAACCGAAGAGCGGGATGTTTACGTGACCCTCGCGCAGAAAGGCGAGGTCTGGACAATCGTTTCTATCCAGTCATCCGGCCGCTGAACCAACGACCCACAACCTAAGAAGGTCGAATACCTGAGGCGCCGTGCAGACGGCGCCTCTTCCTTCGCTCACCAATCGACGAGGGCGCGCTGGTACTCTGAGAAGTCATGGTCGACGCAGTCGCTAAGAAAATTTCCCGGCCCGGGCCCCTCGATGCAGCAGTCGGCGCGCTCCTGCTGGCGGGTCTCGCCCTCCTTCTGACCACTTCCAAGGGCCTTCCGCTACTGGCCATTCTGGCCGCAACCGCAGCCCTCGCTGCTGCGATCTCGCGCTACCTTCCACTACGACTTTTCGCAGCGGTACTTTTCCTCACCGCAGGAACGGGTTTACTCACCGAAGGATTGGCGCGCCGGATAGAGACCACACATTCGGGGCGCGTTGACGCGCAACTCGCCACCGATCGTTCGGAGATCAGCACGAGCCTGTCCCGCCTGCGCTCTACTTTGCGCTCGGGTTTGCGAGAAACTGCCGCGAGGATGGCCAGCAGTCGCGATCGGGCGGGACTGTTCTCAGCCCTGCAGGTTGCAGTGAAGGACCCGGTAAGCGGGGCCCGGATCGTCTCGCGCGACGGCAGAATTTTTGCCTGGTGGGGCCAGCAATTGAGTGGCGGTTCATCGGAACGTTATCAGTTCGACGTACTCAATCTTTATGTAGTCGAGTCGTCTGCAGTCAACTGGAACGAAGCCACGTACAAGCTTCAACTTTTCACGCGGATTCCGAACGCACCGGAATCAAGCGCGCAGTCGGTGGTTCCGGCGTCGCGGTGGGTCACTTCCCGCAAGTTCCACAGCGGGACCCTCGTGGCCGCCGACGGCTCGAGGCGCACCATCATGGATTCGAGCGTGAGTCCCGCGCTCTACATGAACGTACTGGCCCGCTCCGCACCAGAGGTCGCTGACGAAACTCGCCGGCGGGGCCGGAGTGCTGCGGCGATCGTGCTGGCGGCCGGACTGCTTCTGCTCGCCACACGCGCCCGCCTTTTACTGCGGAACCTCAACGCCACTCCGCTGGCCATCGCTTTCCTGCAAGGCTCTTTCATCCTGCTGGCACGAGCATCACTGCTCGGTCTGAATTACGAGACCGCCGGAATCCGCCTCCTCAACTTCGAACTCTTCGGCTCCCGGCTCCTCGGACCTTTCACTCGCTCGCCTCTCGATCTCCTGCTCACATCTCTCGCATTCTTCGCTCTGGTACTGCTTCTGGTGCGAGGCCTTCTGGGCGGAAGGCGCGAGACTCTGCTGATCCAGGCCTCCCTGCTCGCTCCTCTTTCGCTGCTGGCGGTTCGGGTAATCGAGAATGTGGTCAACAACTCCCGCGTCTCCGCGGTGCCGGAACATATCCTTCCGGTGTCCGCAGGTCAGGCAGCCATCCTGGCAGCGCTTCTGATTCTTGCGTTCACCGCGGTCCTGCTCACCACGCACGCTGCACCGCTTCGCAAGTTGCTCGCGCCTGCGCTGATGGCAATTGCATCCGGCGTCGCGGTTCTGGCTGTAACCGATGGGCCAACCGAGCAGTGGGTTACAGCTGTGCTGATCACAACGCTATTGCTGTTGTTTGCAGCTCGCGGTCTCCCGTTCTCCCGATCGATCAGGTTTGCCCTGATCACAACTGCCGCAGTGATCGTGCTCTTCGTTCCACTGGCGGTGCACGAACGAAATCGCAGCGAACGTTTCCTGACGGACACTTACGCTCCGCTCATTTCCGGAGAAAGCAATCAGCTGCGAACGATGATCGACAACTCGCTCTCCGATCAGTTCACGAGAACGGATCTGTCCTCGCTTCTTCCCGCGCCGATCAACGTGATGGACGTGTCCGACCTCGCCTATGCCCTCTGGAGACAGTCGGACCTGTCGCGCTGGGAAGTACCGGCGGTGATCAGCGTGAACGATCTGGCCGGCAATCGGCTCAGCCGCTTCGGGGTCGGCCTTCCTCAGTTCTCGGAAGGCGGCGCAGATGAACAGGAGACCCTGCGCGTCGGCAAGATGACTCGTGAGCTTCTGCATTATCCCTTCCAGCTTCGCGCTGCCGGAGCGATTGTGGCACGCGGAACCGTGCATGTGGTCGATCCTACCGATGCGGCATCCCGCTCGTTTACCGACGCTTATCTGGCCTTTTTCAGTGCGGAACGGCAGCAGAGTCCTCTGCTGGCACGGGCCGTATCGGAACCGGTCATCTTCGATCTCGACGGGAACGTTCATGGTGACCCTTCGCTGCGGTTGCGTCAGAGCCCGATGTACTACCTTCGGACCATGCGCGAAGGCGATGGTCGCTGGGTCCGTTCGAGCGGGAACGACCATCTCCGAATCTACCTGCGGCGCTCATCCAATGCGCTGCTGGCATTCCCTCTACTCACACCCTCCCGCAGCGATCAATTCCGAAGACTCGGCGGAGTGATGGTATGGGCGCTGGCGCTCCTGCTCCTCTTTCTGGCCCTCCGCGCATTGCCGACTGCTCTCGAATTCGTACGAGGATTCAGAACCAATTTCGGATTCAGAACGCGTACATCGTTCTATCTGACGGCAGTCGTCATCGTCCCCCTCCTGCTGTTCGTGCTTTTCGTGAAAGCCTATCTCGCCGACCGTCTCGAGGCCGAGTATCTGGAGCGGGGTCAGACCGCACTCAACACCGCACAACGCGTGATCGAAGACTACCTGGCCTCCAGTGCTTCTTCGCGACCGGAGCAGGAGATCAACGACGAGATCCTCACCTGGCTGGCGCGAGTCATTGGTCATGACCTGCATCTCTATCGAGATGATCAGGTGGTGGCATCGAGTCGCCGGGATCTGTTCAGCGCACATGTGGAATCGCTCAGGCTGCCGGGAGACATTTACTCATCGATCGCACTCCGCGGCGCGCAGCTGGTGCGTGCCGAGCGCGAGTCGGGGAGTTCCAAGTTCGTGGAGATCTACAGTCCCATGACACTTTCGCGACAGGTCAACTACACGCTGGCCCTGCCTTTTATCGTACAGGGGCGCCAGATCGAGGAGCAGGTCAACGACCTCGCTGCAACCATCTACCTGCTGCTGGTCCTGCTGGCCTTCGCGGCGCTCGTTGCTGCAAACCGAGCTGCGCGCAGCGTCACGCAACCAGTTCAGTCTCTCGTTCTCGGAGCGAGGTCAGTTGCTGCGGGAACCTTCGAGTACGACGTGAAGCTGCCGGCCGACCCTGACCTTCGACTGCTGGTGAACACCTTCGCCGATATGTCTCGATCGATCCAGCGACAGCAGGAAGATCTGAGGCACGAACGCGATCGCCTGAGCATCCTGCTCGAGAACATCACGCCTGCCGTCATCGTGCTCGACGGATCGAAGCAGGTGGTCGCCACAAACCTCGCCTCACGCGAGCTTTTCGGACTCGATTCGGACGAGGCCATCAGCCCTGCAGAAATCCGCATGCCCGAGATTCAGGAGTTCCTCAAACGCCACGATGAGCGGCGTCCGGCCTACGAGGAGATCGAACTTCTCGTGGACGACTCGCTCAGAACTTACCGTGTTTCGATGGTTCCCCTTCCTCAGAGTCAGGAGCAGATGGTCATCGCCGAGGATGTGACCGAGATTCTGAAATCGAACCGGCTCGAGGCCTGGTCGGAGATGGCCAGACAGGTCGCGCATGAGATTAAGAATCCGCTCACGCCAATCCAGCTGACAGCGGAACATCTGCGTGCTGTCGCGGCAAGGAAGGACCCGAATCTGAACCAGACCGTCGAATCAGCGGTCACGAACATTCTCCGGCAGGTGAGCACACTCAAGGAGACCTCCAAGCAGTTCAGCGATTATGCATCGCTGCGTGAGCCGCAGCGGAGAGAGGTCAATCTCGAGGCCATGCTCCGAGAGATCGGATCTGGTTACGCAGACAGCGTCGAGCGTGGTCTCACATTCGACATCGAGATCTCGACTCTCCCGCAATCGATGATGCTGGACGAACGAATGATTCGAGGCGTAGTGACCAATCTCATCGAGAATGCCTTTCAGGCCACGCCGCCAGGGGGAACGGTCTCGCTCTCGGCTTCCATCAAGGATACGAATGTGGCCATCACGGTCGAGGACAGTGGGCCGGGCGTAGACACGGAAGTTCTACCGAAGATCTTCGAGCCATACTTCTCCACAAAATCGACAGGTACCGGACTCGGTCTGGCCATCGCCCGCAAGTCGGTGGAGGATCATGGCGGCCGCATCGAAGCCGAAAACCGGGAGGCTGGATTCGCCATCTGTGTGTTGCTCCCGATACGATAGCTGCAGCTGCCCGCTGCTGCGGGGAAGAAAAGTAACGGTCCTGAGGGTTGAGAATCGCGTTCATGCATCGCCCACGAGCACAGCTGTTCAGCGTCGCCGCCCTCGCCATGGCCACGGTTCTCAGTGGGCCGATCGTGCAGGAGCGCGCTGAAACAGGCGATCTCCACTATTCGCTCAGACACGACCTGGTTACGCAGATCAATCTCGATCGCGCAAAACACAAGCTGCGTCCTGTCGAACTGGATCTGCACGCGTCGGAAGTTGCAGATCGCTACTGCCGGACGCAAATTCGAAACCGGACCACGGGACACTTCACCCTCGACGGAGAGACGCCCTACATGCGCTACTCCTTCGCGGGCGGAAACGATGGTCTAAGTGAGAACGCAGCTGCCTGGTCAGCGAACTACACGTTCTCGGATGACTCGATTGGTCAGCTGGTAGACAGGTCGCAGCGCGCCATGATGGCCGAGCGGGCACCGAAAGACGGTCATCGACGAACGATTCTCGACCCTCATGCCACACACGTCGGAATCGGTCTGGCGTGGCAAGGTGGCGAATTTCGCATGGCTCAGGAGTTCACGCGGAAGTACATCAACTGGACCTCACCGATTCCACGCTCAGCTTCGTTCGCCGACCGCATACCGATCCGCGGCACTCCCATTCACGGAGTGCGGCTGCAGGCCGCCAGTGTGTACCACGAGCCCTTTCCGCAGCCGATGTCGGTTCAGCTTGCAAATCGGATCGAGAACTACGGTCTTCCCCGCTCACGCAAAGACTCCGTTCCGGTGGCTGTGCGCCAAAACATCACGCACTCGAGATCGCCACTCCTCCGGAGCCTTCAGCGCGACCGCCCGCGCACCAACTTCACTGTCGACGCTAACGACGAATTTACATTTACTCCCGCGTTCGATCGCGGGCCAGGCGTCTACACCATCGTGTTCTGGGTGGCCGCGACGAGTCGTGCCGATACACCCATTGCAGCAAGCAACATCTCAATACGCGTGCGTGAGCGCTCGTTTCACGAGGCCGCCTTCAAGGCCGCCCGTTGACCGAGCAGAGCGCGGCATCGCCCACCGCAATTTACGATGCCGTGATCATCGGCGCCGGGCCTGCAGGCCTGACCTGCGCCATCTTTCTCGGCAGATACAATCTGCGCGTACTGGTGGTGGACTCCGGCAAGACCCGCAACTATGCGTCACAAGGCGTGCACGGATGGTTAGGTTCGCATGGGATCAAACCCGGCGAACTACTCGCTCGTGGCCGCGAAGAGGCGGTGAGCTTTGGCGTGGAGATCTGCCAGTGTGTGGCCAGTAAAATCGAAAAAGTCGGCGACTTCTTCGAAGTGACCACCAACACGGGCGTATCACGCGCCCGCAGAATCGTCCTGGCTTACGGAGTGCGCGATCACCTGCCGGATCTCCCCGACTTCGAGCAGTACTACGGAAAGGCGATCCACCACTGTCCGGACTGCGACGGTTACGAAATCACGGGTAAGCGGGTGGGAGTTTTCGGCTGGGGCAAACGGGTGGCCGGTTTCTCGCTCAAGCTCCGGCAGTGGACCGATCGTCTGACGATCTTCACGAACGGGCAACCCCACGACATCTCGCCAGAAGAGATGAGCAAATTACAGGCGGAAACCATTCGGATCGTCCGCGAGAAAATCGTGAAACTGGTCGGCGACGGTGAACACCTCAGAAGTGTCGTCACCGAAACCGGCGAAGAGATCGAAGTCGAGGCAATCTTCTTCAGCATCGGCACCGAGCGGAGTTGCACGCTCGCCGAAGAAATCGGGTGCGACGTCGAAGAAACCACTCCGAATGTGAAAGTCGATGCGCACCGGCAGACGTCAGTCGAAGGTGTCTACGCAGTCGGAGATCTCGTGGCCGGCTCGCAGCTGGCGATTACTTCTGCTGCTGACGGCGCCATCGCGGCAATCGCTCTGAACAAAACTCTTCAGCCACCGATCCGGCAAGTCTGAGCGGCCGGTGATTTCGGTTCAAATTCAGGTTGGTTCACGAGGTGAGAAAGAAGTTTTTGTTTTGACTTACGAAGCCCGAAGTTGAAAACTTCGGCCACCAAAACTATAACTTCAGGACTCCGCTGATTCCTGCACCTCGCGAAGTCGCTCCATCTGAATTCGGAGGAAATCGTTGAGTGGACCCTGTTCGGCGGGCGACATCTGCAGGAAGGTGATGGCTGAGCGGAAAATGTACTCGGGAGCTGCTTCGCTTCGCCTCACCTGCACGATCGATCGCAGGACCTGGCAAGGCACATAGATGCCGCCGTAACTGGGGAAGATCATGGTGCATGCTGTGCCGGCCTTGATCGGAGAACGATGGACAACTGCCGCGCCGCTGAGACTCAGATCGATCAATTCGGCATCGATGTCCGAGACTTGCACCGGGATGGAAGGTGTGCTGTACCGCTCTGCGCGACGTCGTTCCTTGCTCATGTTCTTCGTGACCCGTCCGAGAGTATAACGGCGAACGCTACTTCAACCGCGACTCGATCTGCGTCAGAAAGTCGTGCGCGATTCTCGCGCCCGCGAGTTCCGCCGGTCCAGCTCCCTCCGCAATGACAGCGAAGGCGATCTTCGGCCTCTCCACCGGCGCGAAAGCCATCACCAGGGCGTCGTATCCCGGGTCGGGCTTGCCGGCTGTGCCGGTCTTCATGGCGATGGTCAAGCCCTCGATGGCGGCGCGTCTCCCGCTTCCCCGCGGGCTCAGAACCACCTGCCTCATGGCCAGGATCATCTGCTCAGCAGCTTCCTTCGACGCAATCTGCCGCGGCTCACGCATTACCGGGATCAAGGTCTTATCTCCGAGGATCGACCGGCGCGAACGGAAGAGACTGGGGGTGACGAACGATCCGCGATTGGCGACTGCCGAGGCCAGCATGGCCACGTGCAGCGCGGTTACTTTCTCGTGATCGAGCCCCACCGAGTAACTCGCCAGAGCAAAGTCGTTGTAGATGTAGCCGATATTCTTCCCGAGCGGAACTGTGAAGAGGCCCAGATCGGCGGTGCCGTCGAAGCCGGCGTTGGCCATGAAGGCCTTCGCTTTCTCAGCTCCCACGCCTCGGCCCAGCACCGCGAAGGCTACGTTGCAGGAAACCGCCAGAGCCTCTTCGATGTTGGCCAGTTTGTCGTGTCTCGCCCAGTCATAGAACTGGCGACCGTTCAACTCCAGAAAACCATTGCAGGTCATCGGAAACGTTTTCTTCAGGTCGACACCGCTATCAATGGCATCCAGTCCTGTAAGTACCTTGATGATTGATCCCGGCTCGTAGAGTCGCTCGAGGGCGATGTTCTCTGCGCCTCCTCCTCCCGCACTGCTGGCAATTGCCAGGATCTCGTTGGTGGCGGGATCGATGGCAACCAGCGCACCTCGCTGCTGCCCTAAAGCGTTCACGGCGGCATTCTGCACGAAGGAATCGAGCGTGCTGTCGATGACACCTGCCACACCGAAGCGGCTTAATTGCGATTCCAGAGTGAATGTCCCGCCGCTCCGATCGATGAGTGAAGAGAAGTCGTCGTTGACTGGAACCACGTCACGATTTGCGATCGAGTAGAGCGCCAGCGACTTGCCATCCCTGTCCAGCAGCAGTGCGAACGAGCCACGCTTCCGTTCCTCGATCGAGGAGCGCAGGGCCTTGTATTTCTCCGGCTCATCCTCTTCATCCGCGCGCGCCAGGAGCGCCTCGGCCTCGGCGAATCTTCCCTCACCCAGCATCGCTGCCGCGCGATAGAGATTTGCACTGGAAGAATCACGCAGTTGCCGGACGCTCGAATCGTAAAGGAGAAACTCCTGATAGCGTCCCGCCGAAACCAGCCGCTCGGCGACCTCCTGTTTGGAGAGGAGAGGGAAGAAGTCCGCTTTACGTCCAGCCATGCGAGCCAGAAATGGTTGGGCGTCTGCGATTTTCCCGGAGGTCAGATAACTGACCGCCAGGAGATGATCGAAGTCTGCGGGACGAAGCTTCAGGCGGGACCATTCCGTCAGCGTACCGATGGCGGCGCCGCTATCGCCGTGACGCCAGCTGAATCGCGCCTTCCGGAGGGGAAAGCCGACCACCCAGTACAGCAGCGCGAGCAGCAGAACGATCACGTACAGAAACGGTGCGACTCGAAGCGATGCCTTCCTGGCTGTCTGTCTGACTGTCATTCGTTCATCAACATCCAATTGCTGAGGGTCGTGATACCCGCCACAAGTGCAAGATGGTTGCCGTTCGTTTTCTGATGAACGCAGAACTCAGAACGCAAACGAAAAACTGCGTTAGAGCGATCCTCGCGGCGCGGACGCCTGTCATTCTTCATTCTTCCTTCTTCGTTCTGCGTTCTGCGTTCTGCGTTCACCAGACACCGCTACAAGCCCATCTCACGATCCTCCCGGACCACGCGATTAAAGCAGGCCGTATACTTTCCTACGTCATGAGCCTACCCCGATTTCAGGAGACTTCCAGCCCCAGAGAGAAGTTGCTCATCTTCGCCCGCCTGCCTGAAAGAGGAGCGGTAAAAACGAGAATCGCGCGAAGGCTGGGCGACGAGGCAACCCTCGAGATTTACACGGCCATGCTCGCGGATCTGCTGGGGAGCATCGGTCCGTCGTCCGAAGACGTCGAAGTCGAAATTCTCTGGACAGCGTCTGGCGTGCCTGGCGGCAGCGAACTGAGAAAATACTTCGGCAAGCATTCGCTGGCCCGGCAGGCAGGCGCCGACCTTGGGGAACGACTCAACGTGGCCTTCATGGAACGACTGCTTTTTCACCAGGCCGAGAAGGTCGTGGTCATCGGAACCGACGACCCTTCGCTGACTCGAGAGATCATCGATCGAGCATTCAAGCTTCTCGACTCGTGCGACTGGGTGATCGGTCCCGCCACGGATGGTGGCTACTACCTGCTGGGTTGCCGCGCCGGTGCGTATCGTCCGGCCGTGTTCAAGGACATCGACTGGGGCACCTCCGTCGTCTTCGATCAGACGCTGACGACGATCCGCATTGAAAATCACTGCATCGCTGTGCTGCCTCGGCGCAGCGACATCGATTTCGTGGAAGACCTTCAAACATTCCTGGCCAGCGGCCAGGCCGGACCTCATCTGCGAGTAGTTGCCACCACCCTCGGAGATCTCGCTTGAACAGCATCTCTGAGGAAAAGCCCCACGCGAGCGACTTGCGTGAGCAGAAACTCTCCAGCACTTCCCTGGTCGAGTTGAATGTAGAAAACATCGCCCGCCACTTTCCACCTCGCCCTTCTGATTCGCACAAAGGTACGTGGGGTCACGTCGGCATCATCGCCGGTTCGCGAGGACGCAGTGGCGCGGCGATCCTGGCCGCTCGCGGTGCACTGCGGATCGGTGCCGGCCTGGTGACAGTCGTAACCGACGAAGCGACGGCACAAATCGTCGATTCCGTTTCGGTTGAATCGATGTCTCTGCACCTCGAACTCACCAGCGCGAACGTCTCCGCGCTCAGGGAAGAGTGCGCACGATTCGACTCGATCGTGATCGGCCCGGGACTGGGCGACGACCAGCATGCTGCGATTCGTGAACTCATCGCGCAACTCGATCAACCAATCGTAGTCGACGCTACTGCCCTGAATGCGTTTGCAGGGAGTCCCGACGCGCTTCGACGCAAATTCCCGACGGTTCTGACACCGCATCCCGGAGAACTTGCCCGGCTGCTGGGAAAGACGAACTCGCACATTCAGGAAAACAGAGTTAATTCGGCTCGTCAGACTGCGAGTATCACTGGCGCCGTCACTCTGCTCAAAGGCAATCGCACCCTCGTCGCAACGCCTGCTGGTGAAGTCTCCATCAACCTGACTGGTAATCCGGGAATGGCCACGGGCGGAATGGGCGATGTTCTGGCGGGAATGATCGGGGCACTCCTGGCTCGCGGGCTGGACGCGAGAGACGCGGCAGAGGCTGCGGCATTCGTTCATGGCCTCGCAGGCGATTTGCTCGCGCAGACCATCGACTATGGGTTCACCGCCTCCGAACTCGCAGACCGGATTCCTGTCGCCGTACGCAGCCTGCGATCGGACCGCTGATGGATCGCCTGGTCGCATCAGACGCAGAGGCCATGAGCGAGGTCGGGCGGATGCTGGCATCGAAGCTCCCCGCGTCATCGCTCATCTACCTCTACGGGGACCTTGGCGCCGGCAAGACCCATCTCGTCCGGGCCATGTCGGAGGCACTCGGCGCCGATGCCAGCGAGGTGTCCTCCCCGACCTTCGCGCTGGTGCACGAGTACCACCGGGCCGAGTCCACACCACTCATTCATCTCGACTGCTACCGGCTGTCAGAGTCAGCGCACGAATGGGAAGAGATCGGCATCCCCGAGATTCTGCGCGGGAAGTCGATCGTCTTCGTCGAATGGCCGAAGGCCGGATTCGATCGCTACGCTCTGCCTGACATGCGAGTGACGATCGTCATCGAGGAAGACCAGAGCCGAACCGTAATGATTTCTGATGAACGCAGAACGTAGAACGATGAAGTAAGAAAAGAACCGCTCGGCAAGATCCTGACACTTCACAGCACGTCATTCCGACGAGCAAGCGCCATGTTTGCATCGTTACACCGCTCTGAATGCGAGGAGGAATCTCCGATCCGCACAGATGCGGTGTATTGGGACGACCATCGCGGCGCGGAACGGAGATTCCTCTTCGCACCGAAACCTCACAAGCTCGGCGAAGCGTCCCACGCTCTTCGGAATGACGCCACGTGTGAGATGCGCAAAGTAAGCTCGATCTATGCTCCCGCGGGCCCCCCCCCCCCCCCCCCCCCCCCCCCCCCCCGCC
>JBKJUK010000181.1:0-5829 GCA_046590705.1 Thermoanaerobaculia bacterium
CAGGCAATCCTGCCTGTGGCGCGGAGAAGTGAGTTCAAAACCTAACTGCTTTATGTCTTCGCTCGTCGGGCATGACCACCGATAGGTGTGACATGCTTTTACACGGAACCCTTCGAAGTCAGTGCATCGCGCCACAGGCAGGATTGCCTGTGCCACACAACCGCTCCAGTGCGCAGATCAAGGCTCCACAGGGGTTACGCTGTCCGCTCGGTCCGCAGAACCTTCACCAGTCCCCATGCGCTCACCATTACCCAGCAGCCTTCCATCAAAATGAAACCGTACTGCCGCTCGATGAGCGCAGTGGTGAACAGCGCGGCGGCTCCGAAGATGTTGAGAAGCTGGTAGGCGACACTTTCGAGAGACATCCGTTTCATCTGATTCGCCGTGAAGGCGATGAGAATCATGATGGCCCCGGCCAGTGAAAGTAGTTGGTAGACGTCCATGAATACTCCCTTCAGAATGGGTTAGTGTGCGCGTGGCCTGCCAGAAGTGATGATGACGCCAGCGCCACAATCGCAGAGAATACGGAACTCCGGCCGCGCGATTCGAATCGCCCATCGGCTGCAAAGGTAGAGAACGAATGATGAATGTGACAGCGCGAAGACTGATGATGGTACTGCTGGCAGTCTGCTGCAGTCTGCCGATGGTGGCAGCAGTTCCGACCCCCGAGCAGTTTCTCGGCTACCCCATCGGTACGCAGTTCACACCGCACCACCGCATCCTCGCCTACTACGAGGAACTGCAGCGGAAGGCGCCGGAGCTGATCTCACTCGAAAAGATCGGCGAGACCTACGAGGGTCGTCCGCTCATGATCGCGGTGATCACCTCCGTGAAGAATCGTGCAGACCTCGCGGCCATTCGCGCGGACCATGATTCGATCAGCCATCCTGAACGGACCAGCGCCCAGAAAGCCTCACAGATCGCTGCAGCACGTCCCACCATGGTCTGGCTGGCCTTCGGCGTTCATGGCGACGAATCATCCTCAGCTGAGGCCTCCATGCTGGTCGTCTCCCGCCTGCTCTCGGGCGATGAAGAGTCGAAGCGAATTCTCGAGAATGTCGTCATCGTCATCGATCCCCTCGAAAATCCGGACGGACGCGAGCGCTATCTGCAGTTCTTCCGCCGTGCCAGCGGCATGCGCTCGAATCCGAACCCCGATGCCATGGAGCATCAGCAGCCCTGGCCCTCCGGACGTTTCAATCATTACTTCATCGACATGAATCGCGACTGGGCCTGGGGTACACAGAAAGAAACACGCGCGCGAGTTGCCGCCTACCAGCAGTGGAATCCCCAGACCTTCGTGGACTTCCACGAGATGAGTTACGAATCAAATTACTTCTTCCCTCCGGACGCTCATCCCATCAACAGCAACATCGCCAAAGAAACAAAGACCTGGCTGGGCAGGTTCGGCGAGGCGAACGCGAAAGTTTTCTCGGAGAAAGGCTGGCCGTTCTTCGTCGGTGAACGGTTCGATCTTTTCTATCCCGGATACGGAGATTCCTGGCCTTCACTGCGCGGCGCAATCGGGATGACCTATGAAGTTGCGGGTGGAGGCCGAGGCGGTACGGTCGTCAAGCGGCAGGACTCGACTTTGCTGACTCTGACTGACCGCGCCGAGCGTCATTATTCGACGGCCATGGCTACACTGGCCACGGCGGCGTCCAATCGCTCCGCGCTCATTCAACACACCTATGACGCACTGGCCGGACAGCTGGCCAGCGCACGCAGCACGTACTTCATCCCCGATGATTCACCCAGCTTTCTGCACGCCATGGCTCTTCTCACGCGGCAGGGAATCGAAGTCGGCATTCTCCGGCAGGAACTGAAGCTGCGCGTGGACGGTGCGCGCAATTCGGAAACGCGGACGTTCGCACCCGGGACGGCAGTGATCACGACTCGTCAGCGTCTGAGCGGACTCGCGCAGACGTTGCTCGAAAAATCTCCCGAACTCTCCCGAGAATTCATCGACGCGCAGCGGAAGCGCGTCGACGCCGACGAGTCCGATGAGTTCTACGACATCACCTCCTGGAGTGTGCCCGTCTCGCACAACCTGCAGGTCTTCTCCACCACCGCCGCCGTGAGTGCACCTACGACGCCGTGGAGCGCCGAACGCGCCGCCGAGTTCAAGGCAGGTCGTGTTGGATACCTGGTTAGCGTGGATGAGCCGCATCTTTACAAATTCATCGGGCGGCTTCTGACCAGCGAGATTCGCTTCTCGGTCGCTGCCGTGGAATTGAAAGAAAAGGACAGGCGATTCGCTCCAGGTTCGCTGGTCATTCTCAAGAACAACAACAACGCCGCTACTCTCGACGAGACGCTGGGTCGGATCGTGCGCGAGACCGGGACCCGCCTCACCGCAGTCGATGCAGTGTGGAGCGGCGGAGTGGCTCTCGGCTCCGAGGATATTCGCTTTGTTCGCACGCCGCGCATTGGCATCGTGGGTGGTGAAGGGGTCAATGCGCCCTCCTTCGGAATGATCTGGCAGACCTTCGATGTGGAAACTGAAATTCCACACAGTGTGCTGCCGCTGGACCGACTTCGCTCACTCGATCTCACCAGCTATAACGTGCTGATTCTTCCGGATGGATCCTACGCCGACCGCCTCGGAAAAAAAGGGATCGAAAAGCTGGCCATCTGGGTTCGTGCCGGCGGAACGCTCATCGCCATCAAAAGCGCAGCCGAATTTCTGCGGGAAAAAGACGTCGAGTTGTCGAAGCTCAAAACGTGGACAGCTCCCGTGAAGAAAGAGGGCGATGCCGAGGATCCCGTCGAACGGGCCAACGACTTCCGACTGCCAGGAACTGCCTTTCGAACGACCATGGACGTACGCTCGGCCCTGACATTCGGCATCAGTCGCTCTCCTGACGTCCTTCTGGAAGGCTCAGGCGCACTGCTTCCCCTGGCCAGAAGAAGTGACAACATCGTCGTGGTGGAGAAGAAAGATCCCCTCTCCTCCGGCTTCGCCTGGCCGGAGTCAGTCGATCGGGTAAAGGGATCTGTTTATCTAGCCGCTGAAACAGCGGGTGCAGGTACGGTCATCACGTTCGCCGACGAACCGTTTTATCGCTTGTTCTGGCGAGGAACACTGCCGCTCCTGCTTAACGCGGCGGTCTATGGGCCGACCTTCAGGGGAGAGTGAGGACGAATGTTGAATGGAGAATGCAGAATGTAGAATTGTGGTGGGCTCGCTGCGCTCGCCGCTCTCTTCATCCCATTCTCCATTCAACATTCTCCATTCGCCCCTATGAACCGTCTTCCTGCAGTCGCTGGCAGTTTCTATGAGGCCGACGCTGTCCGGCTTCGTGCGCAGATCGATGCGCTGATTCCTGCTCGCGCGTCTGCTCCCAAACGATCCTTCATTGCCGCAGTCGTCCCGCATGCGGGTCTGATTTACAGTGGCCGAGTTGCTGGGGCGCTGTACGAACAGATCGAGTTTCCCCAGACATTGATCATTCTCTGCCCCAATCACACCGGCCTTGGCGCGGATGCAGCGATTCAGAGCTCCGGCAGCTGGTCGACTCCGCTCGGGGAGATGCAGATCGACGAAGTGGTCGCTGCTGAACTGATGCGGCGCGCGCCTGTTCTCACCGAGGACCGGGCTGCACATGCGCGAGAGCACTCACTGGAAGTGCAGCTTCCCTTCTTACAGATCCTCGCGCCAGATACACGTTTCGTTCCGATCTGCGTCGGCCGACCTGATTTCGAGTACTGCCGTCAGATCGGCCTTGCCGTCGCCGAAACGATCGAAGCCGCAACAGAAGCAGGTCAGACCATCGGTATCCTTGCCAGTACCGACTTGAATCATTACGAATCGCAGGTCATCACCATGAAGAAGGATCAGCTGGTCATCGAGGCCATGCTCGCGCGGAGTGCGGAAGCGTTATGGCGCACTGTGCTCGAGGAAAATATTTCGATGTGTGGATTCATCCCGACCGCCACCGCACTCATCGCTGCAGAGCGCCTCGGTGCCGAGCACTCATCTCTGGTACGTCACGCCACATCCGGAGACGTGAATGGTGACTACAACGCAGTGGTAGGGTACGCTTCACTTCTGATCGACTGATGCGCATTGCCTTCCTATCGGCTGAGGTTTCGCCATTCGCAAAAACAGGCGGACTGGGCGACGTTGCCGGGGCCCTCCCGAAAGCGCTGCACGATCTTGGACATGACGTAGTAGTCATTACGCCGCTGTATCGTCAGACTTCGAACTATTTCGACCGAAGCGGCGAGACTCTGGAACGCGTGGCCAGTCTGCCGGTTCGCACTCCTGCCGCTTCTGGCGAGGCTGTGATTTTCAAGGGAGTGCTCCCGAAGTCTGCGGTCCCTGTCTATTTCGTCGAATTCGATCTCTTCTTCAATCGCGAGCAGCTGTACTCGAACGACGCCTCCGGATTCGATGATCAGCTCGAGCGCTTCGTCTTTTTCTGCCGCGCCGCCGTCGAGGTCTGCCGCTGGCTGAAACTTCCGATCGACGTAATGCACTGCAACGACTGGCACACCGCACTACTTCCCGTCCTGCTGCGCGGCGAGCTGAGGGAGGATCCGCTCTTCGAGAACTGCAGATCGGTCTATACCATCCACAACCTCAACTACCAGGGCCGCTACGGTGGCAACCGCTTTACCTCACTCGGAATCTCGTCCTATTTCGGCTCGCCTCGAGCGCTCGAGTACTACGGGGACGTGAATCTGATGAAAGGCGGAATCGTTTTCGCCGACGCCATCAACACGGTCTCGCACACGTACGCGAGCGAGATGCAGCGTCCCGAATTCGGCGCGGGCCTGGACGGTCTGCTGCGGGAGAACAGCTGGAAACTGCGGGGCGTTCTGAACGGAATCGATGTTGAAGAGTGGGACCCCGCCAATGACGTCTATCTGGATGCCGCCTACTCCGCTGGCGCAATGTCCGGTAAAGCGAAATGCAGGAGGGCACTGCGCAAGGAAGTGGGACTCCGCTATCGGCCCGGTTCCCCGATCGCAGGCATGGTCTCCAGACTCGTCGAGCAGAAAGGGATCGACATTCTGCTCCCCGCCATCGAGAAGCTGCTCGCCCTTGGCGTGCAGATCGTGATTCTGGGAACCGGCGAGCGGCAATACGAAGACGCATTGGTGAACTGTCAGAAAAACTTTCCGGACGACTTCCGCTTCATCCGTGATTTCAATGTCGGACTCTCGCATCGCATCACCGCCGGCACCGACCTGCTGTTCATGCCGTCGCGCTACGAGCCCTGCGGCCTGAATCAGATGTACGCGCTGCGCTACGGCACCATTCCGATCGTGCGCCTCACAGGCGGACTTGCCGACACCGTCATTCCCTTCGACGGCACCAACCTCGCGACCGCCAACGGATTCGGGTTTCACTCCACGAGCTCCTTCGACCTGTATCAACAGACCTTGCTGGCCACGCTTCTGATGCGGCAACCGAAGAGCTGGGCCGCACTGCAGAAGAATGGAATGAAGCGCGACGATTCCTGGGAAGCGTCGGCGCGAGCGTATGAGCAGATGTACCGCAAGGACTGACGAACTCAGAAGTTAGAAGTTAGAAGTTAGAAAATTCGCAACGAAGCATGCCGTCATCCCGAGCGGCGGCTTCGTCGCGTGACGCCTGTTCTACAGACATGAACGGGTTGCTCCTCGCAGCGAGTAGTCGCCGAGAATCGGAGGTATCGCCCCTCAACGAACAGACGGAGCCCCGGAGGGGCGGCATCTCTTTAGCCACGGCCGTGAGGCCGTGGACCGCGCATCGCGCATCGCGACGAATTCAAGAGCCCCGAAGGGGCGGCATCGCGACTTCCGTTCAACGCCGTATCACTGTCATCCGACCATCAGGTT
>JBKJUK010000191.1:0-7068 GCA_046590705.1 Thermoanaerobaculia bacterium
AATTGATCGAATGCACCTGGAAGCCAGGCTGCTGCAGCAGACGAATCTGGCCTCACTCGGAAAACTCGCCACCGCCGTGGCCCACGAATTCAACAATGTACTCATGGGGATTCTGCCTTTCCTCGACGTTCTGAAACGACGCGTCGGTGACGATGGATCGTCTCTGCGCGCTCTCGAACTGATGTCGAAGTCGATTCGCCGGGGAAGATCGATCACGCAGGAAATTCTTCGCTTCGCACGTCCCCCCGAGCTGGTTCCTGTGCGTATTCGTCTGAACGACTGGCTTCCTGCGTTTCGCGAGGAACTGCTGATAGCGGGGGGATGTCCTCTCAGTCTGGATGTCCGACTCTCCGATGATTCCATGGAAATCGACGGAGACATCGCGCAACTCGAGAAAGCTCTCGGCAACATCGTACAGAATGCATGTGATGCGATCGCTCCCGGCGGGCTGATCGAGATTACGGCCGAGACTCTCGATCGCGGCGATCAGAGCGACCCGCGACAGTGGGTTCGCATCACCGTTACTGATGATGGAGCAGGGATCCCCGGTGAAGACCTCGGGCATGTGTTCGAACCTCTTTTCAGCACCCGGAAGTCCGGCTCGGTCGGTCTCGGCTTATCGGTGGCGCGACAGGTCGTCGAGCGGCACCACGGCGAGATCTCCATCGAAAGCAACGTAGGCAAGGGAACCAGGGTGCATCTGTTGCTGCCGTCAGCATCAGACGGAATGAGCGAGGTAGCTGGCCTCGCTCAGGAATCAATCGATATCTAGAATTTCCGCTTTCGAGACACGCTTCTATAGAGCAGTCCTTCTGGTTTCAATCCTCCACTCACTGACTCCGACATGCACTTCGCGCTGATCTCTTACCTGAACGCTCGTCCTCTCTGGTGGGGGCTCGTTCACGCGCCGAGGCAGGACGAGACCTTCGAGTTTTCGTCGCCGGCCCGCTGCGCTGATCTCATCCGCTCCGGTCAGGCTGACCTCGGGCTGATTCCTGCGATCGAGTTGCAACGGATTCCTGATCTGGTGGCGATCCCTCGGATCTGCATTGCTTCACGAACGGAAGTGCGATCAGTACTGCTTTTCTCGCGTGTTCCGTTCGAGCAGATTCGGTCGGTGTCACTCGATCCCAGTTCGCGCACTTCAGTTGCGCTGGCCAGAGTGCTGCTCGGTGAAAAACTCGGCAGAGATGTCTACGCCATGATCGATTTCGTGGATCGAGGGACAGGAGATGCAGGACTCGATTGTGACGCCGAGGTGATGATCGGCGATCCGGCGCTGCAGATGGCGAAATCGCCAGGTGCCATGCAGATGTATTGCTACGACCTGGTCTCCGAGTGGTATGCGCTGTTCGGCGAACCGTTCGTTTTCGCAGTCTGGGCCGGCCGCGAAGACAGGCTTCGCGAGCGCGATCCTGAGGCGCTCATCCGCAGGCTCACCGAGAGTCTGGCGGCGGGGGAGGGTGCCATCAGGACCATTGCGGAAGAGGCGGCGCTCGAGCTCGATCTTCCGGTGGGCGAACTGCATGAATATTTTCGTGATGCTTTACATTACGAGCTAGGCGGGAGCGAGAGGCGCGCACTGGCGCGTTTTCACGCTTTGGCCGCTGACTACGGCCTCACCCAGAGGTCAGAGGAAATTCGATGGATCACGGATCGTCAATAGTAGATGAGATTCTGGAAAGGGCCGTTGCGGGGGAGCGGATCAGCGAGCAGGATGCGCTGACTCTGCTGCGCGACGGAGAGTTGTTGCAACTCGGTCAGGCTGCGACCGCTGTGCGGGACCGGTTCAACGATCCCCAGGTCGTCACGTACATCATTGACCGCAACATCAACTACACGAATATCTGCATTTACAAATGCAAGTTCTGCGCGTTCTATCGCAAGCCGGGAGACCCCGAAGGTTACCTGCATTCGCGCGAAGAGTTGCGAGAGAAGATTCAGGAGACGATCGCTCTTGGTGGAACGGGTGCCCTGCTGCAGGGGGGCGTTCATCCCGATCTGCCGCTGGATTACTACACCGATCTACTTTCATGGATGCGTGAAGAGTTCCCTGATTTTCACCGGCATGCCTTCTCCCCGCCGGAGATTCTGTACATCGCGCGATCGATGAAGATGCCGTTGCGCGAGGTCATCAGCAAACTCATTGACGCCGGTCTGCAGTCGATTCCCGGCGGAGGCGCCGAGATCCTGGTGGACAAGGTGCGCCTGGACAGCCTTTCGTATCCGAAAGCTTCCACCAAAGGGTGGCTGGAGGTGATGCGCACGGCCCATGAACTGGGTCTTCGCACCACGGCCACCATGATGTACGGCCAGGGCGAAAGCATGGAGGACCGTGTCGAGCACTTCCGGCTCATTCGCGAGCTTCAGGACGAGACCGGCGGGTTCACCGCGTTTATTCTCTGGACGTTTCAAAAAGAGAATACCGAGATGCAGCACATCGAGGAAGAGGACGGTTTCTCGTACCTCAGACACCAGGCCGTCGCTCGCATCTACATGGATAACGTGCGATCGATCCAGTCGTCATGGGTGACGCAGGGACTCGGCATCGGTCAGCTGGCGCTCAAGTTCGGTGCGAACGACATGGGCTCCATCATGATCGAAGAGAACGTAGTAGCCGCAGCCGGCGCCAGAAACCAGGTGACCAGTGAAGAAATGAAGCGGCTGATCCGCGCAGCGGGCTACGAGCCGGTGCAGCGGCTGACGCTGTATCAGGGCTACGTGGACGAGGTGACGCATGAGCGGGTGGCGCAGGAGGCGGGGGTGGCTGTTTGAGAACTGATGAACGCAGAAGTACGAAAAAGGCCGGGGGCCGGGGTCGGGGGCCGGAGTAGGCCCGAAGGTGGCCACGGACTCCACAGTATGTCATTCCGACGAGCACGCCGGATCGGTGAGGCCTCGCGGCTCTGACTGCGAGGATGAATCTCCGGTCCGCGCCGAGGCGGTGAAACAGGACGACCATCGTGGCGCGGACCAGAGATTCCTCTTCCACGCCATTCCTCGCAGCCTGCAGAGCCATCCCGTGCTTATCGGAATGACCTCCGTCGTTCGCTTACCAGCCCTGCTCCGGCCCCCCGACCCCGGCCCCCGGCCTTTTTCTTACTTCTTCGTTCTGCGTTCATCAGTCCCCGCCAGCTCCAAACTTGCCGATCAGGACACGACCGTCTATGATGCACGCCCCGCAGCCCTTCCGGGCTGAGGAATTCTTTTACAATCTGGTAGCTCCTTGAACCTCGAACGCTGAGGTTCCGCTAGGCCAGAAGGAGGACACACATGAGGACTTATGAAGTCCTGTTCATTCTGAATCCGCAGCTTGCGGAGACAGACGCCACGAATCTCGTCGGCGAATTCAAAGGCGTCGCTGAGAAAAGCGGTGCCACTCTCACCAATGAGGAAGCCTGGGGCCGTCGCCGGCTCGCCTTCCCCATCAACAAAATCAACGAAGGTATCTATCATCTCTTTGTGTTCGAAAGTGAGGGCGAAGTGCTCTCCGAACTCGATCGAAAGATGAAGAACTCCGACCAGATCATGCGTCATATGATCGTTCGGACCGACCTCGACCATAAGCGCGCAGCGAAGCTCGCCGCGCGTAATCCGAAGAAAGAGCGTCTCCGTCCTGAGCCCACAGCCATGGCCGGTACGCCCGTTTCCGGTGGTGTTCCAGCGGTTGGTGATGCCAGCGTTCCTTCGGCAGATACGACTGCTCCTGCAGCTGACGCCAGCGCGCCGGTTGCGGACACGACCTCAACATCTGATCAGACCGTTTCGACCGGCGAGCCCACTGCGGCTTCAGCTCCGGCAGAAACGGCGGCTGAGTAAGCGGGAGAACGACAGATGGCATTCACGAAACGACCAAGCACAGGTGGCGGCGGCGGATCACATGGTGGTGGCGCCGGCGGCAATGCAGCACAGGGTGGCAAGAAGAAGTTCTTCTACAGACGGAAGCGCGTCTGTAAGTTCTGTGTCGAGAAGATCGAGTACATCGATTACAAAGACACCAAGACCATCCAGCAGTTCATCCCCGAGCGCGGAAAAATTCTTCCCCGCCGGATCTCCGGAACGTGCGCACTTCATCAACGGAAGCTGCAGAACGCAATCAAGCGCGCCCGCACCATGGCTCTGATTCCCTTCACTGCTGACTAGAACGAAATGATCGAGACCAGCCGGATCGGACCGGTGATGATGATGAGGCAGAAACCTGCCGGCGGACTACTTCGAGGCATTGCCATGCACTCGCTGACGGCCGTCTGCCTGTTCCTGTCGGGAGGGTTCATCCTGACCTCTCCGCTGGCGCTTTTCGTGCCGGCGGTGTTCATCAACAGTGGTCTGCGTTACGGAAGAAAGGGTTCTGCAGGAACGCTGTTTCTCTTTCTGGCGCTGCTGTCCCTGATGATCGGTGCGGCGGCGGCTGGAGATGCAAGCAGAAATGCCGCGATCGTGGCACCGGTGATTCTGGCCTTCGCCATACCGGGTCTGATAGCCTCGGAACTGGTGCGGCGCAATGCCTCGTACGGCACGGTTGTGGCCGGGAGCCTGGCCGCAGGCGCGGCAGCGTTCGGGCTCGGCGAGTTGATCGTGCGGGCTGCGTTCGGCAGTTCCACGCTGCGTTCGATCATCAGCAGTTTTGATGCAGCGGGCGAGACTACCATCAGGCTTTATCGCCAGGCGGGAGTCTCGGACCTGACACTCAAAGGAATGGAGAAGTTCTCCGATGCCATGGCGCAGTCGTACACGCCGTTGATTCTGGGAGCTGTAGCTTCTGTTTCCGTAGTGGTGAGTGTGATGGTGATCCCCCGCTTACCAGCCGGACGCGAAACCGGACCGCGCTATCTTTTCCGTAACCTCGCGCTTCCGGACTGGATGCTCTTCGGATTCGTCCTCGGAGGACTTTCTCCGCTGGCTGGCGGCAGCTACAGAACAGCTGGACTGAACCTGCTCGGGATCGTGATGTTGTTGTATGCGATCCAGGGACTGGCCATCGTACGTAACCGCCTCATTCGTTTTGGCGTGGGACCGTTCGGTACCGGCGTGATTTTTCTCATGGCCTCGCTCCTTGCACCCTATTCGGCCGGCTTGCTGTTTCTGGCCGGTCTCTTTGATTCGTTCTTTGACTTTAGACATTTGAACCGAAAGGAAGAACACGATGAAAGTGATTCTCACTGACGAGATCCGCGGCCTTGGCGGCCGTGGGGATGTCGTCCAGGTAAAGGATGGTTACGCGCGTAACTACCTCCTTCCCAAGAAACTCGCGCGCGAAGCAACGAGCGGTAATCTCAAATCTTCGGAGCATGACAAGAAGAAATGGGCGCTGCTCTCCTCGCAGGAAAAGCAGACCGCCCAGGAAGCAGCAGCACGTGTGGAAGGTCTCAAGATCGTTGTGCAGAAAAAGGTCGGCGACAGCGGTACGCTGTTCGGCTCAGTCACTGCCAACGATATCGCCGACGCGCTCGCAGCGCAGGGCATTGAAGTCGACAAGCGGCGGATCGAGGTCGGTCATCCGATCAAGACGGCCGGCTTGCATGAAGTCGATGTTCGCCTGCATCGCGAAGTCTCTGCGCATATTCAGGTTGAAGTCGTGGGTGAGGGCGGAGTGCCGTACGTGCCCCGTGCCACCGCAGCCCAGACTCCTCCCACCGCGGAAGAGCTGGCAGCCGATGTCGAACCATCGCGCTACGACGACGAGTAATACGATTTCATGGGAACGGCGGCTTCGCTATATGGCGGGGCCGCCGTTTTCTGTATCGTGTCGGCCATGACGCGCCGCAAACACACAGGTCCGCCCGAAGGTCTCGACGGATGGCATGAGGTCTGGACCGAGAACCTTTATCAGGACTCTCCGCCACTTTCCTACCTGGAAACGCAGAAGCAGCGACTTCGTCGCCGGCTGGCCCGTGAAGCCACAGACGAGCGACAGCGAGATTTCAATCTGGCGACGCTCGAGCTGATCCGCGACCTCAGGAAAGATATCGCTGCCTTCGCAGAGACCCGGCGCGAATTTGCGGCCACGACCGAACGATTCGCGCAGGATCTCAAACGGCTCGAGGCGCTTCAGCATCTCACCATTGATCGCAACGACGCCCTTGTCATCGCCGTCGATCAGAAGATCGAGAGTGTTGCGGCGCGGCTGCGTGACGTAACGCAGCCACTGCTCGAAGTTTCTCTCCAGCGCGCCGAGACGCTTCGGTCCGATCTTCTCTACCGACGCCTGGAAGAAGGTCTTCGTGGAAGCGAAGAGAAAATCAGAGAACTCCTCTCCCCCTACGTCGATCTCGCGGCTGGTGCGCAACCGGTCATCGATGTCGGTTGCGGACGAGGCGAGTTTCTGCAGATGTGTCGTTCGCGTGAAATTGAAGCTCGTGGCTTCGATCTGAACGAGCGGTCGGTTGCTGAACTGGCAGGTTCCGGGTTGAAAGTCCAGACGGGCGGGTTGCCGGAGTGCCTTCAGAGCGTCGAATCCTCGTCGGTCGGAATGCTGTTCGCCTCGCATGTCGTCGAGCATCTTCCGGTCAACGATCTATTCGGACTCTTCGGAGAAGCGCAGCGAGTGCTGCGAATCGGCGGGCTCTTCGTGATCGAGACTCCAAATGCAGAATCTCTATCGATGAGCGCGCGAGACTTCTGGCGCGATCCAACGCACCTCGCTCCGCGTCATCCTGCAGCGCTGTCGCTGCTGGCTCGCGAGTTCGGCTTCGGAATCAGGGAAGCGGTCGCGGTACATCCGCCTCCTGCAGATTCACTGTTAGCAAGTGCTCCCGAAGACAGCGAGCGTACGCAGGAACTGGTGAGTAAGCTGAATGCGTTACTGTTCGGCGGTCAGGATTTACGGATGATACTGATCCGGGAGCGGTAAGGATTCGACCTGGAGGTGGGCTACGCCCGCGCCTGGACTTCGTTCAGCGCTCGTACTCAAATCCGATACGTGTGGAGCACAGGCAATCCTGCCTGTGACGCGGAGAAGTGAGTTCTAGACCGATGCTTTGCTCAAGTCGCCGCGCAATTGGATTTCTGTAATGAGGCAGGAAATCGTCCTTCGAAGTGAGTGCGTCGCGTCACAGGCAGGATTGCCTG
>JBKJUK010000257.1:0-11191 GCA_046590705.1 Thermoanaerobaculia bacterium
CGGTGGTTCGGCTGATCTTGCACCTTCGAACAACACGCTGATCAAGAGTGCTTCCGGACTGGCGAGGCGAGTCGAAGACAAAGGTGCGCCAGTCCGGAAGCACTCTTGATCAGCGTGTTGTTCGAAGGTGCAAGATCAGCCGAACCACCGATGACAAAGGGAGCAATCTCGGCCAGTTTCTGGATGACCTGTCCTGAGATCGTCCGCGTTGCATTCGGCTTGTCGGAGCGTCCCGCCTCGACCAGTTGTTCGACGAAATCTGCAGGCAGCGTGGCCTTCCAATGCTGATCGTAGAGCGCGGCTCGTTCAGGATTCCTGTCGCGCCACTGCTGCATGGACTTTTTCCAGCGGCCATGCGCTGCTGACAGCTTTCTGGTCTTACGGACGAATTCTTCCCGCACACCGGGGGGCACGAAGAAGGTTGGTTCCGTTGGCCAGCCAAGGGCGACCTTCGTCGCTTTCGCTTCCTCCGCGCCGAGTGGTGCTCCGTGCGCCTCGGCGGTCCCGTGCAACTTTGGACTACCCCATCCGATGATGGTTCGCGCCACGATCAGAGACGGCCTCGTCGTTTCCTTCTGCGCCTTCCGGATCGCTTTTCGGATTGCGTCCCGGTCGTGTCCGTCAATCCTCAGTACGTGCCATCCACTGGCTTCGAATCGCTTCTTCACATCTTCAGAGAATGCCAGTCGGGTGTCGCCTTCAATCGAGATCTCGTTGTCGTCGTACAGATAGATCAGGTTCCCCAACCCGAGGTGACCGGCCAGTGAAGCAGCCTCGGCGCTGATTCCTTCCATGAGGTCGCCGTCGCTGCAGATCGCGTAGACATAGTGATCGACAGGTGAGAAGGTCTCGTCGTTGAATCGCGCTGCGAGCATCTTTGCGCCGAGAGCCATGCCGACACCGTTGGCAAAGCCCTGACCCAGAGGTCCTGTGGTGACCTCGATTCCGGTAGCGTGACCGTATTCAGGATGTCCGGCGGTCTTCGCTCCCCATTGACGGAACTGGCGAAGTTCCTCGAGGGTCATGTCCGGATAGCCGGTCAGGTGCAGCAGCGAGTACAGCAGCATCGACGCGTGGCCGGCGGAAAGAATGAACCGGTCACGATTCTGCCACTCCGGCGCCTTCGGATCGTGCTTGAGGAATTCTGTCCAGAGGACAAAAGCCATGTCGGCCATGCCCATCGGGGTGCCTGGATGGCCGCTGCGAGCGGCTTCGACTGCATCCACTGCAAAGAAGCGAATCGTATTCACACACAATTCTTCGAGTTCGGATGAGCGTCCGACCTTTGGTTCATTGTGCGCTTCAGCCTCAGCGACCACGCCTGCTGAACCCGCTGCTGTGTCGCGGTTGGGCTCCATGCTCTCTACACTCATGCTTCCTCCGGGATCGGCGACGGATTATAACCGCACGAAGTTCCTGGATTCTTCGCTGCATCGTCGCTGGTATGTATCGTGAGTACAGAGAGCAAGAGGATGCACATGCAGGACGAAATCACCGTCAAAGGTTCACCAATCAAGAGCTTGCTGAAGTTTCTGCAGAAGGAACTGACGCCTGAGCAGCTTGCCGAGGTGTACTCGATTGCTCCTGAGTCTGCGCGTGAACAGTTGCGTTCGGGGGTGTTTCTCGCCAGCCAGACACTCCCGGTCACACTCGTCAATCAGATGATCGAGCGCGCGGCCGCCGCGAAAGGTGAGTCAGTAGAAACGTTCGCGAAGCGGGTGGGCAAAGCTGGGGCAAGCGACGCCGTTGCCGGTATCTACCGGCTGCTGGTTCTGGTTCTCACTCCACCGGCGATTCTCAAGAAGGCTGGTCTCATGTGGAGCGGGTTATACAACCGCGGAAAACTCGAAATCATGGATCAGACCAGCGACACAGCCACAATTCGGCTTTCGGATTTTCCATCGCAGGTCGCGGGCTGCTCGCGCATTACTGGATGGATCGAGCGAATGGCCGAGCTGACGGGGGCGACCGTAGTGTCACTCGATCAGCATCAATGCTTCGCCAAGGGCGCGCCTCACTGCGAGTGGAAGCTTCGCTGGAAGTAAGGCTCGACTACTTACTTTTCGCAATCGCGGCAAGCCTGCCCTTCACGGCCAGTACGAAACTCGCTGGCGAGAGCAGGATCTGGCTCCCGCGAACGCCTGCAGAAATCGAAATCACTTCAAATAGTTCGACGCTTTCGTCGACGAACACAGGAAACGGTTTTTTCGCCGCAAGTGCTGTGACGCCTCCCCGTATGTATCCGGTCAATGGCTGTACTTCCTTGAGTGCCACGGTCTCCACTTTCCGATCTCCCGTTGCCGCGGCCATGGCCTTGAGATCGAGCGAGGCATCGCCCGGGACTACCGCGAAGCAGACGCCACGGCGATCTCCCCGGCACACCAGAGTCTTGAATACCTGTTCCGCAGGAAGCCCGATCTTCGCGGCAACACTCTCTGCGGCCAGGTCGTCCAGGTCGACCTCGTAGGTCCGGAGCTCATACTCGATTCCGAGCGTGTCCAGCATTCGCACGGCGTTTGTCTTCGCTGTCATGGACAGTCAGGGTCTCCAGCGCGTCGCTGCCCAGAACGTCAGCTCGCCCTTCAGCGGATCGTCGAAAATTCTGGCGGCACCGGCCGTCACGGAGAGTGAGGGTATGCGCAGCAGCGGGATTGGCTGCAGGTCGAAGACGAGCTCAGCGCCGGCTGTCCGGATCTCGCTTTGATCGCTCGAAGCATTTCGCATCGTATGGCGCTGAGCGAAAAGAGTGACAGGCAGAGCGGCCAGGGAGAGCGCGGCGCGCAGGCTCTCATGACGATCACCGATCAACACCCCGGCAGGAAGTGCAGGGTCGATGACACGTCCTGGTTCGGCCGAGCGGGGAAGCAGGCTGGAAGTCACTCCCCCCAGAAGCATCGGTGACGACGCATCGCTCCTGTCGCCGGACCAGTCAAAAACAACCGAGTTCTTTCCGTAGCCGGCACCGAGGCGCATACCGTATGAATCGACATCGCCCGAATCATTACCGCGATACGTCGCCAGGCTTGCTCCACTTAGAATCTTCAGCTTACCGCGGGAAGGTTCCCAGCCTCCGTCGAACCGAGCGAAGACACGCTCATCGGTCTGTCGCTGTCCGCCGCGTGCCCTGACATTTTGCTGCAGCAGGCCTGCTGCACCGGCGATTTTCCATGCTCCGAAAACAGCTTCCCTTCCCGCGGAGATCTCCGCGCCGGTATGCTTCGCATCGAGACGTTCAGCGGTTACGCAGGCAATCCCCCCTGTCGCGCATTCGGGCTGATCCGAAAATTTTCGCTCGAGTGCAAAAAGATGCAGGCTCAGGTCGAGTGGAAGGCGACTCAGGCGCGACATGAGCGCTGCGCCGGTATCGGTTCCCGCACCACCTAGTATCACCGTGTCGAGTCGTCCTAGAAGATCGCCGACTCTCACTCCGGCTTCCATGTAGTTCGAGGATGGCGTAACCCCTCCGCCAAGCAGCGGCAGCCATTCCTGACGTCCGATTCCGTAAGGGCGTCGGGACGCTTCGACGACCGGGTAATTCGCTGGCGGATAGGAGATCTCGCCACGTGTGACAAACGGCAGGGCCTCGTTCGAACGGGGACTGTTCACTCCGTCCTCTAGCCGCATGAATCGCAGGTCAAACCCCTCCGGATCCAGTCCGAGAAAATAGAAGGCCTTCCCGTCGGCGGTGACACTGGGCGCGAAGGCTGCGGTGGATGTCTGCGTCAGCCGCCGACTCTCACTGCTGGCGAGATCGAATCGCCAGATATCAAAGTATCCCCTTTCGCCTAACGTCGCGAAAAGTGAGCCGTCGTTACTCCAGGCCGGCTGCGCTACCAGAGCACCTTTCGGAATCGTAACGCGAGTCTCTCTGCCGGATGGGAGGTCGCGAACGATGAGCTGCCACTCACCTTCCGCGTGTCGAAGGTAGGCCAGTTGTTTGCCCGATCGATCGACTCGCGGCATGTCGTACACGATTTCAACGGAGGGTCGCACCAGGCTTTTCACCTCGCCTGACCTCAGATTGACCTCGACGAGTTCGGAGTAACCAAACCTGTTCCTCACGGCGAACGCTTTTTCTCCTGCAGGATCAGCGTCGGCATCGCGGATGTCTGCAAGCCTCGTCACCCGCCGCACGTCGCCCGACTTCACGGTCCAGATGAAAAGGTCGGGATGAAGCGACCCTTCGGAATCTCTTTCGAGACGCGTGAAAAGGAGCGCTTCACCATCGCTCGTCCAACGCGGAGCGCTCGGGGCGGATCCGTTGATGGTCGGCAGCTCAGCAACGACCTTCCGCGCCAACGGCTTGTTTCGAATCGGAGCGACATCATCCAAATCCCGCAGCAACAGCTCTCGCAGTTTCTCGTTGTATTTCGCCTCGGCCTCCGTGTCCGGTGCAGTTTTCCAGACCACCATCCGCGGAGTACCGCTTCTGCTGCGAAGTATCGTCGCCAGCTGCGTACCATCAGGAGAGACGGCGGCCGCCTCTGTGTTCCACTTCAGATCCTGCCAGAGCTCTCCTTCTCTGACATCGCGACGGACTGATTCGAGATTCATTGCGTCGCGTGTCAGTTCGGCGGAGAACTTGCCATAGAGATTCTCGGGAGTGAAACCAAACACTCCGATGAAGGCGTCGTCGAAACTTCGCCGGCGTCCTGCGGTCGCCCTGGCCCACAACTTCCGAAGGCTTCCGTCTCCGGCTTTCTTCTGCAGCCACTCCAGATAGGCTGAACCTGCAAGGTAAGCCATCGACATTCCTTGCCAGTTCCGGCTGTCCGAGGAGAGTTCGGCGTACGAGGGAAGCCGGCCGTTGATGGCCCATGTACGAAGGATGGCTGCGCGAATGTCACTGTGTGGTCGCCCTGAACCGGTGAGTTCCCCTTCGATCACCGTGGCATAACCCTCGAGAGCCCAGCGTGGCGCGTCAACGAGAGGACCGACCGGAAATATGTTCTGGAGCAAACGCCTCATGCGATTGCGCGAAGGGCGCACGAGGTGCACAAGGTGCGCTGTCTCATGAATGGTGAGCAGTTCGAGGGGATCCCTTGTCGCGCCGATACTACTTTCGGGGCCTGGAGGAGTGGTCCAGAGGATCATTCGCGGCCAACCGATGACGGGCCAGGCCGAACCGTTCGCTGACGCTTCCGGATCCTGAACCACGACGTCGACTCGCTCAGGCATGTCATACCCGACCGCCGCGATCACCCGGGGGCGACCAGCCTCGAGCCGGTTGGCCGCTCTGGTGACCCACTCCTCAAACTGTGCGGGATAGTGAACGCGGAAGTGCGCCGTCGTCAGTGTCCGCCACTCGCCTCTCAGCGACTGAGCCGCGGTTGGTGTTGCAGACAGCACGAGTAACGACGTGGCGATGGTGAACAGGAACCTGGAGCGAGCAATCGACATCCCGAGCAGATAGCTCGATTTCAGAAAGATTGCAATCTCACCACTCTCGCGCGCGCTGCCTGTGTGGCACAGGCAATCCTGCCTGTGGCGCGACGAAGTGACTTCGAAGGAGACCCGGATCCGTGGAGAGCCGGCCCAGGCTCATCGCATCCTGGAGGATCTTCACCTTCGAACTACTGTGTCGCGTCACAGGCGGGATCGCCTGTGCCACACAGTTCTCGAGGATGCGTCATGTACTTTACCGCTTCGATGCCTTCAGTAACCCTCACGCTACGAAAACCAGCGAAAAGAATGCTGCGGCGATCAGGGTCACCATAACTAATTCGAAAAAGCTGCGTTCATCAAAATACTAAAGAGGCATCCCTGTACCCCAGTAATTGGCCTCGAAGAACTCCGTGTAATCCTTGCCCGTCACTTTCCGGAGTACGGCAATGGCATCTTTAGTCGTGGCGAACCGCCATGCGTACTGCCCCTGAAACGTCCGCATGAAAGTGAGGAACTTGTCGTCTCCGATTTCCTTGTGGATCCTCGACAGGAGATATGCGCCCTTGTCGTAGATCAAATGGGTCCGCGGGACCATACTGCCGTAGCCGTCACCCGGCACACGGATGCGATTGGCCATGGCAATCGAAGAAACTTCTTTCACATCGCCCGCATTGGCTTTCCACGTTGCGGTCATGGCCTTCAGACCACTCTCACCCTTCAGTTGCTTCACGATGAAGGAAGACGAATACTCGGCGAAAGATTCAGTGATCCATTGCTCGTAGTGGGAGGGCATCTTGATGACATGACCCCAGTACTGATGAGCGATTTCATGGGCGAAGCGGTGATTGATTCCCTGCGAGAAGAACTGATTCGCCTCGCCGAGGAGGGAGTTAAACGCTTCCTTGGTGATGAACATCGTTCCCGGGGGAGCCTGGCCGTAGCCGAACGTGTTGATCTCGATGATGTTGAATTCCTTGAACGGAAAGGGTCCAAGCCACGGTTCGTAAAAGGCGATCATTTTTCCGGCTAGATTCGTAAGCTGCTTCATGGCCCGCGTATTGTTTCCCGCATAGGATGCGACTCGAATCGTCACACCATTGATCTTCTCTTCCTGGTAGTCGTACTTCCCCGCGTGCACCACCGCGAACTGAACGGGCTTGTCGATCCTGTTCTCAATGACGTTGTATTCGCCTTCGACTTCGCGCCGAATCGTTTCTCCCGGCGCGAATGGTACGAAAGGCTTCTTCACCTTTACGACCGAATGAACGGTGTAGAACTGTCCCCCGAGGTCTGGCTGCGGGAACCAGGGCTCGACGCCGAGCTGCCAGAAACTGTCGCCGTTGGGCCTGATCAGAAAATCGCCAGCGATCTCGTATTTGATCTTCAGCGGCACGCCTGGCTTCGCGGGCGCGTTGAGCGCAAGAACGAGTTCGTCTTCGAAGTGATTGAATGGAATCTCCGAACCGTCCGCCGCCGTGACCTTCTTCACCGTGTAGTTCCGGCCCGTACCGCGTGAGTCAAAGGTTCGGTTGTAAAGGCTGAACTTGAACACCCGCTGCGATTTCTGCAACGGCAAAATCGTCTCTTCGATCGTGAGCACGGCATCGTTTTTTTCGGAAGCCACCAATGTGTAATCGATTGCCGTGAGTAGAAACAGCGGTTCGAGAAAGTCGCGACGGTCGTGACCGATCAGCTGCTCGGACAATGTCACGGGCCAGAGACGCCTCTGCAATTCGCGGATAGGGATCCCCGGTTCCTTCGACATGCTTTGAAGGGATTCGGTCCGGTTGCCGACGCCGTCGTAGGAGTAGATGAAGTTCTCTTTTCCTCCGCCGATCTCCGCCCTCACAACCAGACCTTTCGGTGAGTCGAAGTGCTGCTTTGCAAACTGATGCGCAACCACATCGATCGCGGCCCGGTCAAAGTATTCGCGGTGCGACTGGAACTGCTCAGCTGGAGAATTTGCAATCTCTCCAGAAATTTTCGGAAGAAGTTCCGGCCTGCTGGTGAGGAACGTCATTCTCTCGAAGGTGTCCCTGATCGCGAGCGAGTCGCCCGACTTCTCGACCTTCAGTCCAGTCGCCTTTCGAGTATTGAAGGTCATGATTGCCCGTTCTGCGACATCTACGGACTCATAGACAATCCTCCCTCTACCTGACAGGAAAAGGCCGATGTCCGAACGTCCGACTTTGATCTTCGATACCGAACCCGAGAACTCAACGTCGAGATGTCCCACCTCGAGCTTGAGATCCTTCACCTGCGTAGACTCGCTGCTCAATGATGGCGAGGAGAAAGCCTTCACGAACTGAGAAAACTCGTCAGCTCGGGCACTCGCAGCGGTGAGTGTAAGAGCGATAGCGACGGCCGTAGCCGGAAACATATGCAGGCGCAATGGATCCCTCCGAGTTCGTATTTCTCCACATTCTAGTCGCATCGATCAAATTGTTTTCGACGCGAGGGCGATGAGGAGCCTGCACGCAACTCAACGGGATACGGGCATGCTGCGCGACGCAGCAAATCGACAAATTCACTCCGCTGGTATTCAATCTGCTGGGCTAGATTCTTCGAGTCCACTCAGATCGATCACCATTCGAATTACCGCCGGCTGCAGCACGTGTCGGAGGTACTCATAGAGAGTGAGAATCCCTGCATCTGATTCATTCTCCACTGACCGGCTACCTTCGCTCGCCAGAGACGCTCGATCATTCGCCGAGAGCCTCTTGATTTCAGAGCGTGCACTCTGCACAAGAGCAATGCTCTGTTCGAGTGTTAGAGGCGGTGACGGAACCCACTGGGCCCTTGGAAGTTCGTCCCTCACCGGCGGAGGCGGTGGGGTTTCGTTGGGACGATGGCGCAGCGGACGGGCCAGTGAAAGCTCCAGCATCTTCGCGAGAGTCTCGAGTGAGAGCGCCGAAATCCCCTCGAGCTCCAGTCCACATCGGTACGGCCACGAGCGCAGTGGATCCGGCTTCCGCGACGCACGACACCACACCACACGACCCGTGGCCCGGATGATGCGCGGAGATGTCGGCAGAGAGAACCTCAGCGTATCCATCAACTGCAGGGTCAGCTTTCTGGCGTGCTCGATCTGAATTCCGCCCTCGCCGATGTTGTAGATGACGACAGGATCTGTCCCAAAGGTCGCCTCGATCGGCGGCTCGAGAAGGAACCTCGGGGGTCGCTTGCGATGTACTTTCCCTGGTGCGTCCATCAGTTATCGCATTGCGAGATTGAAGCCGCTTTTTCCCATGCTTCTAACGATCCGTTCCAGTGGCCTTCATGCGGTTCCTGATGATGGTGGGTATGAGAACCATCATCGCGATCAGAAGGCCCGCCAGCGCCAGTTTCCGGAAGGCCTCCCCCTGTGACATGGCCCCGCTCATCAGCGCAGCAGCAAAGTAAGCAACGATGTAATGCGAAGGGGAGGTCCCGATCAGCGTGGCGAAAAAGAAATCACGGAAGCGAAGACCCGCGAATCCGGCTGCGTAGTTCAGTACAGGAAATGGAAATACCGGCATCAGCCGAACCATCAGGAATGTTCTGAACCCGGCGCTTTCCAGCTGCTTCGCCACTGCTGCGCCACCTCTGCCGAATCGGTGCATGAGATTGCCGCCAAGATACCGGGCCACGAAGAATGAGGCTGTCGCTCCGAGCAGCCCTCCGATGACTGCGTAGCTTCCGCCAGCCAACCAGCCCCAGATCACCCCGGCCGAAAGAATGAAGAGCGTCGCTGGAACAAAGAAGACGCATCCGACAGCGTAGAGCGCGATAAATACCAGTGGCCCGTACCAGAGGTTCTGCAGGGTTTCCACGAGCTCACGCACTTTCGCCTGCGTCATCCATTGACGTGCGGGCGAAAGGTACAGGGCCAGAATTCCGGCCAGCAGAAGTGAAGCGAGGGCGATGCGGGAAAGGATTCGCCCTCGATTCTGCGTCAATGAAGATCCTTCGCTGCTACTGGCGCGCGCCTCTGACCTGCACCACCGAATTCGGTTCGAAGTCGCCAGAGAGCCCGAGTGAATTGAACACCGTGCGGAAGGCGATGCTACAGGGGACTGCGTTGAAAAGGAAGGTGCCCGAACCCTTCACCTCCGGGTCGACAACCATGTTCCGCACCCTGCATTGTCTCTGCATGCTCTTTAAAATCGTACGGATATCGGTGTCAGTCACATCCATCGTCACAGTGAACTCCGGTGTGGGATCAGTCACGACCACCGTCGTTCCCTCGGCACCGAGTTTCAGCTTCTGGCGTTCGACCAGCAGCGCGAGGGCCTGGGAAGGCTCTACGTCCGACGCGTGAAAGGTGATCATTCTGTCCGGAGCATCGAGGCGTACCGGCCGCTTCATGGCAGTCGAGAGCCTGGCCAGAGACGCCTTCAAGGGAGCGCGAATGAAAGTAACGTTCACTTTCCCGGCCGACTTGCGGGAAGCCTCGATCGTTGAGACCGAAACCTGTGCTGCGGCGGGGAGCGAGAGGAGAGCGAGAAGGAGAGTAAAACGGACCTGTAGGTGGTTCATGCTCACCTGAACATCCAGCCCGGAGGTTTTATTTTTCGACGTCAGCCCGTATTCTCACTCTCCTTCGCTGCCAGGCGGCGGAGAAGTGGCTCCATGCGAGGCTCACGGCAATCCCGCGACCGGGAATAGTTTGACATGATGTCGAAGCGCGAAACCGTTGTGCCACAGAGCAGACAGCGAGCTATCCGGCGCAGCAGCAGAGGAGTGTGAGAAATGCAGGTCCAAGCGGGCACATCGAAACCCGTCGTTCTGATTCCTGCACATTTCACTGAAGAACTTTCAGCTCTGTCCATCGAACTCGACGTCGCCCTCTCGCCTTACGACGAGAATGGAACCCCTCTGCGCGCGACTCACGACGCGGCGGCGATCTTTCGATGGTGGATTCCATCAGAGAACTGCGACCGTCTTCTCGCCGAAAACCTTCACCTCCGCTGGATGCACACTGGATCCGCAGGTGTCGATCACATCCTCACTCCCCGCTTCCGCGCCTCAGCCATCACCCTGACCAATTCAGCCGGCGTCCACGCAGCATCGATCGCAGAATGGGTCGTCGCCGCGATCCTCTCGCATGTGAAGGATCTTCCGGCCATGCGACGACAGCAACAGCAACGCATCTTCGAGAAAGTACAGCGGGAGGAACTCCAGGGAAAGCGCCTCGTTCTGCTGGGAGCCGGTCATATCGCCTCCGAGATCGCCTCACGATTCCGCCCCTTTGGCCTTCACATCACCGCCGTACGAAGAACACAGACCGAGAGCCCGCTCTTCGACGAAGTGGTCAGTCTGCCGGCGCTTCACGAAGTAGTCTCACTTGCGGACTTTGTCGTCGTGACACTGCCCCTCTCAGATGAAACGAGAGGACTGATCGATTCGGTGGCGATCGAAGCAATGTCTCCCCACGCGCTTCTGGTGAACGTCGCACGCGGCGACATTCTCGACGAGCAGGCGCTGGTCAGAGCCCTCGAACAGGGCAAAATCGCCGGCGCCATTCTCGACGTTTTTCAAGAAGAACCACTGCCACAGGAGCACGCGTTCTGGAGCCTGGAGAACGTGACCATTCTTCCCCACACGACGTGGCGCAGTCCGCAGGTTCGCGCGAAACAGATCGCGCTGTTCTCCGAAAATCTGCGACGTTTCTGCAAGGGAGAATTGCTGCTCAATGTCATCGATCTCAATCGGGAAAACTGAACGATCGCTATGATCGAGAACGAAGCAAGCGAACAGTTGAGTAGCAGTACGCGCGGTCACACGCTGGCGCCACTGGCGCTGTTCATCTGTGTCTACATCACGA
>JBKJUK010000028.1:0-4177 GCA_046590705.1 Thermoanaerobaculia bacterium
CTCGCCCCCGGCCCCCGGCACGGCCTTTACTTCTCTCCGTGCATGCCGGTTGCAGTAAAGCTCATCAGAATTTCCCACCGCCACCTCCGGAGATCCCCTATGTTCGCTCGCTTGTTCACAATCCTGCTTCTGCTTGGCTCGACTTCCCTGAAGGGAGACGCGCTGCTGGACTGCGCACGCCTTGGGGAGTTTGGCCTGCGTGGCGATGCACGCGATCTGATCATCGCGGGTGATCTGGTTCTAGCTGCAGAGGGTGCCGGTCTTGCGATCTACGGAGTCGAAGGCTCTGAGCTCAGAGCGTTACAGAACTTCAGGACCGAGCGTCCGGCCACAAGTGTCGCTCGCGATGGAAATCTGATCGTGGTCGGCACTCCGGTTTCGATCGAACTGTTCAGGATTCAGAGCGATCGTTCAGTGCAACGAGTCGCCAGCGCGCCTGCCGAGGGGCGAGTGGTTGCCATCGAGAACGGAGTGGTGGCGGCGGCAGGTTCACGTGTTCGAGTTTTCCGCATCCAGGATTCGACACTCTCGCTGGTTCGCGAGCAGGATGTAGTCGGAACGGTAAGCAGCCTGCTCCTGAGTGAAGGCAGGTTGTTCATTGGTGAGAAGGGAAAGGGCATCCGCGTGACCGACGCACTTACCGGTGCTCGGCCCACCTCCATCTCGGCGCCCGACGGATCGCTTGTAATCCGGGGAAGTACGCTTTTTTCAGCGGGCGGTGGCGCAGGTATTTTCGTCACTGAACTTTCCAGCCCCTTGTCGCCCGTACTCGCTGGTGTGATCGACGCGGCCGATTACGACCTGCGCGATCTGGCTCTCATTGGGAACACGCTGTACGCACTGGATAGTGGCAACCGGCTGCTCACGTTCGACGTGACCAACCCTCGGGCGGGACGCCTGCTCGAGGTGACTGCGCTCGAGGGAACCACTCTGGCCGCCGACGGCGATCTGCTGGCCGCTGGTGGCCGCTACGTGCCCGGAACGTTCGAGCGAACGCACGCGAGAAATGCGGTGCGGCTGTTCCGCCGCGGTGTCAGCGGAGGTATCTCGCTCGTCGCGACTCAGTTGAGCGATCCGGGAGTGATTACCGGCGTCGCGACGGATGGCGAATACGCTTACACCGTCGACTCACCATTTTTCCGCGTGGTGGACATCCGCGTTCCGGAAACTCCTCGCGAGATTGCCCGCATTGCGTTCGGCGATCTTTCACACAGCGTGCGGTTGTACGGCTCGCTGGCGATTGTCTACGGGATCGGCAACGTGCACATGTTCGACGTCGCTGTTCCTGCGAACCCGCGACTTCTCGGCACCTACCGATCGCTCGGGATTCCTCCCGGCGGTGCTGCCATTGCCGGACGATATCTGGTGGAGGCCAACCGCCCCACAGGTTTTCACGTCGTCGACATCAGTGATCCTGCCAGGCCTGTTCAGATTGCCGGTCAGAAGAACGACATGAACGGAATCTGGTACGGAGTGGTCGGCAGCGAAGGCGTAGCCTACGGATTCTCCGGTTCAGGGATCAAGGTCATAGACCTTAGCGACCCGAAAGGCCTGCTGCTCACGCAGCGGATCGTCCCGGTGGGACTCATTTCTGACGCGGAAGTGGCAGAGGCTCACCAGGATCGTCAGCCGCTGCTGCTGGTGCTGGACGACAAGGGACTGCAGATCATCGACATTTCCGACAAGCTGTTCCCTCGTCACATGGCCACGGCGGATGTACCGACAGGTGGCGACCTGACAATCGATGACAGTATCGTCTACATTACGGTTCCAGACGGGAGACTCGTCCGGGTCGATCTGACCAGACCGGCCTCGCCAGTGGTGACACATCTCCAGAGTGGCCTTTCGTCACCGAAGCAGATTGCAGCAGCCCGTGGTCGTGTGGTCGTGGCCGACACGTACTCGCTGGTGGTACTCGATGATCTGTCGAACGCGGAGGTTCCGATCGTTGCTGCGCCGGAACTGACGATCGCTGCGACGACCGCATCCACGACGCGAGTCATCTGGATGAATGTGCTGTCGGGTTCCTACGAGGTTCAGCATTCGGTCGACAGTACGTTTGCGAACGCTACCACCATCCTCACCGCCGCGCCGTCAGCTGAGATTCCGAATGGCCGCGTTGTTCGAGTGCGTGGTATTAGGGGCTGTCAGGTCGGGCCCTGGTCCGCCGTGCTGGGGCCGCTCAAGGCACCCCCATCACCAGCGCCCTTTTCGCGTCGTCGCGGTGCACGATGATCTTCGCGAACCTCTGGTCGTAAAAGCTCGAGCAGCGCACATCACCGTCCATGAAGCAGAGGAGTTCTCCCGACTCCGTGGATTCGAGAGAACAAGTGCGATCGGAATTCGCGATCCATTTTTCCGATTTGTAACTGATCGGAACACAGGAAGAAGGACAATCCTTGTGTGACTCAGGTGCCTCAGCCAAAACCCATGCTCTCGAGAAGAATCTCTTTACTGCTCGCTATGTCCTTGTCCGTGGGAACTGCATTCGGCGGTGACGCGAGACGCTGTACCGCTCCGGCCTCACGCTGCGAAGTTTCCATTCGGGACATGCTGTCGGGGAAGAAGTTTCTCGGAGCTACGTTCGGTGAAGAGCAGTGGGGAATCGTAGTGCAGACCGTTGTCGTGGACAGTCCCGCAGGAAGAGCTGGTCTGCGAGTCGGTGATCGGATTCGTGCAGTGAACGGAATCGATTGCTCGAAGGCCGACATGCGCAGACTCAAGCAGGTACTCGGTCCAGCCAGGGACACCGGGCATCTGACGCTCGTGGTTCATCGCCTCGGCGCGATCCGATGGGTCCCGATCCAGCTGCACAATGTTTCCCGCGAGCAGGTGGACAAGGCCGTCGCTTCACATCTTCGGAACGCGCATCAGGCCAACGGTCAGCCCGGACAGCGATGACCGACCAGCCCCGCCGGACGAACCCTTCCTCGCTGTTTCAGAAGGGAAGTCCGCGGCTCCGCACCTCGATCATTCTTCCTTTTCTGATCATCGCTGTGGCGCTGGCTGCCCTGGCCTGGCGGTCTTACCAGGTATCAGTACAGATGGAGCGGGGAGTCAAGACGCTGGCTGTGCAGTATTTGAACTACACCGCCGAGATCACCGCCAGACGCGTCGACGCCGAGATCCGCGGTGAGCTCGTTGCAGCTTCGGAGAACTGGCAGCAGACCGAACGTGCCGCCGCGCCGGACTTCGAGCGACTGCGAGAGTGGGCCCGGCTGAGACCCTGGATCGTGTCGGCGATCTACATCCCAGACGCTGAACCGGAGAACTCGATCTTCGTTCGAGAGCGACCGGATGGCGAGAGCGACGAGTTCCTCACGCAGGAGTTCTACACACCAACCGGCGCGATAAAATTCGCTTACGACCCGGCCAGTCTGGCAGCAATGGCCAACCATGTCGTGCGCCAGCATCCGAACCTGCAGACCACAACTGCTCCCGAAGCCGCGGACTTGCGACAGCAATCCCAGGTCGCTCTAATTCCGACTGGCGCTCGAGCCGGTTTCATCCGATCTGGCGGAAGTCTTCAGGTGATCACGCCGCTGGCGGCGCCGATGGAACGGTTTGCGATTCGGGCCTCGATTCGTACGCCGTATGTGGGTAGCGGGTGGAAGAATTACCGTGTCACGACGCTGCTTTTCGCCTGCGTCTCGCTGGCTCTGGTCGGTTTCGGGGCGGCCATCGCGTTTCGCGGACTTGCGCAGGAGTCGGGCGCGATGCAGTTGCGGGCGGCGCTGATTGCGAATGTGTCGCACGAGCTTCGAACGCCGCTGTCGATGATCCGGCTCGGTGCGGAGACACTCAAGCGAAGCGGAAAGCTGAGTCAGAAGGAGCGGGGCGATCTGCAGGATTCAATTCTCCGCGAGGTTCTGCATCTGAGTCATCTCGTCGAGAATGTCCTGGACGTCGCCAGACTCCAGAAGAGTTCCAAGGGGCTTGTACTTTCCCCTGTCGATCCTGTCGATCTGGTCGAGTCGCTGGTGCTGAACTACGAGTCCTGGATCATGAGTAAAGGCTTCGACGTCGATCTGGACATCGACCCGGCCATCGACGAACAGTCCTGGGATCGCGAGTCAGTTTCGCGGGCTCTGCTCAACCTCATCGACAACGCCATGAAGTACTCCGCGTCGGAGAAAGTCCTGGCGGTTTCGCTGGCGCAAAGCGACGAATTCATCAC
>JBKJUK010000219.1:0-2623 GCA_046590705.1 Thermoanaerobaculia bacterium
AGTCCCTGGAAGTCCACCCTCTTCTGGGCCATGCGAATCCATCGCTCGAGCGACTTGTCTTCAGGGAACGCTTCGAGAATTGCTTCGTCGGTGCGGAAGAGGTCACGCTCGTCTCCCGAGAGGACGACCCACCGGAAAGGTCCCTTTCCTTCGCAGAAAAGCGGACGGATATAAAGGGGAACGAATCCGATCACGTCGAACGCATCTTCAACCCCTGCTTTCAATGCCTGCCCGCGAAGGTTGTTTCCGTAATCGAAGGTAGTCGTGCCTAGCCGCTGAAACTCGAGCATCAAACGCATGTGCTCCGCCATCGTGCGGTACGACGCGACGATGTACTCGTCAGGCGCCGAGGCCCGCAGCGCTACGGCTTCTGTCATCGACATACCGGAGGGAACATAACCATTGAGCTCATCGTGAGCGGAGGTCTGGTCAGTGAGGACATCCGGCAGGATGCCGCGCGCCAGCAACGCCTCGAGGAGGTCGACGGCGTTGGCCTCAACACCGATTGAGACTGCCTCCCCTCGCTCTCTGGCCTGCAGCGCCCGATCGATTCCTGCGGTGAGATCTGGCGCGACTTCGTCGAGGTAACGTTTCGACAGTCTCCGCTCGATCCTCGTGGGATCGACCTCCGCGACCAGGCAGGTTGCATCGTTCATCGTCGCTGCCAGAGGCTGTGCTCCACCCATCCCTCCGAGCCCTGCCGTGACTACAAGACGATTGCGGAGTGAACCACCAAATTTCTGTCTGGCAATCTCAGCGAAGCATTCAAAGGTGCCCTGCAGGATTCCCTGGGTTCCGATGTAAATCCAGGACCCCGCAGTCATTTGCCCGTACATCGTCAGGCCGAGCGCTTCGAGCCTCCTGAATTCGTCCCAGTGAGCCCAGTGAGGAACCAGATTCGAGTTCGCGATGAGCACGCGCGGAGCCTCGGCGTGGGTCTTGAAAACGCCCACGGGTTTTCCAGACTGCACGAGTAACGTCTCGTCCGATTCGAGTCGCTTGAGCGTCTCCACGATGGCGTCGTAGCATTCCCAGTTGCGGGCAGCTTTGCCCGAGCCGCCGTAGACGATCAGCTGGTCCGGCATTTCTGCCACTTCCGGATCGAGATTGTTCATCAGCATCCGCAACGCAGCTTCCTGTTCCCATCCTCGGCAGCTGAGTGTCGTTCCGCGGTCTGCTCTCACGACGCGCGGCTTCGCGCGTTCCACGTTCTCGGTCATTGGTTGATCTCCGTTCCAGAAAGTGTGTCAGCGCGCATTCTACAATCCGCAGGTTTCCCATCGGCCTCGCGAAGGATTATGAGAAATGCGGGCTAGAATTTGCGCGTGACCCAGAAAAAGCAGCGACTTGCCGAAGTGCAGCAGAAACTCGAGAGGATGTATCCGAAAGCAGTGTGTAGTCTCGATTACAAAAGTCCCTTTCAGCTGTTGATTGCCACAATTCTTTCCGCGCAGAGTACGGACGTTCGGGTGAATATGGTGACCCCGGCACTGTTCCGCAAGTATCCCGATCCTGCCGCGCTGGCTGCAGCAAAACCGCTGGAACTAGAGCGCGCCATTCACTCCACCGGGTTCTTCCGCGCCAAGTCGAAATCCTTACTCGGTTGCGCCGCCGCACTGATCGAGAAACATGGTGGCGAGGTGCCGCGGACGCTGGCGGAACTGGTCGAACTTCCCGGCGTCGGACGCAAGACCGCCAACGTCGTACTCGGAAACGCCTTCGGGATCGACGAGGGCATCGTGGTCGATACACACGTGACCAGAGTGTCGGGACGACTGGGATTCACGCGCAACAGCGACGCCATACACATCGAACTGGACCTGATGAAAATCGTTCCCAGGAAAGACTGGACCAGGTTTTCACACAGATTGATTTTTCACGGCCGGGCAATCTGCGTCGCCAGAAAACCAAAGTGCTCAGAGTGTCTGGTAAACGCGTTGTGCCCAAGCGCACAGGAGGATCAAGTGTGAATGGAGAATGCAGAATGGAGAATGGAGAATGAAAAAGAGAGGACCATCTTTCTTTCACATTCTCCATTCTGCATTCTCCATTCGGCTCACGGCCGATCAATGGTGTTTGCTTTGGTCCAGGGACCGCAGCGGGCGATGCGACCGATGGCTCTCGCTCCTCCGCGCAGCGCACCGTATTTCTTCACGCTGACCAGACCGTAGGCTGAGCAGGTCGGCTCGAATCTGCACTGTACGATGAGGCCGACGTGCTTCGAGAGATGCGCTCGATATTGCTCGATGACTCCAACAACTGCTCGCGTCGACCACTGACGGGAAGGCGGAGTCAGAACGTCGTGCAGAATCAAGGTGGCAGGAAACACCGCAACCACCAGAAGAAACCGTCGCAGAGAGGTCACGTCAAACTCCGCTCAAACGGATCGTCCGTGCCTTCTCCATTCTCCATTCAGCATTCTCCATTCAGCATTCTCCATTCTGTTTGACGTCGTTCCAGAGAGCGTCGAGTTCCTCGAGGGTCATCGAGTCGAGTTCGACTCCGTGATGGCCTGCGGTCGTCTCCATCGATTCAAAGCGGCGGGTGAATTTGCGATTCGTCGATTGCAGTGCTTCTTCGGCGTTGATCTCCAGCCGTCGCGCAACATTCGCTACGGTGAAGA
>JBKJUK010000024.1:0-8104 GCA_046590705.1 Thermoanaerobaculia bacterium
GACTATTCGAAGGCCGTCGACGCCCTGCATGCAACCTTCCCCATGCCTAACGTTTCGTACACGGTTCTGGTCGACCATATTGAACACATTGCCCGCGTGGCCGGAATCGACCATGTCGGACTCGGCTCCGACTTCGACGGCGTTTCAGCGCTGCCGACTGGAATGGAAGATGTCAGCAAGCTTCCCGCAATCACGGCCGAGCTGAAGCGACGCGGACACAGCGACGCGAACGTCAGGAAGATTCTGGGCGGGAACTTCATGAGGGTATTTCGCGAGGTGGAGCAAGTCGCGGCGGGACTCTCGCGATCGGCGAAGTAACCAGAATACGGCGGCGCGGATGCTAGGTCGCTCTCCGGGGGCCGTTCGGAGGCCGCCACGACTGTACCCTGAGAAGAAAGCTCGCGGACGTCCATCATGGTGCGTCCATCATGGTGCGACGATCGGCCGGAACAGAATCTCCCACATCGGCCGTCCCTCGATCTGATACTTTTCCTCATAGTTCGTGCGAGGGTTTCCAGGGACGACCTCCCCTGACTCGACACTGAAGTGACGTGAAAACACAGGAACTGCTTTCAGAAAGTACTCTCGATGGTCCGTGACAAAAACTCCGAAGCCATCACTTTTCATCACCCGGATCAACGCCAGCATCGATTCGTCCCGGGCGAAGCGCCGCTTCCTCTCTCTTGGCCGAGGCCAGGGATCTGGAAAGTAGATATGCACTTCGCTGATCGACTTCTCCGGGAGCAACGACGCCAGCACCGCCTCGGCGTGATAGTTGACGATGCGGGCGTTCTGCAGATCGGCTCTCTCCAGCCGGTCGACGATGTGCCTGTAGAAGTGAAGCGAGCGTTCGATTCCAAGGTAATTGCGTGACGGATTCGCTCGCGCTGAATCGCGGAGAAATCGACCCTTACCAGATCCGATTTCCAGCACAACGGAATGGTCGTTCCCGAAAAGCTCCCGAGGCAGGAGAGGCCGCTCGCCCTCACCTTTCAGATCGATCCCGGGAAATGGAGCCGTTCGCATGTCGCGGGCGTTATACCAAATTGCACGATGTGAGGCGCTCGAATCTCCGGGGGTGACCGCACCAGGGTGAATCCATCAGCCGAAGATCGATGGCGAGACTCCCATCCCGCGACCTTCACTCTTCGGCTAACCGACTGCGAGATCGCGATTCACTCTGCTCTGATTTCCCGCGTCGCGCGATTCGCCATCGTCGACGAGTAGAGGGAGACGGCGAACGGCACGACGAAGGTCAGGGCGATGCGCACTGCAGTAATCAAGGAAATTGACTTGCCGCCGCCGAGCTGCATAAGTGCAGGGGTCTGGTTGATGAGCGTAAGAATCGGCCCCACCACGAGCGCGGTCTTGATCGCTCTACGTACATTACGGGAAGGTGTCACTTCATCCACTCCTTGAAGGCGCAGGATCGCCCTCTAGTTCGTCGCGACCGCTAATCATTTCGGGAAGCTGATGGCCGGACCTACCCTCGTTGAATCGAACGCACCGTTCGTACGCAAGCGATCCACGATCCCTGGAACATACCGCATCGGCTTACAGACGCTCGTCTGAAGCGCTCGTCCCCTCGGGCTTCGTCCGTGTCAGTGCATCTGACGCGACACTGAACCATGGACAACAATGTACACAGCGCGTGGTGCTGATCGCATCGTAGCCGAATCGAGTCCCCAAATTCACCGTTAATACGATGGCCCATCCGTATCGAAAGCATTTCATACCACCAGCGGCTGCTCTTCGGTAGAGTGCCGGCATGCGCCTTCTACTCTCCTGCGTCGCGGCTTTTCTGCTCGCTCCTCAACTTAGCGCCCAGAGGCCCATCGACGTCGAGCATTACCGCATCTCGGTCGCGGTTCCTCCTGCCGGTGAAACGATCAGCGCGGTGGCTGAACTGACTGTGCGCGTGCCGCCCGACAGCGCCAGCATCGAGCTCGATTTCGGAACGCTCACCATCAGCACTCTCACCGTCGACGGCGTCGCATCGAAACATGAACGCCGAGGCGAGACGCTCGTCGTCGACTCGACCGGACACACCGCCGACGGCGTCGCCAGGATCACCATCGCATATCGAGGGAAACCGGCAGATGGTTTGATCATCGGGAAGACGAAGTATGGCGACCGGTCACTCTTCGCAGATAACTGGCCGAATCGCGCCCACCATTGGTTCCCGGCCAATGATCATCCGTCCGACAAAGCGACCGTAGAATTCATCATCGAGGCACCGAACTCCATGGACGTGCTCGCGAACGGCGAGCTCGAGGCGGTGTCGAACCTTCAGAATGGTCGAAAGCTATGGCACTGGCGGGAGAGAGTTCCCATTCCCGTGCACACGATGGTCTTCGGAGCGACGGAATTCTCCGTTCTGCGAATCGGCGAGAAGAGCGCGGTGCCGGTGTTCTTCTATCTCTTTCCTAAAGATCGCGAAGCCGGTCTTACCGAGTTCGGCCGCGCCGACCAGATGCTCGCCTATTTCATCGAGACGATCGGTCCTTATCCTTACAGCAAGCTGGCAATTTCGGAGTCTTCAACACGATTCGGAGGAATGGAAAATTCGAGCGCCATTTTCATGGCAGAAAAGCCGATCGACGGAAAGGGAACCGTCGAGGGAGTCGTAGCGCATGAGATCGCGCATCAATGGTTCGGCGACTCCGTAACCCAGATCGAATGGCACGAGCTCTGGCTCAGCGAAGGATTCGCGACCTACTTCGCAGCACTGTGCATGGGTCATCTCGACGGCCGCGAAGCGTTCGATGCGGCCATGCAGCGTGCGCGCACCGCTTATCTCAAGTCGTTCGCGAAGAACCCGACGCCTGTCATCGACCGCAGCATCACCGACCTGATGAAGCTGCTCAACGCGAACAACTACCAGAAGGGAGCGTGGGTACTTCACATGCTGCGCCGAGAAGTCGGTGACCGAGCTTTCTTCAGCAGCATCCGCGATTTCTACTCAGCGCACCGCGATCGAAACGCCACCACTCGCGATCTTCAACGTCACTTCGAGCGTCGAGCAGGCAGGGAGCTCGGCTGGTTTTTCGATCAATGGATTTTCGGGCCCGGCTATCCCATTCTGCAGGTCCGACACGAGTGGAGCGAGCCTGACAAACAACTCAAGCTCACCATCGAACAGCGTCAGAATCCAGCCATGCAGTTTCTCGTTGACGTTGAGCTCACTACCACCGATGGAACAAAACAACGTATCCAGCTGCGAGCAACAAAAGCGGGCGAGACTTTCATGATTCCTCTGGACTCAGCTCCTTCGACTGTAATCATCGATCCCGACGAATCGCTACTCAAAGAAATTGCCAAGTAAAGTAGTCACGCACGATTCCGCGACGATGAAACGTTTGAAAACGTGAAACCGACTTAGGAGTGTGCCCTATACAGCCTGCTTCTACTTTCTGGAGGGCTTGTCGTCCTCTTCCCGCACGACTTCCTGCGGGAGCTTCAGAGTGATGCCGGATGGAACGCTACTGCCCTCGTCGAATCCGTTCATCTCGGCCACTTCCTCGGCGTCCTCGCGTAGTCCAGTGGCACGCGAGGCCACCGCACTCCAAACGTCGCCCGCCAGCGACTTCCCTACCTTCATCCTTGCTGGCGCCGCGCGTCGCGCTCGTTCACGATCAATGGTCATCCGGGCTAACGTCCCGGTGAGGTCGCCCTGGCCCCGACCCAGACCCATGTTGGGAGACATCTGGATGAAGAGGAGAAGTTGATCTCCCTGGGTCATCTGCGCAGTCTCCACCACCACGCTCCCCCGCTGCGTTGCACCGGTCCAACCGTCGACGACGAAATTCTCGCCTGACGAGGCACGAGCGTTCTGCGATCCGATGTACCGAAGCCCCATCTGCTCGAATTGCGAGCGGACCGCGCGCTGCGTATCCGGATATCCCTGAAACCTCCGCAAGGGAACTTCCTGAACAATGATGGCGGTGTTCTCGAGTCTCGCCTTGCGGGCGGGGGCCATCACGAAGAGTCCGCCCCCTCCTGTCTGCACCTCCCACGATGCGGGAGCGGCCAGAATGATTCCGTACTTGCGCTGATAGACGACACCATCACGTACGGTCGTTTCCAGCGTGCTCCTTCCCGTGACCATGCCTGACAGACTCTGCAGAAAAGCGTCGCGATCCGGCTTACGCGTGGCGATGCTGGCATTGGCCACACTCAGCTTTCCGATCTGGCTGCGAACGTCTGCAACACGTTTCACAGGATCGGGATGGTCCACGAAGTACCTCTCCACTCCGGAACGCTTGCCTTCGTCCAGGCGGCTGAGCGCCAGCAACATCTCCGCCGAGCCCTGAGGATTGAAGCCGGCCTCGGTCATGTACGCAGTGCCGAGCAAATCGGCCTGCGTTTCCTGTGTGCGTGAATAACGTTGAAAAAGCAGGGTGGCCCCGATCTCCGCAAGACCACCGTAGGCCTGCGAGGCGGCCGGGCCAGCGACCACCGAGCCGATCATCAGGCCGAGTTGGGCGAGTTGCGCCTGCGACATCCGTTGCGCTGCATGTCGCGCCGCGACGTGCGAAATCTCGTGCGCGATCACGCCTGCAAGTTCATCGCGCGAGTTCATCCTCTCCAGAATCCCGCGAGTCACGTAAACGTAGCCGCCAGGAAGAGCCATGGCATTCACCATCGGTGTATCCAGCAGAGTGAATCTCCACGGAAGATCCGGCCGATCGGAAACCAGGGCTACGCTGCGACCAATCTCAGTGACCATCTGATTCAAGGCGGGGTTCTCGTCGTATATCCCGACGTCTTCCAGGATCTGGCGATGAGCCTGGGCCCCCAGCTGGGCCTCCTGCGCCTCGGAGATCAGGTTCAGCTCACGCCGGCCGGAGACCGGATTCGTAGCACAGGCGCACAATCCAAGCGCGAGCAGAAGCGCGGTGAAGGTAGAACGATCGAGCATGGTCGGGTCTCCCGCCAAATAAAACTGCAAAGTGGGTACCCGCGATGATGCGGAAGCCTCGATCCACCTGAACGTCAGCGCAAAGCGGGAGAGAAGGAAGGATATTGATCCACATACCCCACCGTGGAGTCTCGAACTCGCATCGAAGATGCCGGTAACGATCACACCAGCATCCGATTGCTAAACGAATGCTTCAGCGAAATGACAGGCTCAGGGGGACTTGCAGTCAGTGCTGCGGTGAGGCGTTCGGTTTGCCGAATGGGAATTGGGTTACCGAGTTCTCGTGCGCCATGACCACCTGGTTCTTTCCACTCTTCTTGGCAGCGTAGAGTGCGGTGTCGGCCCGGGAAATCAGTTCGACCGCGGTCTGCCCGTCAGCTGGAAACAGAGCTACGCCGATGCTGACCTCGATATGCAGCATGCCGATGCCGTCAAACTTAAACTCGCGAGCGGCAATGCGTTCACGAATACGCTCAGCGACTTCGAAGGCTTCCTCACCCGAAGCGTCCGGAAGAATGACAGCGAATTCCTCGCCGCCATATCTCGAGACGATATCGACGTCGCGAAGGTTGAGCTGGAGTTCCTCGACCAGTCCCTTCAGGATCTCGTCGCCAATGGGATGACCGTAGGTATCGTTGTAGGACTTGAAATTGTCGATATCGAGCATGGCCACGGCGAACGGAGACAGCGAACGGTTGTTGCGGTGAATCTCCTTGACCAGAGCCTGCTGGAAGTACCGGTGATTGAAGGCCGGCGTGAGCACGTCGACATTGGTCAGACGGCGAATTTCCTCATACTGATGCGCCGACTGCAGAGCCGTCACGGCCTGATTGGCGAAAATCTGGAGTGTCTGCACGGTTTCGACAGTCGGAACCCGTAAGTCCGCAGGATCCGAAACAGAGAGGTAGCCGATGACCTCCGCACCCCTGTTCAGCGGAATCAGGAGCAGGTCGAGAGGGTGCCATTCCTCGGCAGGTGTGCCTTCTTCAGTTTTCAGCACCACGCTCAGGTCGTCGGCGAGGAGCCGATTGTGCGAGAGGAAGAATGAGTTGGAAATCCGTAGATTCGGATCCATCCATTTCCTCATCTCTTTCCCACTTACCGCCGGCTTCTTCTGCATCTCTTCCCACACACTGTCGAGACCAGCATGCGCTCTTCGCACGAACTCGTCTCGTTCCGGGACATGCAGCGCGAACAGGACCGAACTGAAACCGAGCGACTCACGAATCCCTACCGCGACACGCGTGAGCATGGCATCAACATCGAGCAGTTCCATCAGCCCTGTCGAAACCTGCAACAAGGTGGCAGTCGTCTCAGCTTTCTTCTCGAGTTCTTCGGTCTTCTCATGCATCCCGCGTCTCAACAGCTGGGCCTGCAGTGAGAACGCCGTTTGAGTGGCGAGCAGCTCGAACAGATCATGAATTCTCGGATCATTCAGGGCCGGATCGGATGACTCGTAGACCAGTACACCGTAAATCACCTCGACCGTTTGAATTCCGACAGCGACCTGGCTGCCTTCGTAGTTCGAAAGCCTGCAGATCCGGTCATTCGCTGCCGTCAGTGTCGGATGCTTCGGCGCTGCATCGGTGTACCCGGCGCTATGGAAGAATCGCTGAATGGCCTGATCTGGCGGATGACAATCACCGAACCGATAGACCTTGACGGGAATGCTGGGCATGGTCTCGGACGTCACCACCGCCGCGGCACGCAACGGTGCAAGTTCATTGAGGAGTCGAATCAGACGGTTCAGAGTCTCGTCATCACCCTCGGCCGAAAACAGTTCCATCGGACCGCGGGAGAGAATCTCAATCTCTGCCGCGCTCCGATCACCGGCTCTGGCGTTTTCGTCATGTTCCCGTGTTCGCAACACCTGCGCGAGAAACCAGAGCGCTGCGAACGCTACGACCGCGCCGGCCATCCCATAACCTCGGTAGCTCATCACGGCCGCTGCAACGATTGGTATGACCAGGAACAGGGTGGTGCTCTCCGCCGCGAACCATTCGCCCGGCATTCTGAATGTGCGGTTTCCGGTTTCAGCGGAAAGAAAAACTGCAAGCAGCCGAAGCCCCAGGTACCCGGCCAGAAGCAGAAATCCAGCAGAGGCCTGCTCGGCCAAAGAAGGCGAGGCCGGAAGAAGGGAGACGTAGAGCGCGGTTGCGCCAACCGCTGCCAGAGAAGTCTCGAACACATCGCGAGCACTTTTAAGCAGGTTGCTCTCTCTTCCCGGCAACTCGAGCAGGTGAAACAGGGCAGCACCCAGGAATGTCGCCAGCAGCACGAGCCGCCAGTCAGCGAAGGCCACAGCCGCGAAGAACGCAATGGCTGCTTCCAGGTTGATCGTACGCTGCTGCACGAGCGAGCGACCGAACATTGTCAGAGCAGTGAGAGCGGCAACAAAGACGATCGAAAGCCAGGGCAAGGCGGCAGCGTCCCGGAGTACGAGGACGAGCAAAGCGGACAATGAGATTCCCATTGTCAGGGAGATTGCCCTGTCGACCGCTATCGTTCTATTCGTCATTCTGGTGAGGCTACATCGTATTGCAGAAAGCGTTCCGACCGCGTTTGAAACTAGTAGCGTGCCAGGACTACCGACCTGACAATGCGCTGAGGAGTGGCGGTTCGATCCTCCGGAAGCCGACAGGGACAGCGAAAGCTGCCGGAAGAAGCTGAACGGTCGAGACGCCGCGAATCGTTGTCTCAGTACGAAAACTCTGCTTCTTTTTCCCCGAACTAGTCGTCACCACGCGGATTTGCCGCAGAGGGAAGCCGCGGAAGGCTCGAGTCTCCCGCGCGACCAGTTCGTCAATGACCGGAAAGCCCGACTGAAGATTCTGCGACTGCACGAACGTGGTAAGACTCGAGGGCAACGCCGCGGTAGCCCAGGTTTCAGTCCTGGAGTCGATCCTGAATGTCTGCCTGGCGCCGAGAATCTTCAGAACCAGCATGTGGGAACTTTCGACCACGTAACGACGAGTGGAGAAACCTTCGAGTTTCCCGCCGTCTCCGAGATCGCGGACCTTCACGGAAGGAGATTCGACTTTGAACTCCATGGAACTTCCTGCACTTCGCAAAATCGCGCTGGTCGAGGTGAGAAGCTGCTGCAGATCGAGCTCGTAGAACGTTTTCGCCGCGCGATCGAGCACCTTGAGTTTTGCGACTCCGGTTAATCCGATGACTACTGCG
>JBKJUK010000310.1:0-5018 GCA_046590705.1 Thermoanaerobaculia bacterium
CTGATGAACGCAGAACGCAGAACGCAGAACGATGAAGTAAGAAACGATGCGCTTGCATGGATGCCTCGCTCAAGGATCCCACGCGTAGGGACGCGCAGCAGCGCGTCCGCAACCCCGTGCGGGCGTGCGTGCAGATTTTCGATGACGGCAGAACGAAAAGCGCAGAACGGAACGCTGCATTCTTCTACCGTGATTTGTCGCAGGGTTGCGGACGCGCTGCTGCGCGTCCCTACCAACGGCACCTTTCTTTTATGACCGGGATCTCTGCTGTCTCGGCGCGGATCGATCTCACGATCAACGGGAAGCAATATCAATTCGATGGTCCAATGACGATCGCGGAGCTACTGGCTTCCCGAGCGCTGGACCCGCGCATTGTCGTGGTCGAACTCAATCTGAACATCATTCCGCGGGACCGGTTCGACTCGGTCATGCTCGCTGGCGGTGATCAACTCGAGATCGTGCAGATGATGGCCGGCGGATGAGTTCTGGCCGTCCTGCTGACGTGGTGATCGTCGGCGGAGGGATCATTGGTCTGGCCATAGCCGCCGAACTTGCGGAGCGAGGAAAATCCGTAACGCTTCTGGAGCGAGGCATTGCGGGGCAGGAGTGTACCGCTGCCTCGGCCGGTATGCTGGCGCCACTGGTCGAAAGCACTTGTCCCGGACCTTTTCTGATGCTTGCGCTGGAGTCGCTGCGACGCTACAGCGGGTTCCTGGCGCGCCTGGCCATGGACGAGAGGTTCGAACTGCGCATGTACTCTCGCGGAATGCTGCAGGTGGCACGAACTGAAGAGGAACGGCTGCTTCTTCAACAGAGCTACACATGGCAGCGCGAGTTCGAGCCCACACTGCAGTGGAGTGAGAGGCCCGCCACATTCGAGCCGCTGCTTACCGGTGCCATCGCGGCGATTCAGTCGAGCTCTCAGCGCGCAGTGAATCCAACAGCAGTCATCGCTGCGCTCCTTCAGCGGTGCCGGCGCCTCGGAGTCGCCATCGAAGAGCATGTCGATGTAACTCGGATCGATTCACAGGCGGGGTTGGCCCGCGCAGTCGATTCCGCTGAACGACGAGTCGAGGGTCAGCAACTCATTCTCTGCACGGGTGCGTGGACCGGGATGCTTTCAAGTGCAGCAGGTGCGTCGATACCAGTTCGCCCCGTGAGGGGACAGTCACTGTCGATGTTTGCTCCGGAAGGTACTCTGCGACACATTGTGCGTGCCGAAGGGATCTACGTCGTTCCGCGGGAGGATGGGCGTCTGATCATTGGCGCCACCACGGAGGAAGCAGGCTTCGCTAAAACAGTGAAGGAGGCTTCGATTGAAGCGCTCATGCATGACGCGTTTCGGATGCTTCCAACGCTCCGACGTCTTGCGAGATTCGAAAAGTCGTGGTGCGGACTGCGCCCTGGAACGCCGGACGAGATGCCGGTCATCGGCGTCGTTCCAGGTTTCTCGAATCTGTTCGTGGCTTCCGGCCACTACCGTAATGGTGTACTACTCGCGCCCGTGACTTCGGTGCTGGTGGCCGATATGCTGATCTCGGGTGAAGCACCGGCACAGCTGGAAGCGTTTTCGCCCGCTAGATTTGTGGGCTAGAGCCATGAGCAGGGCCACGCCCGCGGCAACGTCATTCCGATGAGCCGCTCGACCTGCAGCGACAGCGCAGCCGTAACTACGAAGAGGAATCTCCGTTCCGCGCAGAGACGGTCGATCTGTTCGGCCCTCGCGGCGCGGACCGGAGATTCCTCTTCGCGCTTCGGAACGCGAATATGCCTCTCCTCCGCGTCGCGCTCATCGGAATGACGCGCCGGGTGTTGATCAGGTCATAGTTCGGAGAACCATGAGCCGGCACTGGAGGCCAGTGATCACGAAAAAGGCGGCCCGAAGGCCGCCTTGAAATTCGATGACGTGAAGCTTAGCTTGAAGCTTTGGCTGGGTCGCCGGCTTTGCTGGCGTCGGTGATGTTGAACTGCTGAGTGTTGACCTTCTCGTCGGCCACCCAGATCTCTGCGCGGTAGTCACCCTTGGCCCAGGCCTTGGTGTCCATTGCGGCGAAAGAAAGGTACTGCTGACCGGCTGTGACAGTCTTGGACTCTTCGGTGATTTTGGTCTCGTTCGGACCGTACCAGACGATCTTCACCGAAGAGTTGGCCGGAGCGTCCTTGACGTTCATGGAGATGTAGACAGGCTGGCCAGGAGCGAAGTCATCGCCCGTGCGTCCTGTGACCATCATTCCATCTGCGCCTACTTCGTTTCCGATGGTGACATCGTCGACCCAGGTCTGAGCAGTGATCGGGTTCACGTCGCCAGGTGCGCCGACTCCCGGAACTTCAGAGCCAGTGGCGATGACGGTGGTCGAAGTATCGGTTGCAGCGTCCGTAGCGACGTACTCGTCTTTCTTACAGGCACCGAGAGTAAGCAGCAATGAGGCGGAAATGGCGAGTGCTAGTGTTTTATTCATGTAAATCTCCTTCAGCGGTTTGTTAGTATTCACTGGACTCAATAGCAACATCGGTGCCGCAGTTGATACGAGATACATTTACCTCCTGGAATCAGCTGCCAGAGCGGCAATCGAGCCCCTTTCCGCAATCCGGCTCGAAAGCAGGACCAGCGCTGCGGCGAACATCCCCAGCAGCCCGCAGAAATACCAGATGCGATCAGACCCGTCTCCGTAGAGAGCGCTCCCGATTGCTGGTCCGAGAATCATTCCCAGGGCCCAGCTGAAGCCCCAGGCGCCCATGTACCGGCCACGCATGTGGACAGGTGCCATCTGGGCCACGTAGGCGCTGGCGAGGGGAGCACTGATCATTTCTCCCAGAGTCCAGAGGACGATGCACAGGACCAGGGGCCAGAGTCGAGCATCGATGGCGTTGGCCATGAATCCTGCGCCGACGACTACGTAGCCGATGGCGATGAGAGGCGCTGCCCGCATGCGTTGTGTCCAGGCAGTGATCAGCAACTCGAAAAGAACGATGAGTAACCCGTTCAGAGAGAGCAAAAGACCGTACGTGCTGGACGGATGCCCCAGAGCGGATACGTGCACTGGGAAGGTGGATTCTGCCTGGAAGTAAATGAAGGTGACGGCCGCGGAAGCAACGAGAAAGAGCAGGAACCCGCGATCACGCAGAATGAAGCCGATCGCGCCGCGGGTTTCCTCCCCGGAGTCTCGTCCCGGTGGGAGTGTCTTCGGCAGCGCGAAGAAAGCGATGAGTCCGTAGATCATAGAGGTCACCGCATCACCGACAAACAGAATGGTGAACGATCGGTCTGCAAGGAAACCAGCTGCGGCCGGCCCGAGAGCGAACCCGAGGTTCACGGCGAGCCTGTAAAGCGCGAAACCTGTGACTCGCTGCTCAGGTTCGAGCAGGTCGGCCAGCAGGGCGCTCGTGGCTGGCCTGTACAACTCGGAAGTAAGGCCGACCAGGGCCGTGCAGAAGATGATCGCCGGAAGGCCGCGAGCCGTCGAGAGCGCGAGGACCGAGAGTCCCGAAGAAAACATCGAGAGCACGATGGTCGGTCTCCTCCCGAGTCTGTCGGCCAGGTATCCACCGATGAGCGACGCAAGAAGATGTCCGACTCCGTAGAAGGCAACGGCGATTCCCGCCTCGGCCACCGAGTATCCGTTTCTCGTCATGTACAGCATCAGAATGACGATGACGAAACTGCCGAAACGATTAATGAACGTGCCGCCGAAGAGAATCCAGGCCGTCCGGGGCATGCTCTTTAGATTCTGGAGGAGGGTGGGCATTTAGAAGCAGTAGCCAGTAGCCAGTAGCCAGTAGCGAGGAGCCAGTAGCTTAGTAGCGAGGAAGCCAGTAGCCAGTAGCGAGGAGGTGCATCATTCTGCAGAGCGGGAGAGTGAACCCGCTCTGCAGAATGACGGGGTTACTTCGCGGCTTTCCACTCGGCTACTAGTTTTTCTGTTGCGGCGATTGCAGACGCATCCGCTTTCTGCTCTTTACCGGCCATCACGGCTTTCTCTGCTGCGGCGATGGCATCAGCTTTCTTCCCTTCCGCCGCCAGCATACGTGCATGGAGTGTCAGGTTGGCGAGAGTGGCCTTGGTGGCGACGCTCTTCGCAATCCAGTCTTTTGCCTCAGGCCAGTTCGACTTGGTGTTGAATGCGTACTGAGCTCCCTGGAAGGAGGTGCGCCAGTCGTCGGCCTTCGCTGCTGCGATTGCCGCCTTGATGTTCGACATGGCTTTGGTTTTTACATCAGCCTCGATCTTGAAAGGAACGGAGACGTTCTGCCAGACCAGTGCGGCTGTCGCGGCCGACTCACTGACTTCTGGGAAGACGAACAGCATGGACTCGACCGTCGTGTTCATGGTTACCGGCTTGATCGAGATGCGCAATACGTCCTTTGCTGCGTCGTAGCTGTAGCTTCCCCATTGGTCGGCTACCGAGTTGAAAATGAGAGTCCAGGTCTCTTTACCCGGGATCGCATGAAGGCTGTAGGTTCCAGCTTTCAGTTTCTTGCCGTCGATCGTGACATCGTCGGTGAATGCAATGGACGTTGCCTCGTTGGCGCCGACGCGCCAGACCTTGTCCATCGGGACGAGCTCGCCCCAGATCTTGCGGCCTTTCACGCTCGGCCGGCTGTAGTTGATGGTGACGTCGGTGAGACCAATGCGCTGCATTACGCTGCCTTTCGGGCTCGGTCGCGGAAGTTCGAGTTGCTGCGCGGCCAGAGGGAGGGAGGTCACGGCCAGGACTGCGGTCAGTGCCACGATACTGAAGGTATTTTTCATCTGAATTCCTTTCTGTTTGACATGAGTGTCGAGCCCGATGCTAACAAAGTTCCGCGCGATTGTGGGGAGGTGAGGGTGGGTGAGGCCTGGTCAACGCAGAACGCGGAGCTCAGAACGACGAACGGAGAAAGTGTGAGGACGGGCCAGGCGAATGCAGCTGCCTGATCAGGGATGCTGCGGCAGCGAGCTGGAGGACTGCGATGTGGCTGCTTCTGGGCTGCTGGCACGGGAGAAGGCTCCGCTGAAGTTCATCTCCCGTGCCAGCAGC
>JBKJUK010000220.1:0-7468 GCA_046590705.1 Thermoanaerobaculia bacterium
AGCCGTTCCCGCCGAACTGTTCGAGCAGACTCCCGATGTACTTCGATCCGAGTTGAATGATGATGCGCGGGTCGTACAAGTCGCCAGCCTCGAGATTGATTACACCGAGGTCACGTCCAACCTGTCGCGCGGTGGTGATGATGAACTGCAGGAGACCGCGAGCAGCGGCCTCAGATTTCGCCCGCGGATTGAATCGCGACTCCTCCCGCATGATCGAGAGCACCAGCCGCGGGTCAGCGTCGTATCTCTCAGAATCCTCAGTGATGAAGTCGTAGTAATACCGCGGATAGAGAAGCTGCTTTACAGTGTCAGGCAGCAACTGCGGTACGAAGTCGTTCGGAACGCTTTTCATCATGACTTCTGCGGCGTAAATGGAAGCCTTTGATTCTGCGGCGCGGTTGTTCAGCATCGAGTTGGTGAGTGATGATGAGAGCGAACGGATCGGGAATCTGATCGCGATTTCTCGCGACGCGTCGTCGAAGAGTCCCAATGCAGCCAGCTTCTCGAATCGCTCGACGAGAGGTTTCACTCCGAACTCAGGAAGAGTCTCTGCTTCGAGCGTGAGTACCCGCTGATACTCCGGGATCTCGCGGTAGAGGCCATCGAGTACTTTCAGCTGCCTGGTGCCGTCGGAGGACAGCAGGGCCGAATCCGTTTGTGCAATGCGCGCACGATTGAAGTCGCCCGACTTTTGTGCGCCGAGTGAGGCCGCCGCTCTGCTGGTTGCCAGCGCTTCGGCCCGCAACTTCAGCGCGTCCGATCGAACTCGGGCGCGAGAGAAGTAGGCAAAGTGTGTGGGAACGCTGGCGCGCAAAACGGAGAGGTGAAGCTCGAGGGCCTTGTCCGGATCCGATTTCTCCAGAGTGCGAGCCTTCCAGTAGGTCACTTCCGTGCGGCCGTACGAATCAAGTCTGGCCGGCGGAATCGAGTCGAACATCCTGAATGCTGCGCTGGTCTGCCCCGCATAGTAGTAGGCCATTCCAATGGCGATCGCGGCCTCGACGGTTCCGCTTTCTTCCGGGAAAAACTTGCGCAATGTCTGCAGATCGGTGGCTGCCTCACCAAAACGTTTGCGAAGGAGCCGCGTTCGCAGTCTCTGATTGAGCGCCGCTGCCGTCGCGGGATGCCGCCCCGGAACAGCGATGGCCGAAGTCTGCAGCTGTTCAGCCTCGGTGTCGTTCCCGGTCAATTGAGCGCAGCGCGAGGCGTGAAAAAGCATGGTGGCTTTTGCCTTCGCATCCTTTGCTGCCGCAGCACCGGCGAGGTAGGTCTGCCGCGCCTCTGCATAACGTTCGTTTCCGAAAAAGGAGCGACCTATGGCGAAGGTTAGATCGTCCTTCTCGAGCGGCAATCGTGCGCGAGCCAGCTCGAGAATCTTCACGGCACGGTCGAAGTGACGATGAGTGCGGGCCGCCTCGCCGACCAGCTTTAGAACGGGAGGTGGCAGCGTCGGAAGGATCGACGGTTGGTCGAGGAGGAGTTGAGCCTTCTCGCCGGCATCATCGCTGACGCCCGCTAGCAGAATCTCTGATGCGCGGTCGATTGCTTCCTGCCGCCGGCCTGCGCGAAGCATCGAACCAGCAAGTGCGACATCAACGCGCCGCCGCCGTCCAGGATCGAGTCGTGCCTGTACCAACTCTGCGAACTGACGCATGCCATCGGGATTGGCCGTCTCTTCGAGATAGCTGAGCTGGTCCTCGATGGTTTCAGCGACGAATTGTGAATCGGGAAACTCACGGAGGAGTTTGGTCCGCAGTTGCGCAGCAGCCGCTTCGTTCTCATCGGCGACTTCGAGTTCCGCTCTGTGAAAAAGCGCCGCACTACGCAGGGGATGACCGGCTGCCAGGAAAGGCTCGAGCAGCGGTCGCGCGTCATCCGCTTCATCATCTTCAATGTGGGCGCGAGCCTGCAGATAGCCGAGCCAGTCCGCTGCGTAGAGCGTCGGATTTGTTTGTCTGACTTCCTCGAGCTGCTCCGCGAGCGTCTCCCACTCGCCGGCGCTCTGCAGCGACTGAATGTGAGGCGTCCACTGATCACGAGGGAGTTCCACCAGAGTGACCTCAGCGACCGGCTGACTCGAGGTGGCGGGGGTCGGCTGCGCGGTCGGTCGCCGTCTCGCTGGCCGGCGCAGGACGATGACGGTGATCAGCAGAGCGATGATAGTCACGGCCGCCGCTGCGACCAGGAGTGTTCGTTTTTTCAAGTGCGGTCTTCCTTGGTGAGGGTTCCTGAGATGACGGCGTGAGGCGCCCGGCGAAGAATCTCCCTTCGCGCAATGGCGTATCCGGCGATGGCATCCACGAGAATTCGTCGGCCGTCTTCGGATAACAGGATCAGGATGCGCCGCCTGATCTCGCGAATCTCCACGACTTCTTCCCAGGACAGCGAACGTCCGCCCCTTCCCAGGAAAGGAAGGAGCCTGTTTTCATAGACAAGCCCGTTCGGTCCGACATAGATGTGGTCGCCGTATTGAAGCAGCGCCGAGAGAATGGTCCCGACCAGAAGAAGGCAAAGTCCAAGGAAAGGAAGGGGATGGACTTTGTCGGTTCCGCGAGCGAGATAGTCGAACAGCAGGGCCGCCGAGCCGAAGGCGGCGGCGCAGGAAATCAGCCGGGCGATCGGCGTGCGATCGAAGACCAGCGTCTTGCCCGATTCGATGGTCTCGTTCACGCGAGGATCCCTTTCAAAAATCGAACCGGACAGGACTGCTGGGCTGCGCTCACCGATCGGCGGCCTGCCCTGCGCGTAAGCCCGCGAAGTTGCCCGGACTACAATGTGCGCCCGATATCCTGATTCGAAAGAGGCCGATTCATGCGCTGGACCCAGTACTTCATCAACACACTCCGGGAAGTTCCTGCAGACGCTGATGTCATTAGCCAGAAGCTGATGATGCGCGCCGGAATGATCCGTAAGGTCGCCACCGGCATCTACACCTACCTCCCCCTCGGGCTTCGCTCGATTCAGAAGATGGAAGCAATCGTGCGCGAGGAAATGAATCGTGCCGGCGCCATCGAACTACTCATGCCCGCCATCCAACCCGCTGAACTCTGGCAGGAGTCAGGACGCTGGTTCCAGTATGGAAAGGAGCTGCTGAGGATCAAGGATCGGCACGATCGCGAATTCGTGTTCGGTCCTACTCATGAGGAAGTCATCACCGATACGGTGCGCGATTCGATCTCTTCGTACCGCCAGCTTCCGGTGAATCTGTATCAGATCCAGATGAAGTTTCGTGACGAAGTGCGTCCGCGTTTCGGACTGATGCGCGGGCGCGAGTTCATCATGAAGGACGCCTACTCGTTTCACACGTCTGCCGAATCGCTCGGCATCACCTATGACGCCATGCGCGACGCCTACAACAGGATCTTCAAGCGCTGCGCACTCGATCACGTGATGGTTGAAGCTGACACCGGAAACATCGGCGGCTCCGAATCGAATGAGTTTATGGTCGTCGCGCAATCGGGAGAGGACGCCATCGTCCGCTGCGGGTCATGCGGTTACGGTGCGAACATCGAGAAGGCCGTCTCTCACTACCACCTGCCGCTCCCTGCGCAGGGTGAAGCGCTGGCGATGGAAGAGGTCGAGACTCCCGGAACGCAGTCCATCGCCGACGTCGCGAAGTTCCTGAAACTCGAAGAGTCGGAGCTCGTCAAAACGCTGGTCTACAAGACTGAGAATGGCGCGGTGATGGTTCTGCTCCGCGGCGATCGGGAAGCCAACGAAATCAAGGTAAAGAACGCGCTCGGGGTACAGCAGCTGGAGCTCTTGCCCGATCACGAATTCGAGGCTGCGGTGGGCGGCCCCATTGGGTATTGCGGACCGGTCGGTTCGAAAGTACCAAAGGTCTACGCAGACAGCTCACTGCAGGGCCGAAGCAACTGGATTGTCGGGGCGAACAAGAAGAACTTCCACCTACGCAACGTCAATGTCGATCGCGACTTCAAGGTCGAGAGCTGGGCTGACGTCACCTCGGTCAAAGTCGGCGATCCCTGTGCACGCTGCGGCGGTTCGCTGGAGATGTACCGCGGCATTGAAGTGGGTCACATCTTCAAGCTCGGCACCAAGTATTCGTCGGCCATGAACTGCGTCTATCTCGACGAGAAGGGCGAGCGGCAGCCGATGATCATGGGCTGCTACGGACTGGGAGTGGGACGCACAGTCGCGGCGGCGATCGAGCAGAACAATGATGCGGACGGGATTGTATGGCCGCTTCCGATCGCTCCATTCCAGGCTGTGATTACCCAGATCGGAATGGACGAGCAGGTGCGCGCGCAAGCTGGAGAAATTTACGAGAAGCTGATCGCAGCGGGCGTCGAAGCGCTATGGGACGATCGCGACGAGCGGCCGGGTGTGAAGTTCAAGGATGCGGATCTTATCGGCTTCCCGCTGCGGATCGGAGTCGGCGCGAAAAGTCTGGCCAATGGACAAGTCGAGTTCAGTACGCGGCGTGCGGCCAGAGAAAAGCAGCTGATTTCGCCAGCCGAGGCCATCGAGCGGGTAATCGATGCGGTCAGGAACTCCCGCGGTTAAGCGCTACACTGGTTGCTCCAGGTCCAACGACAACAAACGACGACGAGGTGCCACATGTTCGGAAAGTTCCTGCTCCGCATCGCGGCGGTAGCGCTTGCGGTTACTCCTCTGGCAGCGCAGAACACAGACATAGAAGCGCTGGCTGGGCTCCAGTTCAACTTCAGCAATCCGGGCGCTCGCGCTCTAGGCATGGGCGGAGCCTTTCTCGGTCTGGCCGATGACGCATCCGCAGCAGAGGCGAATCCCGCCGGTCTGACGATTCTGCGGAAGACGGAAGTCTCGCTGGAAGGCAGAAACTTCAGGAACGCGCAAAAAGTCTTCACCTCGGGATCGTTTCCCAACCTGCAGGAGGAAGAGTTCAGCTCGTTCAGCAGAAACGTCGAGCTTTCCTTCGCCAGCGTGGTCGTGCCGATCAAAGACTTTGCGATTGCGGCCTACTACCATCAGCCCATCAGCTACGACAACGGCGCAGCAGTGCTGCCTCAGTACGACAATCGCGGACGACTCATCCGACAAGTTCCCAACTTTTACCTCACTCGCGGAAATCCGACCGGCACCGGCACGACCGTCTCTCGGCGTGAGTGCGAAACCTTGCGCAACGCAGACCCTTCGTCGTGCTTCGAAATCGTCACGCTGCCTTTTCTGTCGGCGGTTTCTGTCGCTCTGAAGACGGCCGGAATATCGGGAGCATGGAAGATCGGTTCGTTTTCGCTCGGGGCAGGAGTGAGATACCAGCAATTTCGCGAAACCGCTCTGACGACTCGCTACTTCGACAATGGCGGTGACCTTCAGATCAGCTCAGTGGTCGTACAGGGAACACTCAACGACGACGGCGATGTGCAATATGAAGAAGACCTGACCGGAATCGCCGGCTTCAAATGGGAGATCACGGAAAAGGTCAGTGTGGGAGGTTCGTACAAGCAGGGGCCCAGCTTCTCCGCTCCAGTGTTCAAGAAGGACTTTCTGGCCGACCGCTTTCTTCAGGACCAGGATGTGAAATTTCATGCACCCGACGTCGCCGGACTCGGCATTTCAGTCCGCCCACTATCGGCACTCACGGTGAACGCTGACGCCGTGTACGTGACCTACTCCAACCTTACCGATGACTTCAGGGCCGCCAACACCGCAATCGCAATCCTCGAAAATCCGTATGAGTCGAAGGATGTGGTCGAGTATCACGCCGGCGCTGAATATTTTTTCACGACGAAAATACCGATTGCCATTCGTGCCGGCTGGTGGCGAGACCCCGCGCATTCAATCGAGTATGTCGGCCCGACGACCTGCAACGATCAGCGGGTTCGACCGGAAGATCGACTGCTCTGCTCCGCCATTAGGGTGAATCAGTCCATTCTCTTTCCTGCAGGAGAGGATCAGAATCATTTCTCGATCGGCGTGGGTCTGTCCTGGCCTCGCTTTCAGCTCGACGCCGCGTACGAAACGTCTTCCCGATTTAAAGTCGGATCGCTGTCCATGGTTACCCGCTTCTGACGGACTGATCGTTTGAGTCGCGCTTCTGAACAGTTCGATTCGGACAGGGCGAAAAATCGAGTTCAATCGTTCGCAACTCGTGAGGTCCCTCGCCCCTCGCACCCTTCCACACACGCTCGGGATGACGTTCTGATGGACTCACAAAGGCCCATGTCGTCGCGAGCCTGGTCGGGCGTGTGGGAGGGGCGAGTGATCTCTCGCGCTACGGACGATGTCGATCCTCGCCTTCGGCCCGTGCAAACCGATGATCGCGATGTTCGAAGCGGCGCCGACGCGGATACCCTGCCAATCCCCTGAAGTCACCACACCCTACGGCAGCTTCTCCAGCGGCACGTTCATCAGCTCGAACTCACGCCAGCCTTTGTAGTCGTAATGCCACCACTCCGAGGCCAGTGGCTCGAACCCGTGACGCTGCATGAGATCGAGCAGCCTGGCGCGATTGGCGATCGCCGCTTCCGACAAACCTTCGATGAAGGCGTGTCCGGCTCGCGGCGTGAAGTCATCGTAGGCGGTCGGCATTTCCAGCTCTTCACCTGTCTTCAGATCGATGAGCGTCACGTCCACCGCTGCGCCTCGATTGTGTCGCGATCCTTTGGCGGGATCGGCTACGTAGTCAGGATTCTTGTAGGGCTCCCACATGATTTCGGTGACGCTGTAGGGACGGTAGGCGTCATACACCTTGATTCCGAGACCTTCTCTGGCAAGCAGGGCATTGGCGGCTGAGAGAGCGACGGCGGCGGGCGCGCGGAGAAAGGCTCTGGGTACGCCGTACAGCTGCCGTTTCATGAAGTTGTTGGTGCCGGCGTAGCGCAGATCCAGACTCAGGCCTTGCACGGTCCCTAAGTCGAGCATCTTCTTGCTCGAATCAGCGGCGACCTGTGCACGGTAGGTCCGGATGTCCTCGACGACCGAGAGTCCGTACTTGTTCGGAGCTGCTACCGGAGCGGTGTGCGCGCAGGATAGGAGCTGCAGTGCCAGCAGCAACGCGGGAAGTCGCCCGTAACGGTAAGCCTGGTGCATCAATCCCTCCGAAGGTGCTGCGTCGTCATTCATTGATAGCGGATCTTCGCTACAGCCTCAATAATGTAACGCCAGATGGAATTCGATGTTTTCTTTTCGATCTGCCAGACCGAAGTCGACGGCTACCTGCCGTCAGAGCGGATCATGTTCGAGAACTTTTTCGAACAGGCCGTACTGGCAGACGAACTCGGGTACGGCACTGCATGGATCGCCGAGAGTCATCTGTCAACCGAGGTGCAGAAACAGAATCCTGGAGCGGTGATCCCGCACTTTGTCGGTGAGATCGCCGTGAACACAGATTTTCTGCAGATCGTTCATCGGCTGTTTCGGCTGACGAAGAGAATCAACGCCGGCTCGGCCATCATGAACATTCTGGCGAATGGCGGACCGATTGCTGCGGCGGAACGTGTGCGGATGTTCCTCTCGCTGCACG
>JBKJUK010000021.1:0-13884 GCA_046590705.1 Thermoanaerobaculia bacterium
AAGCGGTCGTCAAAGCTTGTGAATTTTTCTGGCGGGGAGCGCGCCTCGGTGTCGTTCGCAGGAAGAAGGGAGGGATCTGTTGCCATTGCGAGCCTGTTGCAGAATGCCGGAAACGGAATCGTGGCCGTCGAACGTCTTCCCGTCATCACCCTAACTGCTGGCGCCAGTCTCTTACGATCACGACGGTCGGCGCCATTGAGCCGTTCGTCCGAAAGCGGTGGCCGGACACTCTCATCTCGTGGACTCGTATGCTGTCCGGACGCCTCACAGACCCGATGGTCGGACGAGATGTATTGATGGGAGCAGCAGGCGCGGTGGGCGCGATACTTATCTGGCAAGCAACGCTCGTGGTGGGGGGGGGACGACTGCTTTTTTTACTGCTCCCTACACGCTTGGCCCCGCGCGTTTCATGGTGTTCACTGTGGCCATGACATTGGCCGAGGCGCTCCTGCGCGGTGTTGGTCTCGTTGTTCTTCTGGTGCTTCTGCGTGCAGTGATCCCGAGCGACCAGGCCGCCAGAGTTCTATCGATTCTCCTGATTGCAACGATGGCGCTGAGCGATACCTACGGGCCGCTCTGGCTTCGAGCGATTTACGCCCTCAGTGCCGCGATCCTATGCGTGATGCTGGCGCGTCGCTTCGGACTGCTGGCGGTGATTTCGTTCGCATTCCTTGTTCTGATTCAGCAGCGCGTACCTTTCACAACCGACGCCGGCGACTGGTACTTCGGCCGCTCTGCCGTCGTGATGTTCCTTCTCGTCTGCGTACTCGTCTCCGCGTTCCGTATCGCAGTCGGACCGAAGCGATGGCTCCCCCGCTTCGCGCTCGAATAGATGCAATCACACGGCTGCCTCGAGGAGGCAACCGCAAATCCGCGTTCGCTCGTCCAGGTGGGTCGCATTCAGTGCCTTCGTCGCACTCCGCCTTGCTGAGGAGTGAGAGGAATCAAGGATGCTTTTCGAGCCGCCAGTCACGCTCGGTGATCAGCCGTGATCCGCGTCGCGAGAAGAGATAACTCCACACCCACTGCAGTAGAACAGACACGCGGTTTTTGAATCCGACCAGGTAGAGCAGGTGCACGAACAACCAGGCCAGCCACGCGATGTAGCCGGTGAGTTTCAACTTTCCACTGTGCGCGATGGCTGTTCGTTTCCCGATCGTCGCCATCAGACCTTTGTCTTTGTACCGGAAGTTCTGACGCGGCCGGCCGTGTACCGAAGCGAGGATATTTCTTGCTGCGGCGCGACCTGATTGAATCGCAGCGGGTGCGAGGCCGGGGAGTAACGATCCGTCGGGGAGTTCGAAGTGCACGATGTCTCCGGCAGCGAATACATCGGGCGCGCCGGGAAGCGAAAGATCAGGGAGCACCGGGATGCGGCCATTCCGGTCCAGAGTCACCCCGAGATTTTTCGCCAGCGAAGCGCCCTGCACTCCGGCGCCCCAGAAAACGGTTCTCGCGGCGATTGACGAGTTTCCAACCTGCACGCCCTCGGCGTCGATGTGCGTGACCGGCGACGAGGTACGTACATCCACTCCAAGTCGAGTCAGATCTTTTGCTGCACGCGCGGATAGATCCTCGGAGAAGCCGGTGAGAATGCGCGGTCCCGCTTCGAGCAGAATGATCTGCGCATTTTGCGGCTCGATCCTTCGGAAATCCTTCAGCAATACGGTGCGGCTGATGTCCGCAATCGCGCCGGCCAGTTCGACCCCTGTGGGACCTCCACCGACAATCACGAATGTGAGCAGTGCTTTCTGCACTTCCGGATCGAGCTCGTTCTCCGCTCGTTCGAATGCGAAGAGGAGGCGCCGTCGCATCTCCAGAGCCTGCTCGAGAGTTTTCAGGCCGGGAGCATGTTCTTCCCACTCTCCGTGGTCGAAGTAACTGTGAGCCGCGCCGCAGGCCACGACGAGGTAGTCGAACCGAAGTAGTGAATCGCCGAGCCGTAACCACTTTTCGGTGACGTTTACCTCGTCGACTCGCCCCAGGTGTACAGCGACGTTCCGGCTTCTGCGGAAAATCGATCGGATCGGAAATGCGATGTCCGCAGGAGACAGTCCCGCCGTCGCTACCTGATACAGCAGCGGTTGAAACAGATGATGGTTGCGCTGGTCGATGATCTCGACGTGAAGATCATCGTGCCCCGCGAGCGCCTTGGCTGCGTTCAGCCCGGCGAAGCCTCCTCCGATGATCATGACCGTCTGCTGTCCGGGACGGGCATATGGGTTCTCGATGAACCGCGAGTCTGGCAGCGCTGTCATCGCGTTATCCTCGGTGCGCGTTCGGTAACGCCTCTGGTCACGCGCTTGCGTGAATCGCCGTCATCCGCCGGGTGTGACACAACAGCCATCGTTCTCATGAGTCGAGTCTATCAACTGTTGCGAAAGATCTGATGAATGGAGAAGGGAGAATGGAGGATGGAGGCGTCAACATTCTTGCCATATCGTCGCTCTTCTCTGGTCCCACAGCCAAAGTCTTCATTTCAACTTCGGGTTCCCTGATGGTTGGCGCAACCAGCTTCCGTGCCCGGGAGAAGTGGGACGTCGCAAGCGCGCCTGGACTTTACTCTCGCGCTTCTTCGCCCTTCTCCAGGCCCCAGCGCTCGGTGATTCGTTCGTTGGTGAGCCAGCGCTCGCAGTCGAGGGCCGCCATGCATCCGCTTCCGGCTGCAGTGATGGCCTGCCGGTAGACGTGGTAGGTCACGGTCGGTGCTATCGCACGCGAGTAGAATTTCCCATTTACCGACGCGTCGCCCGCTGCTCTGAACCGTCAGTCTGGCGCATTACCATGGCGACGACGTTTCCTTTCCTGTCCAGCTCGAACCGTGCACGTACGCCGGAGCCCTCACCCACGAATTCGGTGGCCGAAATCGATCGCAGGGCGACCGGCATTCCGTGGTCGCGGATGCTGTAGAGCACTGACCCCGCTTGAACGATCGTACGTTGTGACTTTGGCGAGACCCTGTACTCGCCTGCGAGTCTTGCAAGCATGCCGTCCGGAACTTCAATTATCTCGTAGAGCGGTTCGAACGGCTTTGGCGTTACCCGGATGCGCGTCTCTGCAATCTGCTTCCCGCGCATGAAGGATTGCATCGCCTCGAGGATCTTCGGGGAGGAGAGAAACAGCGGGTCGCTGTGTCCGGCGCCTTCGATCACGAGTTGCACCGAGTTCGGGATGCCCCGTGCAAGTTCCTGGGCCTGCGCTGGCGGCGTCCGGCCATCGAGCGTGCCGCTGATCATGAGCACTGGCAAGGCTGTCTGGAGCGGAGCACGAAAGGCGTCGCCGAGGTCGGGAACTTCGACGGCGGTGCAAATACCGGGGAACGGCAAATTGATGGCGTCGCCGAGCAGGGTTCGTGGCGCCTGCTCGGCGATACGGCGCCGCCGCGCGTCTGTCACCCCGGAAGCGCAGTCCATCGCCAGGCCCATCGCTTTTGGCACTTCCCCGACGCGCAATCTGACCGCCTGCAGAGCCAACGCCGTCCAGTCACCGCGCTCGAGCCGCCAAAGCAGGTTCGGAAGAGTAGAGAACGTGTCGGGACCTTCCAGCATCTGAGCCACGGCTACCTGGAGATCGAGCTTGCCGACCGCCACGACACCCTTCGCACCTGTCATCGGATGCACGAGCTCGACACGCTTCGGACGTGCCTCGAGCTCCGCGAGCAATGCGCCAAGCGTCTCGAGAAGGTCGGGCATCCGCTGCTGGATCGCAGGCGTCGCCGCAGCACGTTGCGCGATCGCCTCGAGCAGGGCTTGCTGATGCGCGGGCATTTTGTAGGTATCATCGGGCCCTTCGATGCCGGCAAGAATTGCGCGATCGACCGACGCGCCGTGGAAACGCATGAATGCGGTGGCCAGATGGGTTCCGTAGCTGATGCCCCAGAGCACGACCTTCGGTGCGCCGAGTGCCTTGCGCAGGTCTTCGATATCAGCAGCGCTTTCGCGGGTGTTGTAGCCCGCCAGATCGACACGGCTTCTGCGCAGTCGCGCAATGCACTTCGTTTGCGGGCCGTGCATCGCTGCGGTGAGCGCACCACGTGTCAGAGGCTGATCGAAGGGCACCTCGAACGGCTCGTCGCAATCCAGATCTGGTCGTGACTGGCCCGTTCCCCGCTGGTCAAGAGCGATGACATCGCCGAACTCGCGCATTGCCATGAACAGGGGGAACCGAGTGTCCTTGGCTGCCTCGATGCCCGAGCCACCTGGGCCTCCGGCAAGGTAAACGATCGGCGGCCCCGGATTCGGCGACGTGGACTTGAATCGCACGAAACGCAGTGTGATGTCGCCGGAATCCGGAACGTCGCGACGCTCCGGGACACGCAGTTCCCCGAGTTCCGCATCGACAGACTTGCCATTCTCAGTTTCGAACGACGTCGCCTTCATCTGAAACTGCGGCGCGGCGCACCCGAGTGAGTGGAGCAATACAGCCAGAAAGAAAACCCGTATAACGATGTACATGATCGCCTCCGAACGCAAAGTAGCAGCGCTATTGAAGTTCTGGCGGAGCGTTCGGCGAACGGCGTCTGACGTCGGTAAACGACGCATGGTTATGATCTTTTCGCTGCACCTTGTGGCGGCGCTTCCGGCAGCAGCGTCGAAAGTGCTGAGTGTCGACGCATTCCTGATGAAGGTTGGTCACGATGTGAGATGGTCCTTCCCGCAAACTGATGACCGGAGTTGGAAGCCAGTCAAGCTGCACGACGTACCCGCGGAAGATGACTCGGTGTGGTTGCGAGCCCGGGTGGACACGAGCGCGCTGAAGCGTGGGCCAGGACGACCTGTGGGACTCTACTTTGCGGCGATCGCCTCGCACGAGATCTGGTGGGACGGCGAGCGCATCGGGAGCGGAGGCGTGGTGGCCAGGACAGGCAACAACGAAGTGCCTGGGCCGATCCAGGCTCTCTATCAGATTCCGGATCGCCTGGCCACGCCCGGTTCTCATCTGCTGGCCATCCGGACCTCGGCGTTCAATCGTCACTTCAGTCCGCGGTCAGGCTATTGGAACGTGCTGATCGGCGACTACGACGAACTCCGGAACGCCCCCAGACGCGGCGCATGGATCGCGCTCGCGGCACTGAGCGGTATCGTGATCACGGGAGTGTTCGGACTGGCCATGTTCGCGCTGGCCCGACGCGATCGATCATTCCTCATGCTGGCGACTTTGTGCCTGACGGCAGGGGCGTTGCTGCTGGCAGAGCAGTGGCGGCCGTTGTTCGGCTATACGTACAACTTACACATCGTCCGATTACTGCTTGTTGCAATCTGCTCGTGGCTAGTTGGCTTGAACCTCGTTGCGCTCACCGTTACACGCTTTCCGCATCGCCTCGGCCGTCGCGTGCTCATCGTTTCAGCGGCGACGGCAACCGCATCCGCGATTCTTGTGCCCTGGTGGGATGCGAAACCGGTCCTCATTTTTCTAATCTGCTTCGGAGCTTCGCTGGTCTGGGCACTCTTCGCATTGGTTCGCAAGCTGCCCGGCAGCGGTCTCGCCGTCACCGGAATCGCGGTGGCGTCGTTCACGCTCGTGGCGCAGCCAATGCGCTTCGTCGACGATTCCGTCTACTTCGCTTTGAACTTTCTGTTCATCTGCCTTCTCTGCTCTCATGCGCTGGAAGTACGACGCGATGAACAGAAGCGCACGGCAGCGCTTCTCAAATCAACGCGACTCGAGCTCGAAGCGATGAAGCGTCACATGCAGCCACACTTCCTGATGAACACCCTGACCGCCATATCAGAGTGGATCGAGCAGGACCCGAAAACCGCGGTGAAGATGATCGAGGCTCTCGGCGACGAGTTGCGGACACTGTCGGAGATGTCAGCCCTGCGGCTGATACCGGCCGCTGACGAGCTGCGTCTTTGCCGCAGTCATCTGGCCATCATGAGCCTGCGCAAAGACGTCACCTACGATCTTGACGACAGCGGATTTGGCCCGAACCTCCTTGTGCCTCCCACCGTTTTTCATACGCTGGTGGAAAACGCAGTGACGCACGGCTCTTCGGACCTGAGGCACGTGCAGCTTCATCTCGAGGCACGTCGCGTGGGGGATCGTACGCACTACACGTTCGAGTCTCCCGCCGCGCCTGAGGATGATCGCGGCTACGTTCCGGGCGACGGTACTCGTTACATTGAGGCTCGACTCTCCGAGATATGGGGAGACGGCTGGGTGTTTCGTCAGGGTGTGAGTGGAGAGAAGTGGCGGGTGGAGATCGAGGTCCCTGCGTGAGGATTGCGATCATCGAAGATGAGGCGGTCGTGGCAAGGCGACTGGTGCGCATGGTGCGCGAGATCGTCGGCGAAGAGAGTTCAATTCACGTCGCCTCGTCTATGTCGGAGGGCGTGGAACTCATCCGCGGACATGGGCTCGATCTGTTGTTTCTCGATCTGAATCTTCAGGGGAAAGACGGCTTCGAGCTCCTGGAAGAAGCGGCCGCGGCCCCCTCGCAGACGATCGTGGTGTCGGCTCACTTCGACCAGGCCATTCGAGCGTTCGAATACGGCGTCGCCGATTTCGTTCCGAAGCCATGGAGCGAGGACCGCCTGCGGCTCGCGATCAAGCGTGCCACCGGACAGGAACCTGCATCCGATCGTCACGCACAGCGTCTGGTGATCCGAAAAGGGCGGGAACTTCGCACGCTGGGAATCGCTGACGTGGTCTACGCCCGTGGCGCGGACGACTACTCGGAGCTCCATCTTGCTGACGGCTCGGTGCACCTGCACGAGAAGTCGCTGCTCGCGCTCGAGAGGCTGCTCCCGGCGCGTTTCATGCGCGTTCATCGATCTTTCATCGTGGACGTGTCGCGTGCGCTCGCTCTCCGAACCGTGGAGAGCGGGGGGCTCACGATTGCCTTGGAAGGCGAGCGCCTGATCCCGGTGGGCCGCAGTTATCGCGACGCGGTTCGGAGTGCACTTCAGATCTGAAGTCGTGTAGGAAGATCAGCCCAGAGCGGCGGATGCGCAGGTGAACGTCAGACTCTCGCTTCTTCGCCTTTCTCCAGGCCCCAGCGCTCAGTGATTCGTTCGTTGGTGAGCCATCGCTCGGAGTCGAGGGCCGCCATACATCCGCTTCCGGCTGCAGTGATGGCTTGCCGGTAGACGTGGTCGGTCACGTCGCCGCAGGCGAAGACGCCCTGAATGTTGGTGGCCGTGGAATTGGGTTTCGCGATCAGGTAGCCCTTCTCGTCCATGTCCAGCTGGCCCTTGTACGCAGCTGTGTTGGGAGTATGACCGATGGCGACGAAGAGTCCCTGGGTTGCAAAGTCGGAGATGGCGCCGGTTTTTAGATTGCGCAGCTTCAGTCCGGAGACACCTTTCTCTTTCGTGCCGATCACCTCGTCGACGGTGGTGTCGAAGATGAATTCAATCTTCGGATTCGCGCGTGCGCGGTCCTGCATGATCTTGGAGGCGCGGAGTTCTTCTCGGCGGTGAATCACTGTGACTTTCGATGCGAAGCGGGTGAGGAATGTCGCTTCTTCCATCGCTGAGTCGCCGCCGCCGACCACGACAATCTCTTTCTCCTTGAAGAAAAAGCCGTCGCACGTTGCGCAGTAGGAAACGCCGAAACCCTGCAGTGCTTTCTCCGAGGGTATGCCGATCTCTTTTGCGGAAGCTCCGGAAGCGATGATCAGCGCGTCGCACTCGTAAATGTGCTGATCGGTTGTGACCTGGAATGGGTGCTGGAGGAGGTTCACCTTTTCGACTGTCTCAAAGGCGAAGACCGTCGAGAAGCGTTCGGCCTGTTTGCGCATCTGATCCATGAGCTGAGGTCCGAGGATGCCTTCCGGGAAACCTGGGAAGTTCTCGACTTCGGTCGTGATGGTCAGCTGTCCGCCCGGTTGCATCCCTTCGAGGACGATGGGGATCAGATTCGCACGCGAGAGATAGAGTGCCGCGGTGCAGCCTGCGGGGCCGGAACCGATGATGACGACTTTGTACTTTGTGACGGTTTCCATCTGATCGTGAGTCCTTGGGGGAGGGTTAGATGCGCGGGGAGGACCGGCGCTTGGCGCGATGCTGCTGAATTGTATGCATGCTGAGAGTGAAAGGCGAGTGCTGGTTTGTCTCGGAGCGGATAGCCAGAATCCCGGTTCCAATGGAGAAAACAAAAGCGGCCCGAAGGCCGCTTTCATTGCATCGAAGATGTCAGAACTCAGAACGCGTTGAGGATGTACTCGAGAGGATTGTGCGGATTTCCATTGAGACGGACCTCGTAGTGGAGGTGCGGGCCGGTGCTTCGACCGGTCGAACCAACAAAGCCGATGACGTCTCCACGTTTCACTTTCTGCCCCGGGCGGACGTTGTACCCGGAGAGATGACCGTAGCGCGTGGAGTAGCCGTAGCCGTGCGAGACGTAGATCACGTTGCCGTAGCCGTTGGCCCACTCGGCCTTGACCACGATTCCGTCGGCCGGCGAGCGGATGGGCTGACCCGAGGCGGAGGAGATGTCGATGGCCTGGTGACTGGCGGCGTTGCCGGTGAATGGATCGCTGCGTCCACCGAACCCGTCTGTGAGAATTCCGCGGATCGGTGCGATGGAGGGTGTGCAGGAGAGAATCTTGGACTGTTCTACCAGCCGTTCTTCGAGGATGGAGAGATGAGACTCGAGGCGTCGTGAGCGGAAGCTCATCGTGTCGAGGTCATCCTCTTGCAGGCCTGCCATTTGCTTCTCGTCCGTCTGCCGGACTCCGCCGACGCCGCCGCGATTGGTTTCATCGAGCGTATTGATCCCGGCAATGATGGCCAGCTTGCGTGTTTTTTCCTCGACGCTCTTCAACTGGCCGCGGAGGGTGGAGACTGATTCACTGAACTGCTCATTTGCCTGCTGAAGATCGTGATTCTCGCGTTTCAGTTTGCTGAGTTCGTGAGTCTGAGAGATCGAGGCGAAGTACTGGAAGGAGAAGAATGTCGAAAGACAGAGGGAAGATGTGATCAGCGACACAGCCGAGAAGAGAGAGCGGTGGGAAACTCTCAACTTGCGGAACTTCGCCCGCGCATGCGGCACGAAGATAATTGTCGAATAGCGCTGATTCATTGTGCTTCTCCCGTTTCAAAACCGTGGAAATGTGAAGGCTGGACCTGCCTGCTGTCCGCGTATTCTACGGAAAGATGAAGGGGTGTCAAACAAAAGCAGCCCTGAAACCGGAGCTTTTTGACGCTCGGAAATATAACTCTCCCGGTTGCAGTGACTTACGCTAAATCCAAAAAAATCAACGACTTCTACGTTTTTTTTATGTGGTTACATCATAAAATGGGACGTATCTCTCGTAGATTTTCTTTGACGCCTAATAAGTGTTGCGACGATTTCTGAGATCGCCAGCCGCGCACTCATATCGATCTTTTCTCTGAAAAGGGTGTCCCTGTTGCGGCCGCCGAGCCCTGATCGAAATCAGGCGGGAGAATGGCGGAGATCGACTCTTTTACCTATCGCGCGATGGAACCGTTTGTTATTCTCCGCTCCGCGAGCCGCCATCCGGCAGGGCTCGTCCCACTTCGACTTTCACGCTGAGGTTTTCATGAACGTTAAGAAACGTCTGCTCGACGGTGCGCGGATGCAGCGCGCCATACGCCGCATGGCGATCGAAATCGTCGAAAAAAACCGAGGAACTGCAGATCTCATCATCATCGGGATCCGCAGTCGCGGAGTCCCGATCGCCGAACGGATCGTGAAAGAAATCGCTGAGGCCGAGGGGGTAACCGTGCCGATGGGCATCCTCGACATCACTCTTTACAGGGACGACCTCACCACCATCGCTCCGCAACCGGTGGTGAAGCCGACCAAGTTTCCCGAGCCGATCGACGACAAGATCGTGGTGCTGGTGGACGATGTTCTGTACACCGGGCGCACCGTTCGTGCCGCGCTCGACGCCCTGATCGATTTCGGGCGACCGAAGGTCGTACAGCTGGCGGTACTCATCGATCGAGGCCATCGAGAGCTCCCTGTGCATGCCGATGTAGTGGGTAAGCAGATTCCGACGGACCGCGCTGAAGTCATCAAGGTGAAGCTTGCGGAAACTGACGGCGAGGACGAAGTACTACTGATGGAGAAGTAATTCTCTGCCTTCCACGAACCGAAACGGAATCGAGGCTTGATTGCGAACTCAGATTTGCCCGATTTTTACGCTCCTTCAATGCGAGGCTGCGGAGAGTGGCCTGGATGCGAGGCGCACGGCGATTTCAGGACGAGGTCATCGTTGACGCTATTCCGAGGAGCGAAATCTTTGTGCAACGAAGCAGACAGCCCGGTTTCCGGCGCCGCAGCAGGAGGAGTGTGAGAAATGCGGGCTAGTGGTCTTCGATCGAAGGATCTTCTCGGAATTGAATCTCTGACTCCAGAGGAGATCTCGCTCATCCTTGATACAGCCGAGGGCTTCAAGGAAGTCAGTGAGCGCTCGATCAAGAAGGTGCCGGCACTTCGCGGTCAGCTGGTAATCAACCTTTTCATGGAAGCTTCGACGAGAACCAGAGTCTCGTTCGAAATTGCCGAGAAGCGACTTTCTGCTGACACCCTGAATTTCGCCGCGTCGGGTTCGGCAGTCGAAAAGGGCGAAACGCTGCTCGACACGGCCAGCAATCTCATGGCCATGCACCCGAACATGATCGTGATTCGCCACAAGCATCCCGGCTCCCCGAAGATGCTGGCGGATATGCTGCCGGCCTCGGTCATCAACGCAGGGGACGGTGCGCACGAGCATCCCACCCAGGCTCTGCTCGACGCCTTCACAATCCGCGAGCGGCTCGGTCGTCTCCAGGGACTGAACGTTTCGATCATCGGAGATATCGCGCACTCGCGTGTGGTTCGATCGAACATCCATCTGCTGACCAAGATGAAAGCGAACGTGACCCTGGGCGGTCCACCGACGCTCATGCCAGCCGAAATCGAGAGGATGGGTGTGCGGGTGGTGCATTCACTCGACGAAGCGCTCGAAGGCGCGGATGTAGTGATGATGCTGAGAATTCAGCTGGAGCGTCAGGGTCAGCTCACCTTTCCCTCACTGCGCGAGTACTACAACACGTTCGGCCTGACTGCCGAGCGCCTTCGCCGAGCGCGCGAAGGCGTCATCGTGATGCATCCCGGACCAATGAACAGGGGAGTCGAAATCGCTTCCGATGTCGCAGACGGACCCTACTCAGTCATTCTCGATCAGGTCACAAACGGTGTGGCCGTGCGCATGGCTGTTCTGTATCTCCTGGCCGGCGGGCAGATGGCCGACTCCTGAATGTCGAGATCCGAACGAGAAAATTCCGCCACGGCGAGTCGCCGAATACAGGTAAGAAAATGAATCTGCTGATCAAGAACGGACGTCTGATCGACCCAACACAGCAACTGGACGAGTCGCTCGACCTGCTGCTCGAAGACGGGATGATTTCGAAGAGCGGAAAGAATCTGAAAGCTCCCGAAGGAGTCGAGATTTTCGATGCAACGGGACTGGTCGTCTCTCCCGGCTTCGTCGATCTGCACACGCACCTGCGTGAGCCCGGACACGAGCATAAGGAAACTATCGAGACGGGTACCCGTGCTGCGGTGGCTGGAGGATTCACGTCGGTCTGCGCCATGGCCAATACCAATCCGCCCAACGACGAACGCGCCGTCACGGAGATGATCCTGGCCGAAGCGCAGCGACGTGGCGCATGCCGGGTGTACCCGATCGGCGCAGTGAGCAAGGGACTCAAGGGTGAGGCCCTGGCCGAACTTGCCGAGTTGCGGGCGGCCGGCTGTGTGGCGGTGAGCGACGACGGACATCCGGTGGTGAATTCACTGCTCATGCGCAGCGCACTCGAGTACGCACGGATGCTCAAGATCCCGGTGGTAGCACACGAGCAGGACCTTTTTCTCACCGAAGGCGCAGTCATGCACGAAGGCTATTACTCCACGCTCCTCGGGATGAAGGGCATGCCCGCAGCGGCCGAGGAAGGAATGACGGCGCGTGACGTCATTCTGGCTCGGGCTACGGGCGGGCATCTTCACGTAGCGCATATCTCCACGCGCGGCGCAGTCGATGCTGTCCGGGCCGCAAAGAAAGAAGGACTGCGCGTGACCTGCGAGGTTACCCCCCATCACCTCGCGCTCACGGATGAAGCACTGCAGTCGTTCTCGACCAACCTGAAGATGAACCCGCCGCTGCGCTCTTCCGATCATCGTGAAGCAATCATCGAAGCGGTCGTCGATGGGACGATCGACGCCATCGCCACTGATCATGCCCCGCATCACATGGACGAGAAGAACGTCGAATTCGACCTTGCCCCATTCGGGATCATCGGACTGGAAACGGCCTTCGCGGTCTGCTACGAAACACTGGTGGCGTCGAAGCGGATTACGCTGAGCCGCCTGATCGAGCTGCTTTCGAGCGGTCCTGCATCGGTGTTCTCGCTTCCGGGCGGGAACCTGCGCGTAGGCTCACCGGCCGATGTCACGCTTCTCGACCTGGAGAGCCGCGACGAAGTCGACAGATTCGTGTCCCGCGCTGCGAACAGCCCGTTCAGGGGAAAAACCTTTACCGGACGTATCGCCATGACCATCGTCGGCGGTGAAATCAAGTACCGCTCGACGGCGATGTCGAACGCCGAGCCAACGCCGAAAGCGAACGTGCGGAGCACGAAGTGACGACCAAACGTGTTGTGATCGTCGACGACTCTGTTGCCTTCTGCGAGCTATGGGATCAGATCCTGACACGCAGATACGAAGGGGTGGCCGTAGTGGAGACGTACGCGCACCCTTACGATGCGCTGCCCACCATCAACGATACGATCGATCTACTGATCGTCGATTTCGAGATGCCGGGTATGGATGGGCAGAAGTTCGTTCATTACGCGCGGGAGAAGGGTGTGTCGTCGCGCAGGATCATCGTCACGTCGTCGCATTCGGCGGATGTACTTCACCAGCGATTCAAGCTCGGCGAAACGATCGCCGTGATCAACAAGACCGAACCGAAGCAACAGGAAGCGTTTCTGATGATTCTCGACTCGATCATGAGGAGTTGAGAATCGGGCCGGGGGCCGGGGGTTTGAGGGCCGGAGTCGAGGCTGACACGTTGCCGGTCGTGAACTCGTAGGGGCGAGTTGCGCTCGCCCGCTCTCCCGGCTGTTCGTAAATTCACCGGAGAGCGGGCGCGCGCAACGCGCCCCTACTGAAAATTCCGAGGGTTGGGGTCGGCGTTCTCGTTTCTACGCCGTCCCCCTGGACCCGGCCCCCCGGCCGGCACCACCCACTGCTACACTTACGACCGGAGCATCTCCCTTGACGATTCAGCCCACCCCTCCAGAGGCGCCACAGGCGCAGACTCAGCCATCGACATCGCTCAACGATCTGCTTGTGTTCATGGCGTCGAAAGAAGCGAGTGACCTTCATCTCAAGCCGATGCGTCCGCCCTTGTTGCGGATCCGCGGAAAGCTCGTACCTCTGAAGACCGAGCCGCTGAAGCCGGCGGATCTCGAGCGCATGCTGTTCCCCCTTCTCAACCGCCCCCAACGCGAGCGCTTTGATACTCACCAGTCGGTCGACCTCGGCTACGGTGTGCCTGGAGTCGCTCGCTTTCGCGCGAACTTTTATCTCCAGCGCGGCACGGTCGCCGCGGTGTTTCGCCGCGTGCCGATTCAGATCCTGGGCATCGATGAACTGGAACTGCCCGGTGCGGTGAAAGAGCTGACGCAGATTCCAGACGGATTGGTACTGGTAACCGGACCGACCGGCTCGGGCAAGTCGACCACTCTCGCCGCGATGATTTCGGCCATTGCCAACAGCGAGGCCTTGCACATCGTCACCGTCGAGGATCCGATCGAGTTTCTTTTCACCGACAAGTTGTCGGCAATCTCTCAGCGGGAGATCGGGACCGATACTCCGAGTTTTGGCGAGGCGCTTCGCAACGCCATGCGACAGGACCCGGACGTGATCATG
>JBKJUK010000242.1:0-5695 GCA_046590705.1 Thermoanaerobaculia bacterium
GAGGAATCTACGCACAAGGTTCGCGCTCAATATTTACAGCGCGGTCCCTGTGCGTAGATTCCTCGCACCCACCCATCCCGCCGCTCGGAATGACGGCTCTCCTCGCAATACTCAGCGAGCCTGTTCCTTCTGACGTGGCGACTTTTCAACCTACTGTATTTTTCCCAGCCGCATTACGACTGACAGGTCGGAGGGAATCTCAATGGAAGACCCGATCGGAATTGTCAGAACTGGCTACATCAGCGGAGTGCACGAGGAGAAGCGGGCGACGCTGCTCGTCACGGCGGTGAGCCTGATGAGCCTCAACGTGCTCTTCTGGATTGCTTTTCACTAGGAATGGTCAGTTCGTTGTAGGCGTAACTGACGTTCGCAGCGTACTCGCCCAGCGCAGTCTTGAGCGCTGGGCCGGGCTGTACCCGGAAGTTCTGGTTGACGCGAATCTTCAGATTTCCTCCGGCCGGGCTGTAGGCCCGAGCCACTGAGTCAGGCACGCCGCTCAGACGGATGTACACCTGCACGTCTCCGGGAAACTGCTCGAACACCTCGCGCATCTTCCGAACCCCCTCTTCACTGACCTTCTGGTAGGCCAGATCGAGGTACATCTCTTTCACTTTTTTCTCACGGATGCCGTCGATGAGAATGATGTCCAGTGCGTTCAGTTCGGGAGTGATCGGCGCATCTGAAGAGGAGGCTGCGATCTTCACTGACGCAACAGGCTCAACCCACCCTGCGTCGAGCTGCTGCACCGCATCGTTGAAGGCGTCAAGGTCGTCGAGGGCCGGTTCGGCCATGGCATCACGGGCTTTCGACGCAGCTTCATCGTCGCGAAGCTCTACATCGATGTTCACCCCTGCGCCGCCGTTGTCGGTGGTTTCCAATACCGGAGCCGCTGCGCCGAACAGTCCCAGATTGTATTTGTCGACATCGACGCCGACACGGTCGCGTTCTGCTTCCAGTTCGTCGATCTCGGCATCCTCGTCAGAGACTTCGTAGGCGTCAGTAATGTCCTTTTTCAGCCTGAACACTTTCGCCGCTGGAAAGCGAACTTCGTACGCTGACGCCGCCCCTGCATACGAGGACTCCGGATGTCCGCCGTACTCGTCATCGATCTGTTGCGCCTGCTGCTCGGCGCTCTGCAGTGCCGCGCTGCGCCCGGCCGCGATTCCGCCTGTGTCTTTCACTGCTGCGGTGACGAACACAGCCACTCCATTTTCCAGCCACCGGGCATGCTTCTGATAGAGATCGCTGAAGACCACCACCTCGACACTGCCGAACTGATCGTCGAGGATGAACTTGGCCATCAACTTCCCTTCGTTCGGACCTTTCTTGATTTTCGACTTCTTCAGCTGTCCGACGATGCCGCCGATGTGGATGATCTGGTCGATCTTCTGCGGCAGGGTTTCCGTCGTGGCGGTTGCGAAAAGTGCCAGCTCCTCTTCGTACTTTCCGAGCGGATGACCGGTGATGTAGAAGCCCAGAGTCTCCTTCTCGAATCCAAGCTTCTCGTCTTCCGTCCATTCCTCGCCACTCACAAACAGAGGCGCTGGCGCATCCGCTGCGGGCCGAGGTGTTGCAGGCGCCGCTCCGAAAAGCGAAGACTGTCCTCTCTCCTTCTCTTCCTTCACTCGGATAGCCTGATCCGTGGTCCGCTCGATCTCGTCGAACATCGACTTCCGGGTCCGGCCGAGCGAGTCGAAAGACCCGGATTTGATCAGAGCTTCGATCACTTTCTTGTTGCAGGCCCGGAGATCGACCTGCTGACAGAAGCCTAACAAATCGTTGAAGCGGCCGATGGTCTTTCTGGCGTTGAGAATGCTCTCGATGGCGCCCTCACCTGCTCCCTTGACTGCACCAAGACCGAACCGAATGTCGTCGCCAACTACGGTAAAGGAGAAATTCGATTCGTTCAGGTCGGGAGGCAGGAGCCTGATGCCCATGACCGAGAGTTCGTTGATGAATTTGACGATGTTGTCGGTCTTGTCCATCTCGGAAGACAGGAGCGCGGCCATGAAATGCCGCGGATAGTGAACCTTGAGCCAGGCCGTCTGATAGGCCACCAGGGCGTAGGCCACTGAATGCGACTTGTTGAAGCCGTACCGTGCGAACGGCTCGATGTAGTCGAAGATGGCGCTGGCCTTCTGCTGATCGTAGGAATTCTCCAGCGCTCCAGCCACGAACTTCTGCCGCTCCGCCTCCATCATCTTCACGTCTTTCTTGCCCATGGCCTTGCGCAGCAGATCGGCCTGACCAAGCGAGTAGTTTGCGACCCGCTGAGCGATCTGCATGACCTGCTCCTGATAGACGATGACGCCGTAAGTCTCCTCGAGAATTTCCTTCATCGCGGGAACGATGTATTTCGATTTCGACACGCCATTTTTCCGTCGCACATACTCCTCGACCATGCCGGCGTCGAGCGCCCCAGGACGGTAGAGAGCGTTCAATGCAGCCAGATCTTCGAAGCGTGTGGGACGTGCTTTTCGAAGCAGATCGACCATACCGCCCGATTCGAACTGAAACACGCCTTTCGTACGACCTTCCTGGAAGAGCCTGTAGATTTCCGGGTCGTCGAGCGGCAGCAGATCGATGTCGATCTCCACCCCTTCCTGAGCCTTGATGGACTTGATGGCGTCGTCGATCACAGTGAGCGTGCGAAGACCGAGAAAGTCCATCTTCAGCAGACCCATTTTTTCGACGATACGCATGTCGTACTGCGTGACGATTTCGTCCTTGTTGGTTCTATAAAGAGGAACGTAATTGCTCACCGGCTCCGGGGTGATGACCACTCCGGCGGCATGCACGCCGGCATGCCGTGACAGTCCTTCCAACCGGGTCCCGATCTCCACGATTCTCGCGACTTCCTTGTCACTCCGAATGGCCTCGGCCAGCAGCGGAGAATTCTTCGCAGCATCCTGCAGCGAAACGTCAGGCCCCGACGGGATGGCCTTGGCGATCTTGTCGACGAACGCGTAGGACTGTCCGAGGACACGGCCTACGTCGCGAACCACCGAGCGGGCGGCCATGGTCCCGAAGGTGATGATCTGAGCAACGTTCTCCGCACCGTACTTCTCGCGCACATACTCGATCACCCGTCCGCGATTGTTCATGCAGAAGTCGATGTCGATATCGGGCATGGAGATGCGTTCGGGATTGAGGAAGCGCTCAAAGAGCAGATCGTATTCGAGTGGATCGACGTTGGTGATACCCATGGCCCAGGCCACCACCGAACCGGCCGCCGAACCGCGACCCGGACCGACCGGAATGCCGTTGTCCTTGGCGTACTTGATGAAATCCCAGACCACCAGAAAGTAGCCGGGAAAGCCCATTCCCTTGATGATCTCGACTTCGCGCTCGAACCGGTCCCAGTAAGCCTGCCGCGGATAACGTTTCGTTCCGGCATCGAAAAGAGCCGCCAGGACATCCATCCGCTTCTGCAGTCCCTGACGAGCGACTGAAGCAAAGTACGAAGCCGAATCGAATTCTTTCGGAACCGGAAAATTAGGAAGATGATGGCCCTTCGGCTCGAGCTTCATGGTGACCCGATCGGCTATGGCCAGGGTATTGGCAATCGCTTCCGGGTAGCCTGAGAAGATACGGCTCATCTCCTCGGCTCCCTTCACGTAGAAGTCGTCGGAGTAGAAGCGCATCCGCTTCTCATCATTCAGCGTCTTGCCTGTGCCGATGGCCAGCAGTACCTCATGCGCGAAAGAATCGTCTTTGTGCAGGTAATGCGAGTCGTTGGTAGCCACCATGCGCAGGCCAACGTCGTCTGCGAGTCGCACCATCATAGGGATGATTTTCTGCTGATCGGGGATACCGTGATCCTGAATCTCGAGGAAGAAGTTGTCAGGACCGAGAATCTCTTTGTAGGCTAGCGCGGCGTCCCGGGCCTTCTGATAATTCCCCTGCGCCAGGGCCTGCGAAACCTCACCTTTCAAGCAGGACGAAAGGCAGATCAACCCCTCGGAGTGCTCCTTGAGAAGCTCTTTATCGATGCGTGGCTTGTAGTAGAAACCTTCGGTGTAAGCGAGGCTGACCAGCTTCATCAGATTTCGATATCCCTGATCCGTCGCCGCCAGCACGATCAGATGATTATTCGATCCCGCGTCCGCCGACTGATCCTCGACACCGGCCTTGTCGAAACGCGAACCGATGGCCGTGTACATCTCGCAGCCGATGATCGGCTTCACACCGACCTTCTTCATCTCATCGTAGAACTCCACCGCACCGAACATGTTGCCGTGATCGGTGATGGCGCAGGCGGGCATGCCGAGGGATGCGACCTTCTTCGCGAGAGCGTCGGGCCGGTTCGCCCCGTCGAGCAGCGAATATTGGGTATGAAGATGCAGATGGACGAATGACATTGTCGGAGACCTCGAGGCAGGGAAGCGTGGTGCGCGTGTAATTTTACCACCGCCGCTGTCCGCGGACACACGCGTCGCCGAGGCCGTTCACCAGGGCTGCTGTACGCAGAACGCAGACAGAGGAAGTACGGAATAGAGCAGACTTTACCGTAGGGGGCGCGTTGCGCGCGCCCGCTCTCTTGGTGAGTTCGTGAGTGGCCGCCGGGGAGCGGGCGAGCGCAGCTCGCCCCTACGCGTGGCTGGTTAGCTATCGAAAGCTACGCCGCTGCCAAATCCGACGCTCTCGACAGGTGGAGCCGACTGTTTGCCAATCGGGACGTCGAGGAGTTCGCGCAGGTTCGTGACTTCCGTGAAGAGGTGACGATGACGGAGACAGTGGACCGCAGTCGAGGCGAAGAACAGAGCGAGTAGAGTCTGAAAGGACGTACTGGAGAAATCGAAAAGAAGTTCTCTCGTACCTGTTTCTACTGCGAGTAGATCCAGACTCAGCATGCTCAGGAGAGAAATACCGGCCAGCGTTGCCAGAAGAGAGAGCATCCGGCTGGCCTGCACTTGAAAGTAGGGTCGCAGGGTGAACAGCAGTACCGCGAAGAGCAACGCAGCGACGGTGTTGCCCGATCCAGGCATCGCTGGAGCGACTTCGAGCATGCCGCTGGCCAGGACATCCGGTGAGAGTTGAAATTGCGAGGCGGTGATGAAGGTGAGAGCAACGATTACGCTTCCGACGGAAAGCGCGGCAGAAAACGCTGCAAACAGATTTCTGGGAGCAACCAGTGAAGCCATGCGCAGGAAGATCGACCCTACGGCGATCATGCCGACGAATGCCAGCAGCAGAAGATAGCGCTGATCGAACGCCAGGACCGCGCCGAAGCGTGGACCAGCCGACTGGGACTGCTGCATCGACTGAATCGCCTCAGAGCCGGCCAGCAGAGCGATCACGCCGCAAACGATGAGTCCTGAGTAAAAAAGAGTCTTCGGCACTGAGGTCCTTTCCTGTCAGCCAGGCAGTGTTCTGGCGCGCTTCACAATAGAGTACGCCAGTTGTAAGAAAAGGGATTCTTGCGAATTCCGTGGACCGTCGTGTCATTCGAAGCCCGGGACCGGGACGTGGCGACTGAGAGAAAGAAACAGGCTCGCTGAGTATCAGCAGGAGAGCCGTCATCCCGAGCGGCGGAGTCGGCGCATGACGCCGGTTTTACAGACATGAACGGGTTGCTCCTCGCAGCGAGTAGTCGCCGACAATCGTAAGTATCGCTCCTGCAACCAACACACAGCGGAGCCCCGGAGGGGCGGCATCTCTTTAGCCACGGCCGTGAGGCCGTGGACCGCGCATC
>JBKJUK010000293.1:0-3087 GCA_046590705.1 Thermoanaerobaculia bacterium
CGGCCGTGCCCCACATGTGAGGCGTGGCCGCAGACTTTTACCGGATCGGAAACACGATTCTCAACGACGGCGACAGCATCGAGAAATTCAACAGGCTGGCCGTTGGGTTGAGCGAAGACTTTTTCGCAACTCCTTTCGGACATCAACTCGGCGAGGCCGATGATCACGTTCACATCGACCTCGGATATCTGCTTCACGTGCCCCGCGAAATCAATGAAGACCGGATGGAGTTGCCGCAAGAGAAGCCGCGCTTCGCGTTCGAAGAGCGCAGGCGCGATGACCGGCGTGGTGGCGAGCGGGGTGCAGTCCCGCCTCTGCGGGATGTTCCGGAGTCGCCGGTAGCGCCCTCGTTTGAAGATCGTAGATCGGCTCAGCCTGCCCCGGAAGAGTAGCGAGGCGCCCCGTAGGTCCTGCTCCGTGGCCTCACGCTTCGGATGCGCTGCTGCTACCTGAAAAACGACGATCATTCGAGCGCGCATCTTCTCCAGCGCGTGAAACAGAGAGCTTCACAGGTCCTCTACACGGCCAGTGGGATCGCAGGCAGACTCGGCCCGCCATTTGCTTCATGGCTTCATGCGACAAAGACTTCTCGAACCACTTCCCAACCCGCGAGCAACGGGTAACCTCAACAGTCTGAGTATTTTGACTGCGACGGTAGTGGTAACGAGCCAGGACCCGGCCGGATGCCCCTCAACAACAAAAATAGCCGCAGAAATGCGCAGAAAATCGCTGAGACCACCCTTGATATGCCCGCAGTGGGCATGGAGGCGGAGTTCAACGTCTGGCTCGACGGGGTCGAAATCATTCCGGAGAAGTTCTGGAAACACCCCTCTGATTTCGTGGACGTACCGATGCTGGCACGAACAGGAAAGTCCTCGCAGCTGCCTACTGGCGGAGCCCTCTACTTCGATCGTGGAGTCATCGAGGTCGTAACCCCGGTAATCGAGTTGGCTGAGGGCTGTTCGGCTCGCGTAGTGCGCAACCTCTGGGAGCAGATCGGTTTCGTGCGCGAGCAGCTGACCCGCTGGGAAAAACGCACCGGACACACTGTCAGGCTGAAAGCCTACAGCTCGCACTACAACATCTCCTACGAGACACCGGTGAGTGAGCAGACCAGGACACGAAATGAGAAGCGTCTGGCGCTGCTGCTCTCTTACATTCTTCCTGTTCCGATGATGCTTCTCGCGGCGAACCGCCGGTCCACGGGAATCGGCGTGCGTCCCCGCGGCGGCCGGATCGAAGTCACCGCTGACTTCACGCCGGACCCGGGGCTGATGATTGCGACAGCGGCGCTGGTCGTCGGGATCGTGCGTGAACTGATGACCTGGGATTCGTACGACCTCGATCTGCTCAGGACCTTGCCTATACCGACCATCGAAGGCGTGATTCCTGGCAAGCACACCACGCGCAAGGGATGGCTGACCAAGGATTTCCACTACGCGCAAAGCCCGTACACCGCGGACATCGACGCCGAGATCTGGAAAGTACGGGACGGACGCACCATCTCGCTCCGCCAGATTGGAAGAGAGACGGCCTGCTTCTTCAAGAAGTCGATCCGCAAGTGGGCGGACCCTTTCAGCTTCCGCCTTCTCTTTGCCATCCTCGAAGGTCGCGCTCCATCCATGCTCGAACTGGTCGACCGCCCGGCGGCATACGAAGACGTTGGTCGTCTGTGCCGGTGGGGCATGGTGATTCACGAACTCAAGAGCTTCTCCACTGAACTGAAAATGTTGCCCGTGCGGGACACACTATGGAACCCGGGCTCCATCGATGACTTCATCGCCCAGCGAACCGCCGAGAAAACCAGAGTGAGAGGAGAGCGGCTGACCAAGCCTGATAGTGCCGCGATCAAAGCAGTCAATCTGGAGACGCCGACGAACGGTCATGGGAACGGCAACGGAAGTCACTTCCGAAGCGCACCTGGGAATGGCGGATCGTCGCAGGTTCAGGCAAGCAGCGCGGCCACGCAGTCTCTTCTTCCGCCGCGAAGGCGTCGCTCTGAAGCCACCCCAACGTCGTTGCCGGTCCGTGAGAAAGATTTTCTCAACCGCCGTCGCGTACTTCAGCAAACCGAGAACCAGGAGCGACGCCGGCTGGATCGAAGAAAGCGCCATTTCGCGATCCCCTTCCCGGATCGTCGCCTGACACGTTCGGCGTACGAGAGCGTGTTTCTGAAGCTGGTCTCGGGAGAAAAGCTGAAGATCGGGACCGATCAATACACGCCCGTCGGAATGAAGGGCTGGTACCACGCCATCTTCCGCCGCGACTCAGATGGCAGAGAGCGCCTCCTCACCATCGATCAGCTTCTGCACAAGATGAACGACTGGAGATGAGAGATGCGGGCCGGGGGCCGGGGTTAGTGCGGCCGGGGGCCGGGGTCTAGGGGCCGGAGTAGAATCCATCGTACATATCACATATCTTTTTAGACCGATTCACGTTCGTCATTAACAGCTTTCGTTAACGACAGCGCCGTATATCCTTCTTTAACATTCTCCATTCAACATTCTCCATTCTCCATTGCCTAAAATCTTCCTTCTGTCCCCAGCCAATGTCAGCGGACTGAGGGCGAAGCAGATGACCTCACCGCGCGCGACGTTTGCTTCCGCTCTGGCGTATCGTTCGCCGGAGGGAGTTGCGATTGCAGAGGCATTCGCCTTCATGAGCGCGCTCTACTTTCGCGGCAAGATCGCCTACGCGCGACGGTTTGCCCAGCCGGAGTCTGGCCTCAACCAGGGGATCTTCATCATCACGCCGGGATTCGGACTGGTTGAGCCTGACTGGCGACTCACCCCAGACAGACTGAGGAAGCTGGGGCGAACGGAAATCAACATCAAGGTGGCGGCGTATCGCCGCCCTCTGGAAGCCACCGCCCGTGAGGTTTGCGCGAGCCTCGACCTCGACACGCAGGTTGTCCTGCTCGGCAGTGTGGCCACTGGAAAGTACGTCGATCTGCTGTTGCCGATCTTCGGTAACCGGCTTCGGTTCCCTGCGATTTTCGCTGGATCGGGTGACATGCAGCGCGGCGCGGTGATGCTCCGGGCGGCAGCGGCGGGAGAAGAATTCACATACGTGACGCTTGATCACCAG
>JBKJUK010000130.1:0-7173 GCA_046590705.1 Thermoanaerobaculia bacterium
CCGACCGAGGGGCTGCCGCCACTTCCACGCGCGGAGCCGGCCCCGGAGGTGAAGCTGACGGCCGAGGATGCCAGTGTGCAACTCGTTGCCGCGCTGAGGCGAGGCGAGCGTTCTGCAGCATCGATCCTGCTCGATTCAATGGTTCGGCGATCGCCCGACCCTTCTGCGGGTCTCGATCAGGTTGTCGGCGCGACGTTGAGGACCATCGGCGCGCTCTGGGTGCAGGGGGCGTGGGGCACCGACGACGAGCATCGCGCCTCGCACATCCTTTCGGAGGCACTCGACGCGCTCAGACCCGACGTGCAGTCATCGCCACGCGTGGCGGTCCTGGCCTGTCCGCCCGGAGAACTGCACGAGCTTCCGCTGAGAATGGTGCGTTTGATTCTGGAGTGGAAGGGATGGCGATGCGATTTCCTGGGCGCGAACGTGCCCTGGACATCCATGGAGAAAGCAGTTCTGGAAGTTGACGCCAGTCTGATCTGCCTGAGTGCACGCGAAGCCAGGCCGTTCCAGCACTACGATGCAGTGACCACGCTCGAGCGGATGGTCGAGCGGGGGGTTCTGGTCGCCGTTGGCGGACAGTGGGCTAGAGGGGGCAATCGTCGTGAAGATCGCTACTTTCGCTTCCGAACCCTGCGCGGATTCGATCGCTGGCTCAGCTCCGATCCCCTTCCGGGAAGCACCTTCTCGCCCGAGCTCGAAAGCTGAAGTTCAGCTTTTCACTCTGTGGTGGAGGGCTCGCATCGTTGCAAAAGCCGAAGTTGAAAACTTCGCCCACTCGCATCAACACGCTCACCTTCGAGCCGAAGATGCAGAGCGACCGCGGGACATCGCCGTCAGTGGCCAAAGTTTTCAACTTTGGGCTTCGTGATCTCGAGAAACGAAGTTCCTACTTAGTGCATTTCTCTGCGTTACGGAGTTGCGAAAAACGAAATTGAAATGAAAACTCTCACTTCTTCTTTTTCGGTTTCCCGGCAGGTTCCCCGACCGGCGCAATGTCCTGATCGAGAAGGTTCGCCTGAGCTCGGACCATCGACGTCGCCACACCACCGTCACTGATCTTTTCCTCGTACCCTCGCAGGTCGACCTTCCGACGCGTGGAATCGGAACTCATGTAGCGGATCGAGCCGAAGATCGGGCGTTCCGGTCCCCAGGCCCGATCATGCTTGCCGAGACACCAGAGAACCCCGGCGTAGGTATTGGGATCACGGCCATCGATCGCGTAACGATCGTGAAGCAGTTCCATCGCAGCCACTGCTTCTTCGGGCGTCTCCATCCACTCCAGAACTTTCTTGCCCCAGATCATTCGCAGATAGTTGTGGATGGTGCCGGTCTGCAGCAAGCCCTGGTGCGCCAGATTCCAGACCTCGTCGTAGGTGGCGCCCAGCTCGAGTTCCTCGAATGAGTACTGCGGCTTGCGCCTGTCTCCGCGATGACGGTCGAGTGACTTCAGCGCCCAGTCAGGGAGCGAAGTGATCCGGTCATGATCTTCGCGGTAGAAACAGAAGTTGAATGAAAGCTCGCGGCGGATGATGGCCTCCTCGAGAAATGCATCGATGTCAGCCATCGGTGCGTCGCTGAGCAGCACCCGTTCTGCAACTTCATGAATGCCGAGAAATCCGAAGTGCAGATACGGCGAGAGCTGGCTCGAGCGATCGGCCTCGCGATTTCGCAGGTCGCCGTAGCCGTCGAGCTTCGTGTCGACGAACGATTCCAGCCGTCGCAAACCTTCGGTCCTTCCGCCTATCGAGGGGACCCGCTGAATGTCGTGCCGAACGTCGCATTGCGACACCGCCCTCCCCACGTCGGTTCCGTCGTACTCCGGAAGTCCGACTTCGCCGGCGAAGGCCTCGACCTTCACTGCAGGCGCGAGGCGGCGCCATGATTCAGGGAACATTCGATGCGCGCGATCACGCAGGAACTTCGCGGAGTACTGCTCTTTACTGAAGCGTCTCATCGGGATGATGCCGTTGCCATCCACTAGATAAACAGGGGCGGCACTCTTTGCAATCAGCCGCGGAGTCTGCTGGCGCGCGACGAAGGTCGGATACTCGTCTGTAACGACGGCCGCAGCGCGTCTGGAGAGACCCACCAGAACTCCACGCGCCTGGTCCTTCGTGCGTGGAAGGAAGAAGTGATAGCGCAGTCCGAGCCGCGAGGCGTCCGCTCGATTCCGCTCCACCCCTTCCAGGATGAACGTGTGAATGCGGTCGTTGGCCTCGCGATAGTCGGGACGAAGAGATTCGTAAACCAGAAGCGGCAGGCCGAGTTCCCGCGCTTTGAGGGCCGCAAAAGCGAGGGCAGGATTCATTTCCAGCCGGCGAGACATCTGAGCCCAGTAGAGAACGAATTCCCGGATGCTGTTCCCTTCAACTGCGGCAGGGAACTCTGAAACCCTCGAGGCAAAAAAATCGGCCGGCTCGTCGCGGTCGAGCACTCCGCGCATCGGCTGAAACGACTGTCGTGGCCTGAAGATCGATTTATCCATGATGGGGACATTTTCACGACGCTGGCGTCGTCTGTATTTTTTCAGCGGTCCCTGCGACCACTTGTACGAGAGGGACATCATGAGAGACAACAATCGCGTAACACTCGTTCAGCCCGGCAAAGGTCGCCCCACCCTGGAATGGAACTTCCTTCGCGGAGATCATGCCGTGATTCCGGTGCACAATACCTCACTGCTCAACGCCGCCCTTTACAACGCGATCAACGTGCTGAACAAGGAAGTCCAGCGAGTGATCTTCGATCGCTCCATCAATGCAGACACGTTCCTTGAATTCCTCAGCACTCTTCCCTCGAATTTCCGGGGAGACCTCCTCTGGATCAAGGACGACAAGAGCGCCTTTCTCTCCTCCATCACTCGCGACGACGGCCGGGTCGTTTACTCACTCCTTCCTGTCGATCTCGACTTCTACCTTAAGGTAATCTTCGGGATCGAACAGGAGACGCCAGCGCCGCCGCAGTTCTCTCCAAGCCGCACAGAACACTACATCCTTTCCCTCGCTTCCTGAGGGAAGGGTAGCTGGATCAGCCGTTCGTTTCTCCCCGGGTGCGGACGCGACGCGCGTTCGCACCTCCATGTACTCCTTCCGAGGCGGTGCCCGCCTGCGTTACTTTTTTCCGGCTCTGCGGATCAGTCCGGCGCGTTTATTGCTACACTCCCACCGGGAGTTCCCTTGGACAAAATAGAATGAGTCTGGTCAATTCGCTTTGCGTTGAAATCAATGTGTTCCAGGGAATCGGTGAACGAACCGGCGTCACCATCGAGCGGCGCTCCGTCCGCGGCAAAGTAGGCCTCTGCAAAAGCATGCGGGATCTGGCCATCAAGACCCGTGTCCTGGGCGACGGGGTCTACTACATCCCCATCGAGCTCTGGCCGGCTTCACCCGATCCAGTCGTCATCACCAAGAATGAGTGGAAGGTCATCGGTTCCATCCCGCGTTCGACCCGACCCGATGCTCCAGAAGAGTAGCGATTAGCCGCGGAGTTCAGCGGCCCGCGTCACCCCACGCTCTGCCTCCGCTACTGCAAGCGCGAGAACGCGACGAGCGTACCCGCTGGTACACGCCGTGCAATTGCCGCGTTCGATTCTTCTTAGGAGACAACGATGAAACGTGGTCTGTTTGCTTCACTCGTACTCGCACTCTTGCCGGTGGCTGTGCTGGCCCAGGCGCCGCCACCTTACACCGCGGCAATTCTCATCGAGCCAGTCACAGGCCGTGTTCTCTTCGAGAAGAACGCCCGAACGCCACTTCCCGTTGCATCCATGACCAAAATGACCACCCTCCTGGTCACTCTGGACGCACTCAAGGATGGCAGCATCACCCTCGATACTCCGGTCACGATTTCCGCTCGCGCGTCGAAGATGGGCGGATCGCAGGTTTACGCCAAGCAGGGAGCGGTCTTCCCGGTGCGTGCGCTGATGGCAGCGACCATGGTGCATTCGGCCAACGACGCGGCCATGGCCCTCGCCGAGAAAGTTGCAGGAAGCGCGGAGGCCATGGCCCAGATGATGAACGCCAAGGTTCAGGAGATGGGCCTGAAGGAGTCCACTTTCTACACGCCTCACGGACTTCCCGACGAAGGCACTGCCGACGATGTGATGAGCGCACATGATGCGGCCCGAGTCGGCATCGAGTTGATGAAGAATCCGCTGATGCGCGAGCTGGCCGTTCAGCAGACCATGCCCTTCCAGAGCGGTACCTTCACGACCATGTACAACCCGAATCATCTGCTTCGTACCTTCCCGGGCGCCACAGGAATCAAGACCGGTTTTCATAACAAAGCGGGCTTTTGCGTGACCGGTTCGGCGCGTCGCAACAACATGGATCTCGTCGTCGTGATCATGGGTTCCAAGAACAAGAAAGATAACTTCGGCAGTGCAGCCGCGATCATGAACGATGGCTTCATCAACTGGCGCCAAACCTCGGTTGTGAAAAAAGGCATTCGCGCGAAGGACCTGGCCACCATCAAAGGCGGCAAAGCTCCAGCCGTGCCGGTCACCGCGGCAGCAGACGCAGTGATGTTACTGGCCCGCGGAGAGCAGGCAAATATGAAGACCACAGTAGAGACCAGCAACGTCGCCGCGCCGATCGTGAAAGGTCAGCCTGTTGGATTCATCGTCGTCAAGCAGAATGGCAAACAGATCGCGAAGGTGCCGGCACTAGCCGCGATCAATGTCGATAAACAGCCCTGGTGGAAGAGCTTCCTGCCATTCTAAATTTCTGTCTCGCTACCTACCGTATTTAGAAGAAGGCCGCCCACGCGGCCTTTTTCTTTTTGAGGTGAAACTGTGAGGCGCTGCGTTCGTAAAATACTGTGGAATGATCGAAACTCTGCCACCAGACAAAGGAGTCTCAATGCCTCTGCACCGGTCCCGTTCCAATCGAATGATTGCAGGTGTCTGCGGAGGTCTGGCCGACTGGCTGGGCTGGAGCCCGAATGTGGTTCGAGTGGTCTACATTCTCGGCTCGATTCTCTCGATCGCCTTCCCGGGAATCATCGTCTACCTGATCCTCTGGGTGGTCATGCCGAATCAGAGGTACTGACGGTTCGAGAGATGTCTCGAGCATCGCCCTTCAGGGCCGGAGGCCCGGCATTGAGTAGCCCAGACCGTGAGGTCTGGGTCGAGTAACATCTCTACGTGTCTCGAGCCCCAGCGGGGCGGCATCGAGGTTTCGGGAATGCGGCGAGAACGGCGTTCGACGGAGGGTCGCGGCGGAAAAGATGCAGCGCCGTTGTACCTGGCAAGGTCGCGATGCCGCCCCGCTGGGGCTCAATGCAGGTTGGAATGATCATCATCCCAAGCCTCACATAACCTGATCTACACAATGCCTGATTTCCGACTCTGTAAGGCGATGCTCGGCATCACCCGTCTTCCCCTGAGCTCCAGGCCATTCACGACCAGTTGTATCGCCTCGACATAGGCGAGATGCTCCTGCTCGAGAATTCGTGCTGACAGATCCTCCACCGTGTCACTCGCCTCGACTCCAACGCTGCGCTGCACCACGATTGGTCCTCCGTCCAGACTCTCGTCGACGAAATGCACCGTGCATCCCGAGAGCTTCACGCCGTGCTCGAAAGCCTGCCGCTGCGCCTCCACACCAGGGAATGAAGGCAGCAGTGAAGGATGAATGTTGAGGATCCGATTCCGATAGGTCTCGATGAAGACCGGAGAGAGCTTGCGCATGTATCCGGCCAGCACGACCAGATCGACCGCATACTCCTCGAGCTTTGCCATCACCGCCCGTTCGTGATCAGCGCGAGAGGCGAACGCGCCATGGTCGAGAGCGAAGGCAGGAATTCCAAACTCCAGAGCGCGCTCCAGACCTCCGGCTGCAGGAATGTTCGATCCCGCGCACACGATGCGGCAACCGGTGAGAGCGCCACGTTCGATGGCTTCGTGAATCGCAATGAAATTCGAGCCGCGGCCGGAAAGAAGGACCGCAAGTTTCTTCACGATTACTCGATCCAGCTCGCAAAACCGGCGGGCGGAAAGTCATACTGCACTTTCCCTTCGCCTTTCACGATGTTGCCGATGAAGTAGTACTTTTCGCGCAGAGTGTCGAGACGTTTGACTACCCGCGAGACATCGTCGGGAGCTACGATCAGGATCATGCCGATGCCCATGTTGAACACTCGGAACATCTCGTCCATGGGGATCTTTCCCTGCTCGAAAAGCAGTTTGAAAATCGGAAGTACATCCCATGAACCGGCCTTGATCTTTGCATCACAGTTCTGCGGAAGAATACGCGGGATGTTGTCGGTGAAGCCCCCGCCGGTGATGTGCACCATCGCGTGTAGAAGCATTTCGTCGACCAGCGGGAGCAGGGGCCGGAGATAGGACAGGTGCGGCGCAAGAAGCGCCTCTCCAATCTTCCCGATCTCCGGAAGAATGGTCTGATGATCGTGATCGAGATCGTCGAACAGAACCTTCCGCGCCAGAGCATAGCCGTTGGTATGCAGACCCGCCGAGGGAAGCCCGATCAGTACGTCCCCTTCCCTGACTCGCTGGCCGTCGATCAGCTTCTTCTCGTCGACCACTCCGACGATGAAGCCGGCGATGTCGTAGTCGCCATCCTTGTAGAAACCAGGCATTTCGGCGGTTTCACCACCGATCAGAGCCGCGCCATTCTCGCGACAGGCTTCAGCCATACCTTTCACCACATCGACCATAACGTTCGGCTGAAGCTTACCTGTGGCGAAGTAATCGAGAAAAAACAGCGGCCTCGCACCCTGCACCAGGATGTCATTCACGCAGTGACGAACCAGATCGCCGCCGATCGTGTCATGGATCTTCATGGCCTGCGCCACACGCAGCTTCGTGCCGACGCCATCGGTGGAGGAAACCAGCACCGGCGCCTCCATCTCTGGCCAGGAAGCTCGGAACAGGCCGCCAAATGAACCGATCTCGGACAAAACGTTCGAGTTGTAGGTAGTGCGCACGACTTTTCGCACCTGCTGGAGGGCTTCATCCTGCGCGTCGATGTTCACGCCTGCGTCTTTGTAGCTGTTGCGCTTCTCATCCATGGGGGCAGGAGTCTAACAATTTAGCCGCATTTCTCACACGGTTAATGCAACCGGGGGAATGTTGTGCTTCTTCAAACGCGATAGAGCGCAGCACCCCAGTGAAGGCCTGAGCCAAGGGCTGCGAAAAGTCGTGCGGACCACCTA
>JBKJUK010000201.1:0-2989 GCA_046590705.1 Thermoanaerobaculia bacterium
GAGTGCGCCAAAACGATCCGTTCGGACAACGAGCGTTTTCCCGTCCGGTGACACTTCAGGGTAAAACAGCGCTCCCGCCTCCAGCTTCGACGCAGCAACATCCGTCACCTGAGTCAGACCGCTTCCGTCCACATTAATACTCCAGACGTCCCACGCCCCGGCGCGGTTGGAATAGGAGTAAAGCTTCCTCCCGTCAGGCGACCACCCCGCATAACGATCCCGCGCTTCGTCGTTCGTCAGCTGTCGCACGTCACTGCCATCCGCGCGCGCCACAAAGAGATCCTCCTGTCCGCCGCCGGTCGTGAATGCGACTGACCGGCCATCCGGTGACGGTTCGAACAAGAAAATCTCGATCGACCCACCCACAGAAGCTTCGGGAGTGCCCGTCTTCACGTCCAGCGGCAATCGGAGCACGCGGTCTGTTCTGGTCATCGTAAGAAATGCAATCTCACCCTGCGGCGTGGTCGCAAAGTGCCCGGTGAACTCGGCCGGAAGCGCGAGAGGTTCCGGCTCACCTCCCGATTCTCCGTTCTGCTCATCCACGCGAAGGCGCCACAGGTTGAGCGTCCCGTCGCGGTCGCTGCCGAAGAGCAGAAACTTCCCGTCAGAAGACCAGAGCACATTCCAGTCGAGCGCCGGGTCATCGGTGGCCCGTACCAGCGTCTTCAACGGCTCTTTCGCGTCAGGTTCGATTGTCCAGAGATCACGGTTACTGAACTTGCCGCCCACACTCCAGAAAGCGATTCGATGACCGTTGGGAGACCATGCCGGTTGAACCGCGTCGTGGCCTCGAGCTTTCAGCGTTGCCGCCGAGGCGTGCTGAATCAGCGGCCGCTTCGAACCTGTTCGCGCATCGATGATCCACAGCTCGCTCATTCCCGCACGCGAGCGCGGAGCCAGCTTCACGCCCTCGGTAGCCACTACCAGGCGCGAGCCGTCGGGAGACCATGTTGGGTTGTAGCCGAAATCCGTCAGCCGCCGGACCGACTCCCCCGTCGCTCCCATCACGAAGATCCCGCCTCCATCGCGTTCAGAGCGAAAGGCGATCTGCGAACCATCGCGTGAAAAGGAGGGGGAGGTGTCACTCGCGATGGAGTTTCTGGTGAGATTGATTGGTGTGCGCCCGTCCACCCTCTGCGCGTAAATGTCTTCGTTGCCTGATTCCGAGGAAACGTAGGCGAAGGTCTTCCCGTCGGGCGAAAGTGTCGGAAACATCTCGACTCCCGCGCCAAACGTCAACTGCTGAAATGAGCGACCGACGATCGGAGAGGCGTTCGACCGACCCCGCAGGAGGGCATACGTACCGGCACCGACGACGGCACCGAGGAGGATCCCTGAGGCCAATGCGTAGGGGAGTTTTTTTCGAGAGGGAAGCGCTGCCACTTTGCCGATCGAACTGCCCGACATGTCGTGCAGCGTCCGCAGCTGGAATGCGAGATCACGTGCCGACTGAAACCGTTCGTTCGGACTCTTCTCGAGACAGTGACGGACGATCTGATCGAGCGCGGACGGCAACTTCTGATCGAATGTAGAGAGTTCCGGCGGATCCTCTTTGAGAATCGCATTCATCGTCTCGATTGATGAGTCGCGTTTGAATGCGCGCTGACCGGTCAGCATTTCGAACAGAATCGCGCCGAGGGAGAAGATGTCGGAGCGGTGGTCGATGTCCTGCGCGCGAACCTGCTCCGGCGACATGTAGCCGGCCGTCCCCATGACGGTGCCTGGAGACGTTTGCCGCTGTTGCGTGCGATCGTCACCCGCGTCAAGCGATTCGCTGACGAGCTTAGCCAGTCCGAAGTCGAGAATCTTCACACGTCCGTCTTTCGTAACGATGAGATTCTCCGGCTTCAGATCGCGATGAATGATTCCTCTCTCATGCGCCACGGCAAGACCGAGCGCGATCTGCGTCGCGTAGTCGACGGCCTTGCGAAGTGGAATTGGCGATGGCTTCTCTTCACCCAGAACGTCGCGGACCGTCTCTCCCTCGAGAAGTTCCATCACGATGTACGGAGCACCGTCGTGAGTCCCGACGTCAAAGATGGTGACCAGACCGGGATGATTCAGCGTTCCGGCAGCGCGCGCCTCCTGCTCGAAGCGTCGAACGCGGTCGTCGTTCGCTGCGAACGACTCCGGCAGCACCTTAATGGCCACGTCGCGACCAAGACGTGAATCGCGGGCCCGCCAGACCTCGCCCATCCCGCCCGCACCAATCTTTGAAACGATCTCGTAAGAGCCGAGCCTGGCGCCGGCGTTGATTATCATCGAACGCGCATTCTACGGCATCACGCAGTTGCCGATGCGCTTGACTGGATACGAGCAAGGCGACGGCGTCATAGCGAGATCAGCACGCTTACTTCGCGCCCCTCCGCATGTGCGAGAAAAAACGTTACGGGAGGTGAAGTGAAAACTTCGGGCAGTTGTGGCCAAAGTTTTCAACTTTGGGCTTCGCGTCAGACAGTGATCTGCAGTCGCAGCCGCGGTGCGCGGCACAAACCGGAGTTGAAAACTCCGGCCACACGGAGCAGCTCACAACCGTCTCGACGGAGCCATGACTCCGGATTGCGACGCCGGAGAGTCCGATTGCCGTTCGTGCCATTCACCGGAACGATTGAACTACTACTTCTGCGCGCGGAGTGTGCGCGACCAGTTCACGACGAGATGGAATGGGTTGAGGTCTTCGTCACCGGAGTTTTGCGCGAGCAGAAACCGGCCGTCCGGCGCCACGTCGTACCAGGTGCTGTTGGTGAGGTCCACTGCCAGAGCGACTGGCTGAAACGTGCCGAGGATCGTTCCCTTGGCCGTCAGCAGTTTGCGCTCCGTCGCGCTGGTCGCGCCGAACTGCACCGGCGCGTTCTCGGCCCTCTTCGCGAGGCCGAAGTCGGGCGCGAAGCTGCTCGACTTCGGCCTCGCGAAGAGGGCCGAGAACGCGCCGGTGCAGTTCGACGCGACCAGCGCGACGGAGCGCAAACTGCTGACGGCCAAGGGAACG
>JBKJUK010000287.1:0-3659 GCA_046590705.1 Thermoanaerobaculia bacterium
GCGATGAGTCGGATTAGTTTCCTGAAGTCGTATCGGTTGGTCTGGAAGTTAGCCGCCAGACGAGTGAGCAGCTGTGGATGCGTCGGCTGAATCGAAGCTCCAGGTGCGAGTTTTGTCGGATCGAGTCTGGCCAGATCGAACGAGTCGATCGGTTCCACCAGCCCCAGCGTGAACATCTCTTTCCAGACGTAGTTGACCGCCGCACGAGCGAACTGGGGGTGGGCGGTGAGCAGTACTCCATAGGCCTCGCGTGGCAACTGCCCGGGTGTGGGAGTCTCGCCGGTCAGGAAGAAAGCAGGTTCGACGATGGCCGGCTGACCTGTTCCTGGAAGGCGCGGGGACTTGTTGCCTGAGGTCGTGTTCAGCCTGTAGGCGCCGGCCGGGTTCTCCACGACGTTATACTTTCGGACGTTCGGAAGCGCGGGATCCACGGGCTGAATCTGGGCGTTGGTTTTTGCAAAGAATGCGGCGTTCTTCCAGAAATCTGTTCTGCTGCGACCGGCCAGGTAGGTGTTGACCTGCTCGAGGTGGCCCGGGCCACTGTGACAGGAGAGGCACTGTAGCGGCAGGGCCAGGAATTTCTCACCGGAGTGAGCAGAAAGATTGTCGTAGCTGTCCTGTATCGGACCGTTAGGCTGTAGCTGGCGTACGACATAGTTACTGGTGCCGATGAGGAAATTGTCACCGGTGCCGGAGAGCACCTCACGAACCATCTGATCGTATGGTTTGTTATCTCGAAATGAATCGCGAATCCATGTGTAGTAGACGTTTCGTCCCTGGTAGTACTCGCGGCTGTTCGTCGAGAACTGTACGTTGTCGACCAGGTCGCCGAACCACATGGTCCAGCGATCGACGAACGCTTCCGAAGCCAGCAACTGGTCGATCATGCGCTCGCGCTTGTCGGTTCGGTTGTCGGCCAGAAAGGACGTCACCGTAGCGGGGTCTGGAATCTCGCCGGTGAGGTCGATCGTGACCCGACGAAGAAACTCAGTGTCTGAACTTTTAATGGTCGGGATGACGCCATCTCGCCGCATCTTGTCGAAGATTTCCGCGTCGATCAGATTCGATGGAACGAGCGGCTGGCCCGTTCGAGGTCCGACTCCTCTCTGGCGCGGAGAAATCGCCTGAACCCCGAGGGTGCTGGGAGCGACTCTCTCCGCATCGGCAGAGATTCGATTCCAGATTGGCCGGGGATCCCGGACCTGCCGGTCGGCAGGAGTGACTGTGCAGTCTGCGGAGGCAGGCAGAATCTCTGTAACCAGTTCGTCTGTTCCGAGCAGGAGAGTCGGTATCAGGAGCAGCGCGAGTAGGGCCGCCGTCGCTGCTCCGGACCGCTGTTTCCACCACAAGCTGCGCATACGAAACCTCCTGATGCAGGTCAAATGGTTCTTCTCGTCAATCATTGAAACATATCGGGGGCTTTGGAGGTTAGACGCCGGATCGGGCGGAAGCGTTTACCCCGGAGCAGAAGAATGTCGAATGGAGAATGGAGAATGGAGGATGGAGAATGTGAGTCGAAGGCGGACCGCCGTTCGCATTCAACATTCTCCACTCTCCATTCTCCACTCTCCATTCTCCATTCTCCATTCTCCATTCGGATAAAGGGGGAGCGTCGCCAGGTTAGTGTTCTACGGCAGGGGTGCGCGGTTTCTCGGGAACGCCTTTCGGGTCTCTTTCCCCTTCGACGATCTTGTGCTCACGTCGTCGCTCACAGTTGACCTGGTTTCGGCCCCGCTTTTTGGCTCGATAGAGCGCCCGGTCTGCAGCTTCGATGAGCTCGCGCCCGCGACCGAACTGCGTATGGGGGAAGTTCGCGACTCCGATGCTGACCGTCACCGGAATCATCCCGGTCGGTCCGGAGATCTCCCGCTCCTCGACGAGTTTGCGAATTTTCTCGGCCGCCTGAGACGCGTCTGATAAAGAGGTTTCCGGCATCATCACGGCAAACTCTTCGCCGCCATACCGGGCCACCATGTCCGACGTCCGCACGCTGAGGGCCAGCGTCGCCGAGACGTCCCGCAGGACCTGATCTCCGGTCGCGTGACCCCAGGTGTCGTTGACCTTCTTGAAGAAATCGATGTCGATCATTGCCAGCGAGAGCGGCCGCTCGTAGCGGATTGCCTCGAGAAAGGTGCGATCGAATTCTTCCCGGAAGTGGCGATGATTGAAGACCTGAGTGAGGCCGTCGGTGATGGACAACATCTCAAGGCGCCGGTTGGTCGCCATCAGTCGGCTCTGCAGATCGACGATCCGCTTTCCTGCGCGAACGCGCGCCAGAAGCTCGGCCGGCTGGAAAGGTTTGGTCATGTAGTCGTCAGCGCCGAGATCCAGACCTTCCACCTTCTGATGCTGCTCATCCTCGCCTGTAAGCATGACGATGTATCTCGATCGAAACCTCGGATCAGCTTTTACTTCCTGGCAGAGCTGCAGTCCGTCGACATCGGGCAGCTTGCGATCGAGGATAGCCAGGTCCCAGGGGAGTTCCTCGAGCAGCTTCCGCCCCTCTTCACCACTCGCCGCTTCGAGAACGTCAAAGCCGCTTCGCATGAGGAACAGCCGGACCAGGCGGCGGATCGTGGCGTCGTCGTCGATGATGGCAACAACAAAGGGTGAGATGTCAGCGGTCACTGCACCATCTTACGCGCAAGAACCTGCCACGGTCGGTTCGCATTAAGTCCGACGCGCGAGTGCAAAGGTCTCCTCACGGGTGCCGGCGATCTGAGAGTGGACGCGTTCAATCAGCGGCCTTATTACTTCTTCTTGTCTTTTTCGGAAACCCCCACCGGCGCAGCTCCCGGGATGAAGTTGCGGTCTCCCTCTTTCGGAGTCTCGGCCTCAGCTGTTCCGAACTTCTGGTCTTCCGCTTCATGATTGATCTCTTCGCCCTGCCGTTCGCGTCCCGCAACTTTGTATTGCCCTGGATTCACATTGTTCGACTTGCTCATGCGACCTCCCTGTGTGTTTATCTGCACGCGCTTTCCGTCGCAAGAAACCTGCCGAAGCCAGCCCGTTAATTCTGCGCAGGACTACGATGGTCAGCGAGCAGGAAATGATTTCCCTGTGAGGAACCTTCTGATCGTCGATGACCGTGATGCAGGTGGACGGAGCAACGGACGCTGCCAGGCAACTGCAGGATTTCCTTTCAAATGCAGAACGGGTTGTCGTTCTTACGGGCGCAGGCTGCAGCACAGAGTCAGGGATTCCCGACTACCGCAGTCCGAATGGATCGTGGACCAGGCATAAGCCAGTCATGTTTCAGGACTTCGTCCGCAGCGAAGCGTCTCGCCGGCACTACTGGGCACGGAGCTACAGAGGGTGGGAACGCTTTATGGAGGCGACCCCAAACTCAGGGCATAGGGCCATCGCGTCCTGGGAGCAGACGTCGCGACTGCAACATTTGATCACTCAGAACGTCGACCGCCTTCACTCACGGGCGGGCTCGACCCGTGTTGTAGAGCTGCACGGCAGCAATCACGAGGTCTGTTGCCTCGATTGTGGCGGTCGAATCAGCCGACAGGTGATGCAGACCATGCTCCTCAATGCAAACCTGGGCTGGTTCGCGGAGGCGCCCATCATCGCGCCGGATGGCGACGCAGTGCTATCGCGCGAGCAGACAGCGGATTTCTCGGTCCCGCCGTGCGCAGCGTGTGGTGGGATGC
>JBKJUK010000323.1:0-8627 GCA_046590705.1 Thermoanaerobaculia bacterium
GTAGATGGGAAAGCGTTCGCAGATCGCCTGCACCCGGGTACGCACAGCTGTGGTGACCTCTTCATCACCTTTCGAATCGAGCACTCGCGCTACCAGAAGGGCGAGTTCGTTCATCTCGGCTTCCCCCAGTCCACGACTGGTCACAGCAGGAGTGCCCATCCTGATCCCCGAGGCCACCATCGGTTTGTTTTTGTCGAAGGGGATGGTGTTCTTGTTGACGGTGATTCCTGAATTTTCGAGCATCTTCTCGCCGTCTTTTCCGGTAATTCCTTTCGAGAAGACATCGGTGAGGAAAAGGTGATTGTCGGTACCGCCCGACACAATTCGGAAGCCGGCGGCTGCGATGCCCGCTGCGAGCGTTCGCGCGTTGCGCACGACCTGGCGCTGATACTCACGAAATTCCGGAGTCAAGGCCTCCTGGAAGGCGACCGCTTTCGCCGCAATCATATGAACGAGCGGGCCACCTTGAATGCCGGGGAAGACTGAACGATCGAGATCCTTCGCATACTGGGCACGACAAAGAATCAATCCGGCCCGCGGACCGCGCAGAGTCTTGTGTGTGGTGGTCGTGACGAAATCGGCGTAGGGAACCGGCGAAGGATGCTCGCCAGCCACCACCAGGCCTGCGATGTGTGCGATGTCGGCCATCATGAGCGCGCCAACGGAATCGGCGATCTGACGGATGCGTGCGAAATCGATCACTCTCGAGTAGGCCGAGGCGCCGCAGATGATCAACTTGGGCCGGCTGGATTCGGCAAGCTGCTGCATCTGGTCATAGTCGATGGTCTCGCTCTCTTCCTTCACGCCATAGGCCACGACCTTGAAATCCCGCCCGCTGTAGGACAGAGGATGACCGTGCGTCAGATGGCCTCCGTGGGAAAGATCCATTCCCATGATGGTGTCACCCGGCTTGAGGACCGTGAAGTAGACGGCCATGTTGGCCTGCGAACCGGAATGTGGCTGCACGTTCGCGTGCTCCGCGCCGAAGAGTTCTTTGGCTCTCGCGATGGCGATGTTCTCCACAATGTCAGTAGGACCACATCCGCCGTAGTAGCGCTTCCCCGGATATCCTTCGGCATATTTATTGGTGAAGATCGAACCCATGGCCGTGAGAACTGCCTGCGACACATGGTTCTCCGAGGCGATGAGTTCGAGGGTTCCATTCTGGCGCGTGGTTTCGAGCCTGAGGGCATCGGCGATCTCAGGATCACGAGAGTCGAGTGTCTTACTCAGAAACTCATGTCCTGTGGCGGCATTCAATGTAGAAGTCATCTCTTGTTCTCCTGAGGACCATCGCTGACCAAATCAAAACGGATCTTACGACAACTAATGTGCTGTGTGGCAGATCGACGCGGCACACCAGCGAAATGTATTCATCGAATCATCACCGACTGCCGCTCGATTGAGGGAAGGGGTGCCTGTCCCGTATTTCTCGCACTCCTTCTGCTGAGGCGGCGGATAGCGGCCTGTCTGCTTAGTTGCACAACGGTTTCGCTCTTCGACGTAGTGCGACTATGCCCTCGTCGCGAAACCGCCGTTCGCCTCGCATCCAGGCCACTCTCCGCCGCCTCGCAACGAACGAGTGGAAGAAATGCGGGATACTGTTAGAGAGAATGAAGCGCCGGCTGCTCATCGTCCTGCTGCTCCTCGCGGGAGCCACCGTCGCTGCCGAGTTCGCGACCTCGCAGCTCTTTTATTACCGCGATAACTTCTCGACTCACCTTCCCGCCAAGGTTCTCAGTGCGGAAATGATGCGTTCCGGAGTGTTCCCGCTCTGGAATGATGCTGTCGGCGGCGGCCAGCCGATGGCCGCAAACCCGAATACGCTGACGTTCTATCCCGACACGCTCCTCTACCTTTTTCTGCCACCATTCGTGGCGTTCAATCTCCATTTCATCATTCATTGGCTGGGCGGCTTTCTGGCCATGCGTCTGCTCGCACGGAGAGAGGGATGTCACGAGCATGCCGCGTTCTGGACCGCCGTGCTCTACTCGCTCGGAGGAGTGGCGCTGTCCTGTTTCGCTTTCTACAACCTGATCGCCTGGATCACCCTCTTTCCGCTTGGGCTGCTGGTGCTGCGGGAACTTCTGACTGCTCCGTCCGTTTCAAAGGGACTCATTTTCGGCGCTGTGACAGGACTGATGATTCTCGTGGGCGAGCCGGTCACCTTTCTCAGCTTCCTCGTCGTTGCTGTTCTCATGCATGCATCCCTGGTGAGAAAGGCGTCCATCAGGCCGACGCTTCTGGCTGGAGGTGTCGCACTTCTCGTGGCCTCCCCTCTTCTCCTTGCCTATCAGGAGGTAGCAGGCGAGCTGGAACGCGCGCAGGTGCGATTCTCGACCACGACGACACTGGCAGCATCGCTGGACCCTCGCAGGATCGCTGAGCTTTTTCTCGGACCCATTCACGGTCTGGCGACGGACTTGTCTGCAACCGGATTCATGGCCACCACGGGCGCCAGATGGCCTCCCCTTTTTCTGTCTGTGACCATCTCAGTGCTTCTACTTCCAGCTCTGCTGCATGCGCTGCGTCATCAACGGAGACTCGCTCTCCTTTTCGCTCTGCCCCTGCTGATCGCGCTGGGAAACTTTAATCCGCTAATGGTTCAGATTGCCGATGGCTGGGAGTGGGCTCGCTTTTTACGCTACCCCGAGAAATTCGTCATGCCACTCGCGGTGATCGGAGCGCTGCTCATCGGGAAATGGCTCTCAGATCGATACGTTGCTGCCATGGAGCGAAAATACCTGGTCGCATCGATGGTACTGCTCATGGCCATCGCCATGGCTGCGGTGATGGCAACTCCGTCCATCGCGTTTCACACCTTCGCTGCCGCAAGCACAGGCCTGGTCATTTTGCTTCTTGCCGCGCAGCGTCAGCGATCGCACCGCATTTTTCACATCTCCATGTTCGCCGCTACGCTGCAGCTTCTCTTCGTCGCAAACCTCAATCTCGTCGACGAGGCAGAACCGTACCGACGTCCTCCCATCCTTGCGCAAGGGATCGGGTCCGGTCGCGTTCTACACAACATTGCCACTGCGTCGAGGCGGTTGCGATCGCCTGACGCGACGCTGGCCTACCGCGTCGCAGCCGAATCGCTCGATCCGGCTTTCGGAACCGTCCACGGAATACGCTACGTGCTCGATCAGAGTCCCGACGGAATGTACGCGCTCTTCTCGCGGCTCGCCGCCGAACGTGCGGGGATGCTGGGAACCTCGCTGAAGGTTCGTTACGCACGCATCCATGGAGCTTCCTACCTGATCGACGACCAGGCCTTGAGCGACGACTCCTTACGACCCGGGCAGAGACTGAATATCAATGGCTCTGACGTTTTCGTCCATCGCGTCCTCAACCCGCTGCCGGAAGTCCGGTCCGTTCGGAGAGTACGTCCAGCCAGCACGATCCAGGGCACTGCCGCGGTCATGGAACAGCTGAACTTCGATCCGGCAGAGGAGATTGTTGCTCCTGTCCATGGTGGCTCCTACGAAGCACCCGAGGTGCTGAAAGTGCTCGCGACTGTACCCGGCCGATACGACCTGCAGGTCGAGGGAAGCTCCGCCTCAGTCCTGGTCGTGAATCAGACTTTCTTTCGCGCCTGGAAGGTTCGAGGTTCTGCCGGAGACATCAGAATCTTTCCCTGTAACTTCGACCGGCTCGCGTTACTCGTGCCCGGAGGGCAGCATCGCTTTACGCTGGAGTTTGGAATCCGTCCGCGACTGATTCAGTCGGCTGCCGCTGTCTCGCTGCTGCTGCTGTCGCTTGCGCTAGCCGTCTGCATACGGTCGAAGTACGCCACCGCGTCGCCAGCGAGATAAAGCGATCCGCAGACCACGGTCACCGGATTGACAATCGTCATTGCTGCCGCAAAGGCGCCTTCGGTGGTCGCCTCGAACTGCATCGGCCGATCCCCTGCCGCCAGCCTCAACCGAGCTTCCGCCGCGCCCCGCACCGGATCAGCGACGGTGAGTACGATTCTGTCGAACAGGGGAAAGAGAAGACCGCAGACCAGTTCCACATCCTTGTCTTCCATGATTGCGAACACCAGAGTACGAGGTCCAGGCAACTGCTCGGTTACATATCGCGCCACGGCTTCTGCCGCATGTGGATTATGACCACCGTCGACCACGATCAGCCGTCCTTGAATCCTGAAATGCTCCATGCGCCCCCGCCAGGCGGTACCGGCCACACCATCTCGAATGCTGGCAGGAGTGATCTCCGGAAAATGAGCGCGAAGTAACTCTGCGGCTCTCACGGCCAGCGAAACGTTCTCGATCTGATGGTCTCCGCACAGAGGCGAGCTCAGCTCGTATTCACCGTCGGGCGAGTGAAATCGGAAAGTGACACCTCGCGAGGAAGTCCTGAGACCGTCCGTCACTACTTCCGCGGACAGAACATGCAGCGTCGTGCTTACTGCAGCGCAGCGTGAGGCTATCACCGCCAGCACTTCCGCATTCCGATTGGAAGTGACGGCGATGCCAGTCGCGTGAATCACACCTGCCTTCTCCGACGCGATCTCGGAAAGGGTGCTTCCCAGGTATTCGCAGTGATCGAGTGCGACGGGAGTGATCAGTGACGCCAGGGGGGAGGTCACATTCGTGGCGTCCAGACGGCCACCCATGCCGACTTCCAGCACGATCACCTCACATCCGCGCTGGGGGAAGTAGAGGAATGCAAGCATGGTGAGCGCTTCGAAGTACGTCGGTGTGACCCCGGTTCGCCGCACCAGAGCGCGCAACTTTTCCACCGTCGCGATCAGATCGTCATCGCTCATGTCCACACCGTCGATGCGCCAGCGCTCGTTCAGCCGGACCAGATGAGGCGAGGTGTACAGTCCTGTACGGTAGCCGGAGCGCTGCAGAATCGAAGCGAGTGTCGCCGAAGTGGAACCTTTGCCGTTCGTGCCGGCCACGATCACGATCGGAACTGTCCGTTCAGGAGAGTCAGCCGCGGCCAGGAGGACCAGCATCCGTTCGAGACCGGGACGAATACCACCACCCTGAAGAGAGTCGAGAAAAGAAATCGCTTCCGCGAGCGGAACCACCCCGTTCAATCCCTCCTGTTCCGTCACCGACGCGTCAGGCCGGCAGAAAGAATCGGAGACTTCGGGCCACGACACCTTTGAGCGCGGAACGTTGCGAAACCATATCCAGCATGCCGTGATCCACCAGAAACTCGGAGCGCTGGAATCCCTCAGGCAGAGTCTGCCGGATGGTCTGTTCGATCACTCGTGGACCGGCAAAGCCAATCAGGGCCTTCGGTTCGGCGATGTTGATATCACCCAGCATGGCGTACGAGGCAGTCACGCCGCCGGTAGTCGGGTCGGTGAGAATGGAGATGTATGGAAGCCCCGCATCCGAAAGGCGTTTCAGTCCTGCAGAGATCTTCCCCATCTGCATGAGGGACAGAATCCCCTCCTGCATGCGCGCACCACCCGAGCAGGAGACGATGATCAACGGGAGTTTCTTCTCGAGGCATCGCTCGATGGCAATGGTGATTTTTTCACCGACCACCGAGCCCATCGAACCTCCCATGAAGGCGTACTCCATGGCGCAGATCACTGTGGTGATGTTCTCGATTTTTCCTTCCGCGCAAACCACGGCGTCGGACCCGCCCACTCGCGTCTCGTAGACTTTGAGGCGATCCTTGTAACGCTTGGTGTCCCTGAATTTCAGCGGATCACCCGAGCGAATGTCGTTGGCGAACTCCCGGTACGAATCATCGAACAGCATCGCGAACCGTTCCCGGGCCGAGAGTCGAAAGTGATAGTCGCATTTGGGACAGACCTGGAAGTTCTGGTCGACCTCTTTGCGGTAAATGATTTCCTTGCAACCGTCGCACTTGAGCCAGAGTCCCTCGGGGATTGAGGTTTGCTTCTGCTCGATCGGTTCTTTCGGTTTCTTCTCTTTTTTGAACCAGGACATCGGGCCACTCTACAGAAAGATTTTTCGGAAGGTCAAGGTTTCGCACCGCTTCACCAGCCCGCACTTCTCACACTCCTTCGTCGCGAGGCGGCGGAGAGTGGCCTGGATGCGAGGCGCACGGCGATTTGGCGACGAAGGCATAGTCGACACTATGTCGAGGGGCGACAGGTCGCGCCACGAAGCAGACGGGCTGCTCTCCACGTCCGCAGCAGATACTCTGTGAGAAATGCGGGCCAGCCCGCTGGCGTAGCGGGATATCTCAGTTCCGCATCTTCTTCATTTCAGCTGAGACTTCGCGTGCCGCTTCCTTCTGCTTCTCGGTATCGCGCTTGTCGTGCACTTTCTTACCCTTCACCACGGCGATCTCGATTTTCACCCGGCCGCCCTTGAAGTAAATCTGCAGCGGTACGACTGACAAACCTTTGTGTGTCACTTCGATCGAAAGCCGGTCGATCTCCTTGCGGTGAAGCAGAAGCTTCCGCGTCCGATCTGCCTCATGATTCTGCTGATTGCCATGCGAATACGGCGAGATGTGCATCCCCAGCAGGAACGCTTCACTGTTCTTCAGCAATACGTAGCTGTCCTTGAGATTGGCGCGCCCGTCGCGTAGTGACTTCACTTCGGTGCCAGTGAGCATCAGCCCGGCTTCGAACTTATCGAGTACGAAGTAATCGTGGTACGCCTTCTTGTTACTCGCTACGAGTTTGTGCTCGCCTGCCTGCTTTCCGCTTGTCATCGGCCGGCGATTCTACATGGCGCGTACAGTTACTCCATCATCCGGCAAAATCGGCTCGCCAGATCTGCGTCGAACTGGGTACCGGCCGCGCGACCGATGCGTTCAAGCGCTACTTGGGTGTCAACCATCTGCTGATAACCATCCTCTGCTGTCATGGCGTCGAAAGCCTCACAGATGCTGATGATGCGTGACCCCATCGGTATCTGTTCGCCAGTGAGATTGTTCGGGTAGCCGTTGCCGTCGGGCCGCTCATGATGCGAAGCAACCAGAGAGGCTATCTCCGCACCGAGCGGTGATGCAGCCACGAGAGCGGCACCCACCAGCGGATGCTCGCGAAGCAGCGCCAGGTCTTCCGTAGTAAGGGTTTCCTTCCTGTAGAGGCGGTCGTAGTCGAGAAGGCGCATACCTACGTCATGCACCAGGGCTGCAATTTCAACCCTGGCGACCTCGGGCTCCGGAAGCGCTGCCTCGATCGCGAGCCTTCCCGCAAGTTTCGAGACTCGAACCGAGTGCGCTGCCAGATGAGGGAAGGTCGAAAAGTCCGGCTCGAGCAATTGGAAGGCGACTTTAGTCAGCACCCCCGCAGCGTCCGATCGGACCGCCGCTGACTCGGTGACCTGATTGAGCAGGAGCAGTTGCTTCTCGAGCGCTGCTCGCGTTCGGGCGGAAGGCTCTGCGTGAAAGGCCACGCTCAACACGATGGCCTCGGCCCTCATCAGCCCGATCGGAGCGTTCAGAAAAGCCTCGGTGGTCGACGGCGCTTCGCGCCAGAGGCCAAAAGGAGCCTCCTCGTTTCCCCGATTCAGTGCAGAGGCCTTGATTCCATGCCGGCCCAGCCACCCCAGAATCTTCTCGTCGATCTCACCTCGAAGCTCGTCCAGCAGAGGAGCTGAGGTAAGAGTCTTCTGTCTGGGCGAGGTTTGCGCTGTGGTGAGAATCACAGCGAAGACCCCAGGGAAAAACAGAATCGGTGCTGCATGCGCTGCGATGAGGTTCATTTGCGATTCATCGACTGCGCGAGCTGGAGGCTTCGCCCTCAAGAGGCCTTTCGACAGTGCTCTTTCTGCATGCGCTACGACAGCGTTTGCGCCGCTCAACGGAGAAGACTCTTGTTCCAGCGTTCCCACCGGCTGCCAGCCGACACCCCGGGGTGCGGGCTCAGAGGGAATCTCGTCGTGACCAAAAAGTCCGCGTTCAGCAAACAGAGTCTCAAATGACGCGGCGATCTTCTCTGCCGCAACCGCGTCATCATCATCAAAGGGCGACTGCGCTGCTTTGTCGCGCATGTCGATCAGCCCGACCAATCGCCCGAGGGCGTAGATCGGTACGCAGAGGATTCGGGAGGAGTCCGTGGCATACAGCAGTTCAGAGAACGCTGGATCGGCGCCCACTCCGTTCAGAAAAAAAGCGCCGCGTTTCGTGACCAGCCGGTCGATGACCACATCGTCTTGCACGATCTTGTTTCTGGCCGTTGCCCGGAAGCCATACTCGGAAGCGAGAATCCAGGCTTCTTCGCGGAGGAGGTAGAGCGCAGCCTTCGTCGCCCGTACGTCTTCGACGCATCGGTACAGCAGCTCCTTGAACTTCGGCGCATGCTCCGCGAGATCAGGCATAGGTTGTACGAGTGTTGCGGAATTGGGACGGTGTTGACGCAAGATTACTACAGATCTCCCGTTCCTCCCAACTCCGGCGAGAACACTAACTCGAAGCGCTTCTTTAGCTTACGGCTGGAAATGGAATGATCTGCAGCATGGCACCCGGATCGCTTTAGTGCAGACAGTAGAACTGTCCATCATGCATACGAACCGAAAAACAATTACAACCATTGTAGGAATCGAAGGCGTAGGCCTTCATTCCGGTATCTACACACGCCTCGAACTTCATCCTGCCGTAGCGGGAGATGGGGTCGCATTCGTCAGGTCCGAGCTCGGCGGGATGAGGATTCCGGCCACTCAATCGACGACCACGGCGCT
>JBKJUK010000357.1:0-3218 GCA_046590705.1 Thermoanaerobaculia bacterium
GGTCAGGGGGCCGGGGGCCGGGGTAAAGGCAGCCTCCCATTCCTCTTCGCACGACATCGCGCTGGCACTTCCGGCATGACGCGCTCATCGGACCACGCTGCCACGCTCGCGGTGTAACAAGCTTCTACTCCGGCCCCCCGACCCCGGCCCCCGGCGTCTTTTCCGCCATTCAGCAATCCGGCCCCTCATTCGTAACGTCTTCCGAAGCGAAATGAATCGCTTCGCACTCCGGAGGAAAGATCATGAACAACTACACAAGGTATGCAATCGGCCTCGCTGCGGCAGCCCTGGTTGTCTCGATCCCGCTCGTTGCCGGTCCGCATGGACGCGGCGGTTTCGGTGGTCACGAAGGTGGCCTCATGTCCGGCCTGCATCGCCTGCACTCGATGAAAGGTGAGTTGGGAATCACCGCAGAGCAGGAGCAGCAACTGAAAGTCGTCCATCAGAGCGTCAGGGATGAAAACAGGGAACTGAGTAAACAGATGCCCGCGGCTTTCATGAACGCTGGCGCAGTTCTTCTTGCGAACCCCGATGATCTTGCTGGAGCGCGTGCGGTGTTGCAACGGCAGCAGTCGGTCGAACTCGAGCTGCGAGCCAACATGCTCGAAGGTGTGTCGCAGGCGCTGAAGGTGTTGACGCCCGAGCAGCGAGCGAAGCTGGCAGCGAAGATTCGCAATCACAAACAGGACTGAGGAACGACCGTGCCGATTCTTCACGGGGTCTTTACACTGGGCGCTGGTGACCTCTTTCAGCTCGACGTGATTGAATCCGATCGACATCCAGCTCTTGCCGATGACCCGCTCGAAGCGAATGCGATCGTGCGGGTCAGGTCGGGTGACGTCAACCAGTACGATTTTCTGGTCGGACGTTACATGAAAAGGGCTTACTCGATCTCCTGGGGAATCGTTCGCAACGCGGCCGACGCCGAGGAGATCGTGCAGGAATCATTCGTAAGGGCATTCGAGAAACTCAGTTCATTTCGACCGGGTGAACGATTCGGTCCCTGGTTCTTCCGGATTGTGACCAACCTTTCCCTCGATGTGGCCAGGCGCAGAACGAGATTCACTCATGAGTCGATCGAGTCCGATTCCACTCTGACCACTCGAGGAAATCCGTACGTCGATGCGTCTGTAGCCGAGATCGGTGCCCGGATTGACAAGGCCCTTACCGAACTGCCGCAGATGCAGAGTCTGGTCGCCCGGCTGTATCTTGTAGAGCAGTTCAGTCATGGCGAGATTGCGGCCATCACCGGGCTTTCGGAAGGCACGGCGCGCTCGCACCTCTCGCTTGCGCGGAGAAAGCTGAAGACCAGTCTCGCGGATCTTTATGAAGGAGTGTCTGATGAGTGAAGACGATTTCATGAATCGCCTGCGAAGGGATGCCCGCGACTTGCAGCGTCTCCCAGATGCCCTTGCCGAACAGCGCATGCGCGCGATTCTGTATGAGCGCCTTCAGCAGCAGCTGACTCTCGCGGATGTGCTGGCGCGCTGGTTGAGACCAGCCATCGCCGCGGTCACGCTCGCTGCTGTGCTTGCGCTTCCTGTCACCTGGTACAGCTGGAACGACTCAACCGAATATTCTCTCGACTCCGCTTCGCAACTGGCAGTGCTGAGTGAGGACCCCTACCTTGCTGCCGAATGAGCCGAAACCGCGCGCGAAGTGGAAGGCGATCCTGGTGGTGGTCAGCTGTTTTGTGGCGGGAGCTCTGGCCGGGGTTCTCGTCGATCACCTGGTGTTGATGCGCCACCATCGAATTTTCCCGAAGCACGGCGTGAAGTTCGTTTCCTCACACGTAGTGAGAACGCTCGATCGAGAACTCTCGCTGACCGAGGACCAGAAGGCGCGTACACGCGCAATCGTCGACCGGCATCACAAAAACATCGAAGCGAAATGGGCAATCGTCCATCCGCAGATTCGCGCCGAAATCGATGCTGCCGACCGTGAGATCGCCGCGATCCTCAGACCCGAGCAGCGGGGGAAGTTCGACAAAGTACGCGCGAAGTGGCGACGCAGAGCCTCGAGCCTTCAGCGGCATTAGTCTTCAGTAAGAGCGGCCGGGGGCCGAGGGCCGAAGTAGAGGCAGAGCGAATACACTACAGTCGCGGCCACGTCATTCCGATGAGCACGCGTGATCATCAGGGTCTCGCAGTCGTAAGTGCGAAGAGGAATCTCCGTTCCGCGCAGAGACGGTGCATCGGTTCGATCGTCGCGGCGCGTAACAGAGATCCTCTTCGACGTATGGAGTGCGCAACGTTACAGGAACAAAATAAGGAAAACGCTGATGCGATGCATGGTGTTGATCAAAGCGACATCGGATTCCGAGAAAGGATCGATGCCCGACGGAAAGCTGCTGTCGGAGATGGGAAAGTACAACGAAGAACTGGTCAGAGCTGGTGTCATCCTGGCCGGCGAAGGACTACGTCCGAGTTCCAGAGGCGCACGCGTGAAGTTCTCCGGCGATGAGCGGATCGTGACCCGAGGCCCATTCGACAATCAAGCGGAGTTGCTCTCCGGGTTCTGGATCTGGAAAGTTGATTCAATGGAAACTGCGATCGATTGGGTGAAGCGGTGCCCTGGAATGGCCGAGCAGCAGGCCGAGATCGAGATCCGTCAGATTGCTGAAGCTGAAGATTACGGTGAGGCCTTCACTCCGGAGATGCGCGAGAATGAAGAGAAAATGCGGGAACAGTTGGAAAAGAAGTAGGGCGCGGTATTCGAGCAGCCAATGATCGAGGTCGTCCCTCTGATGAACAGCTCCGCCTCTGATCTGTCAACGCCGCGAGAAGCTCCCTCGATTCATGACTCGCTGCGTGAATACGGTCGGGGGATCGCTGGCGGGTTGTTGTTCAGTCTTCCGCTTCTGTACACCACGGAAATGTGGTTCTCGGCCTTCGTGGTCGAGCCGCTGGGGCTTGTCGTCCTGCTCGGCGTGACATTTCTTCTTCTGCTCGGCTACAACCGGCTAGCAGGAATCCGTCACGACACCTCCTGGGTCGAGGTCGCCATCGACTCCGTGGAGGAACTCGGCCTCGGCATTTTGATTTCCGCAGGTCTTCTTTTTCTTCTGGGCAGGATCGGTCCACACTCGTCGCTGTCTGAAGCCGTCGGCATGATCGTGGTGGAGGCCGCAGTGGTGGCGATCGGTTTTTCCGTTGGATCCGCACAACTGGGCAACAGCGAAGAAGGCGAAGAAGAAGGCAAGTCGGACCAGCGGAAGG
>JBKJUK010000367.1:0-16466 GCA_046590705.1 Thermoanaerobaculia bacterium
GAAAATTCTCCACACCTACGGCCACAATCACGTATCGAGCTGTGGCCTTCAGCTCGTTGCTTTCAGCCAGACGCATCGCGAACTCCAGCGTCAGCGAAGTGCGTCGTACCGCTGCGATGGTGACTTCGACCGAAACCAGCTGGTCGAGCCGCAGCGGCTGCAGAAAATCGCACTCCACGTGCACCCGCGGGAGGGAGAGAGCGTGATCTCGGAGTAGTCCCTCGTAGTTGAGTCCCAGCGAGCGGAACATTTCCGTCTCCGCTCTCCCGAAAAAACGGAAGTACGACTGGTAATGAACGATCCCTGCAGTGTCGGTGTCTTCCATCCGCACGTACTCTTCGATCCGGTAACTTTTCATCTTTCTCGCGTCCTGCTGTTAACGTCGAAGCCCTGTCGGTCGTTCTGATTGCTGACGAGAGCAGAAAAGGCTCGTCAGGAGGATACGCACATGGAAGGCTATGAAATTCTGATTCCCCTCACCTTATTCGCAGGTCTCTTCACCACGATCATCGTCGGAATGATCGTCAGCAACCGAAGGAAGAAGTTTGCTATTCAGTCCAAGGCGGAAGTGTACAACCGGATGCTGGACAAGTTTGGATCCTCACGAGAGTTCGCCGATTTCCTTCAAACCGCTGAAGGACGCAGCTTCCTCGATTCCTTCGGACGGGAAAGCGTTTCACCGAGTCTTCCTCTGCTGAAGATTCTCGGATCAGTGAAGGTCGGGATCGTCCTGCTCCTGCTGGGACTTGCCCTGATCGGACTCTCCTTCTGGACGGCCCAGGGAGACGTCGAGCAAGGTCCCATGACTGCCGGGGTGCTGCTGGTGTCGGTCGGGTTGGGATTCCTGATCACGGCCTTCGTTTCGTATCGTCTTTCAAAGGCCTGGGGACTGCTCCCCGGAAATGAGCCGGATCGCAATCTGCCTGCGGCAGCCTGATTGTCAGCGCGACGCGAGTTCAGAAATGATGAATGAAGCCATATTCGACGCGGTGCCTGGCGGGCCTGAAGCGCAGGCCGGCCAGCCGCTCAATGAGAGAGACTTCGAGATTTTCTATCGAACATGGTCGAAGCCACTGATGTCGTATCTCACGCGTTCGCTGCGGGACACGGCCGCCGCAGAAGAAATCTTTCAGAAGACCATGTTCCAATTTATTCGATCACCGCTGGTCGGACGACAGGAGTCGGAAATGAAAGCGTATCTCTACAGGATTGCCACGAATCTGATGATCGATCAGTGGCGACGAGTCTCGAGAGAGAAGGAATCGATGCTCACGCGGTGGATGCCTTCGAGAAAACAGGCCAGCGCTGACGGCAGAATGGATGTGCAGCGCCTGCTGCAGAAACTCAAACCGCAGGAACGGGCATTGCTCTGGCTCGCCCATGTCGAAGGTTGCGATCATCGCGAGATCGCCGGCATTCTGGCGGTGCAGGAAGGCAGTGTCCGAGTCCTTCTCTTTCGTGCGCGGAAGAAGTTCGAGGCAATGCTGACCAGCCACGGGCTCGGCATGGAGGTGCTGCAGTGAACAGTCAGGTATGTTCCTGGGAAGCAAAAATCATCGAACACGTCCGCAACGGAAATTCCGATGCGAACGTCGATGCGCATCTCAGTATCTGTGAAGAGTGCCGCGTGATTCCAGCGACCACCCGCGCATTGGCGGAGGTCGCCAGGGATGGGTTGACGATGGTGCTGCCCGATCCTGGTCTGCTCTGGTTGCGAGCGCAATTGGTCTCGCGTCAGGAACGCGAACGACGGCTCCTCCAACCACTCACGATCGCGCAGCGCGTGGCCTGGTTCGGCGTAACCATGTGCTGGGCCGCGATCTTCACCCTGAAATGGCCGGTGATCCTCGGCTGGATCACCAACCTCGACGGCGAAGCAGTCCTCGAAACTCTGATTGCGGCTGGCCGTTCGCCCTCGCAGTCACTGGTCGTACTTGGACTTCTCGCAGCGACGGCCGTGCTTACTGTTCATGGAGTGTTTGCCGAGGAATAGCGTTCGGCCGGCTGAGAATTTCCGGCGACTGATGAACGCAGAACGCAGAAACGCAGGCCGGGGGCCGGGGTCGAGGGGCCGGGGTAAAGACAAACAAGAGGCGCACACGCCGAACGGATCGGAGCGACGTGCGGTGGTACAAGAAGACGCGGTTTGTCCCTACTCCGGCCCCCCTACTCCGGCCCCCTACCCCGGCCCCCGGCCGCGTCAAGGCTGTATCCACTCTTTCAGCGCGGTCTTACCACCCTGAATCCCCACGATGGCCACCGGCTTGATGGGGTTGCGGTCAGGTCCGATGGTGATCTTACCTGACGCTCCGTTGAAGTCTTTTGTTTTGGCCAGTTGATCGCGAACTGCAGGTCCGTCGGTTTTACCGGCCAGGCGCACCGCCTGAAGCAGCACCGCGGTCGCGTCATATCCCTGCGCGTTCAGTGTCTCAGCGTCCCGTCCTGTCCGCTGCTTCCATTTCGACCTGAAGGTCTCGTCGCTGGCTCTCTCGCTTGCGAAGAAACAGCCGTCCAGAGCTGCGCCTCCGATCTCGAGCAGGGTCGGTGAGTCCCACCCATCGCCGCCGACAAGTGGAAACTTGAGTCCGAGGTCACGGGTCTGCGTGGCGATCTGGCCGACGTCGGTGTAGTAGCCGGGAACGAACAGCGCTTCCGGAGCGGCCTGTCCGATCGCTGTGATCTGTGCACGGAAGTCACTGTCACCTTCTGCATAACTCTGGCGCGCGACGACGGTGCCGCCCAGGCGAGTGAACTCTTTCGAGAAAACGTCGGCGAGTCCTACGGAGTAATCGCTTCGCACGTCGGTGAGAATTGCCACACGTTTAGCGCCGATGCTCTTGCGAGTGAAGCTTGCCAGAGCGCGGCCCTGGTACTCATCGGTGAAGCAGATGCGAAAGATGTAGTCGCCTTTTTTCGTTACCTCGGGATTGGTCGAAGCGGGAGAAACAAGCGGAACACGGCTGTTCTGCGCGATCGGTGCGGCAGCCAGCGTGCGCGATGAACCTGTCTCTCCGACCAGGCCGATCACATGATCCCGGGTGATGAGCTTCGTGACGACCGACGCTGCTTCTTCCGGCTTCCCCTGCGTGTCCTCCGCGATGAGTCTGACTTTTCTACCCAGTAGCCCGCCGCCTGCGTTCACTTCGTCGACGGCTGCCTGAGCTCCCGCGCGTACGGCCTGACCGTAGCTGGCCTGCGATCCGGTTAAAGCGACGAACAGACCTACTGAAATGTCGGTGGAGGCGCGCTCCTTCTTTTCCGGCGCGCAGGAGAGGGCCAGCGTCAGCGCGAGAAGGGTAAGTACCGTGAGATTCTTCGAGGTGTTCATTCGGGATCCTTTGTGCAAAGTTCGTTCTTCGGACGTTTCAGCGAGTGGTGGTTTCAGCGCAGACCCGGATCAGTCTCCGCGAGGCTTCATCACCAGTTTCGAAGGCCTGACAGAGGCTGCCGACCTCCTCTTCTGACTCCGAAGCGAGAACGGTAAAACCGCATGGCGGTTGATCAGGGGCGGCTACGATCTCGCGTTTCCACTTCCCCTGTTCGAGGCTACATCGAAGAAATTCCGTATGACTCGAGAGCTGTCTGCTCGATCCATCTCGCAGGAAAGGAACGTGGTCGAACCAATCCTGCCCTTTTCCGCGCGCGTTCGCTTTCAATTCCTTGATCTGCTCAGTCACGTAGTCGGAGACGAGCCGCTTCATGATGACGTCACTCTCACCGACCGCTTCAGCGAACTGCAGTCCCGATCGGTAAGTGCCTCGGCTGCGGAGTTCAGTGCGGGCGACCACGCAATGGAACGAGAGCGGCTCTTCCTCCCATGTGAAGTCGAGGCGCACTCTCGATCCGAGCCGGAGAGGTGCTGCATGCTCGGCCCCTGCGCTGATCAGCCCCGCATCGACGACGCTGACTTCCTGATGATCGATTCTCCCGCGAAGGGATGGATCGAATCCTATTCGCTCTGCGGTGCGCCGGTCGGAGGGCTTCATGAGTGGGGGAGTATAAGACATGGCGCGAGGAGTGATTGGACCCGCATTCCTCAGGTGGTTTCTGTCTCGGCGTTCTCAGTGAACCGGGTAGTCCCCTGGCGCGAGATGCGTTCCGCCACTCGATCTATTATCCGAGATGTGTGGAGCACAGGCAATCCTGCCTGTGACGGGACCAGCTGATTTCGACGGGCGAAGCAACGGCAGGATTCACGGGTGATTTGGCCTGGCCTTTTGTGGTGGAGAAGGGGCTTCGAAGCATGCTCAGCGCGTCACAGGCAGGGTTGCCTGTGCTCCACACGGATTCGCCCGCACAGGCAGGCGATTGCCTGTGCTCGACACGGTCAGCGTCTCGCGGCGCGACGCCGGGGGCCGGGTGCGACGAAGGTCATCTCATAGATCCCCAGATGACTGCCGACATAAATCGTCGGTCCATTCACGGTGAGAGAGTAAACGGTCAACGGGATCGGCGGCGCGATCACTTCTTTCCAGAAGGTTCCGTTGTCGACGCTGCGGAACAGCGTGAAAGAATTTGGCACGACATCGCTTTTGAGGACGTAGGCGTAGAGCGCCCCCGACAGCGAATCGCGTCGCACGAACTGGATGTAGTCTGCAGGGCGGATGACCGGCAGCCCGTTCATGATTGGCGTCCACTTCGTTCCGCCGTCGGTACTCCTGAAGATTGATCTGGAATTGCTGGCGATCAGCAGCGACGTCCCGGTCGGAAGGACTCTCGACGCTCCGATTCCGGCAACCATGGTCCAGGTCATTCCACCGTCTCTGCTCACGCTGGTTCCGCCAGGAAGCGGAACCCAGATCGTGAGCGGATCGACAGGGTCGATTGAAAGATGATCGACGGTCTGCGTTCCTGTGAGACCGCCTCCGATGTTGGTCCAGCTGCGTCCCCCGTCGATCGACTTATAGACTCCCGCGCCAAGAAGTGCCGCGTAGACAGTTAATGCATTGGTAGGATCCACTTCGATGTAAGTGATGGTCCCGGCCGGTCCGATGGCAGGGGTCACCTGAACCCACGACTCACCACGGTCGCTGCTTTTCCAGAGGCCCGCTCCGCCGGTGCCGAGGTAGATGGTCGAAGGATCGCTGGGCGCTACTGCCATCGACATCATGACCGACACCGGCAAGCCGACCACCGCGCTCCAGGTGCGGCCTCGGTCGGCTGTGACGAAGAGTCCGTTCGAAAATGTACCTGCGAACAGCTTCAGCGGATCGTCAGGCATCGGTTTGACGAAACGCACTTCCTGCGTCGAATACCCTCGGTTTAGCTGGATCCAGTTCAATCCGCGATCAACGCTGCAGAGTACGCCTCGATTCTCAGAGGCCGCGCAGGCCGTCCCGCCGCGCGCAACGATCTGCTTCGGAGTCGATGAAGAAGCGGGTTCGGCCGATGCCTGCCAGTTCGCACCACCGTCGAGTGAGCGGTAGATGCCACTGTACAGAAGCGTTGCATACAGAACGGCCGGGTCGTCGATGTCGGTCGCGATGTCGGTCACCAGGTCGGCGTTATCACGAATGAGTTTGGCGGGAAGGCCGGAGTTCAGACTGGTCCAGGAACTGCCGTCGTTGGTGGTTTTGGCGATTCCTTTCGTTCCTCCCGCCAGCAGTGTTCCCGTGACCGGAGCAGCCAGCGCAATCGTTTCTCCGACTCCCGCTGAAGCGGTGGCGGTCCATCGGTTTCCGCCGTCGGTCGATTTGAAAATCCGGCTGTTGGCGAGGGCGTACAGATTCGAAGCCGATGAGAGATCTCCTACCAGTTCACGAACTACGGGATTGGACGGGAGGCCGCTGCTGGCGGGGGCCCAGCTCGTCCCGAGATCGCGGCTCTTCTGGAGCAGCGAGTTGTACGAAGCGAAGAGAGTTCCGTCGGCGCTGAAGAAAACCATGTCGGCACCCTCGCCCGCTCGCATGATCTTCCAGGACTGACCGCTGTCGTTCGAGAGAACGAAGATGGAGTCACCAGAGGCGGCCACCTCGTTCGGCGCCTGCGGGTTCACCGAGATCGACCAGATACGTGCCGGTCGTCTGAAAAACGAGAAGGCCCAGCTCGATGCACCGTCGGTCGACTTCAAGACGCCGAACGGTGAGCCCGCGTAAAGCGTCGATGGCGATTGGGGATCAATGGCGATGGCACTCGTGCTTCCACCGTGGGGCCCGCTGCCGGTCCAGGAATTCTGTCCGGCTGTGAGCGTCGAGCAGAAGACGGTTGCGGCGACGAAAAAAAGTGTAGCGACGAGGACGGTCGTTGATCGGTGTGACATTTTCTTATTGTAATTCATGCGGCCCGCGGGTCTCTCTATCCCAAGTTGGCGTCATTCCGATGAGCGCGCGCGGTTGTCATCCTGACGCAGCATTCACTGCGCAGAGGAATCTCCGTTCCGCGCCGACACAGTGCACCATTACGACCTCCGCGGCGCGGAACGGAGATTCCTCTTTGCGCGTTACACCTCGCAAGCCAGCCGAAGCTTCCCCTGCTCATCGGAATGACGTCGTGGCAGGAACGGAGTGATTCGATTTGTCCCCACTCCGGCCCCCGACCCCGGCCCCCGGCCGGCTCCGGCGAATAACTGCCCGGGTTACTCGCTTCTAATGCACAATGAGCAGGGCTGGGGGCTGAGTGAACGAGAGGCGGAAGGTGCGCATTCGCCAGAAGGTCGTGCGCCGGGCAGTCGAGGACAATGTGGAGACGATTCAGGGCCTGGTCCCTGCTTCGTTGCGCCCCGGTCGTCGATGGTTCCGAACGTGGTTCAGACGCTCGACTCTGCTGCTGATCCCTCTCAGCCTCATCGGTTCATCCCAGATCGTTTCGTCGTTCTCCACTAAACCTGAACTCACCCGAGCCTCGATCGAGAAAACGAGAACGCCACGGCGCCAGCGTCGGATCTATCCGGTCTTCCCGGTCTCTGAACGCTTCGAGATGCCGGTCCCGATTGATACCGCAGCGTTCCCACTCGACATCCATCATGTCGTGCTCGATGCCGGACATGGCGGCGCTGATCCCGGCTCGACAGCCGGCGGCCTGATCCTCGAGAAGGAGATCACGCTCGACATCGAAAGAAGGCTCGGCGCTCTGCTGCAGCGCGCCTCGTTCGAAGTGACGGCGATCCGCGATCAGGATAAAACGGTCCCGCTCAGTGAACGGGCCGCACGTGCCAATCAAAGCGGAGGAGACATTTTCGTCTCGATTCACGTGAATTCCGTACGCAACCCGAAGAGTCGTGGCGTGGAGACTTACTACCTCGGACCTACCGACGATCCGACGCTCACTAAGCTCGCCGCCGCCGAGAACGCAGTCTCGGGCTATTCGCTGTCTGACCTGCGCAGACTGCTCGAGAGCGTTTATGCAGACGCTCGACAGGGCGAGTCGAAGAAGTTAGCCAGCGCCATCCAGGAAAAAATGCACGGCCATCTTCATCCCGCCAATCCTGAACTCGAGAACTGGGGTGTACGACGCGCACCTTTTCTCGTTCTGACGGCAACCGAGATGCCTGCGATTCTCGCCGAAGTATCGTGCCTCTCGAATCCCGACGAGGTACGATTGCTCCTCACACCAGAGTATCGTCAACAGATTGCCGAGGCGCTGTACCTCGGAATCAGGTCCTATGCAGATGGCAGGAACACACTGAAAGAGAAGGGGTAGTCACGCATGCCGAGCAACAAAGAACCGCTTCGTGTAGGAATCGACCTTGGTACTTCGCGCAGCGCAATCTCCGCTTCCAACGGCGAGCGCTTCGTCGTGGAAAGTTATGTCGGATGGCCGGTCGACATGGTTGCAAAGAAGGTCCTGAAGCGGCAGGTTCTGATCGGTCACGAGGCGCTCGCAAATCGCACCATGGTCGATCTGCATCGACCCCTGGAGCGCGGTCTGCTCAAGGAAGGTTCCGAGAAAGACGTTCAGGCCGTGCGCGAGCTGCTCCAGCATCTGCTCTCGCTCGTGGGCGTCAAGACGGGCGAGGGCGAAGCGCGGAACGTGAGGGCCGTGGTGGGCGTTCCTGCTGCAGCCTTGCGCACCAACAAGCAGCATCTGCGTAATTCGATGAAAGGAATCGTCGACAGTCTGATGATCGTCTCCGAGCCGTTCGCTGTTGCGTACGGGCTCGACGCATTGCTGCATACGATGATCATCGACATCGGTGCGGGCACGACTGACTTCTGCGTGATGAAGGGACGTTATCCGACCGAAGAGGATCAGCGCACGCTGACCGTGGCTGGCGACTCGATCGACGACCAGCTGCTCAAACTGGTGCAGGACCGTTACCCAGACGCCACGATCACCGTGTACATGGTGCGCGACTGGAAAGAAAAAATGAGCTTCGTCGGCAGCGCGAAGGGTCGAGTTCTGGTCAGTGCGCCTGTGCGTGGAGTCCCGACGGAGCTCGACATCACCAACGAGATGAAAGCCGCGTGCGAAACCATTATCGCCCCGGCAGTGGAAACCATGATCGACCTGCTCTCCCGCGTCGAGCCCGAGTTTCAGGAGAAGGTGCGCAACAACATCATCCTCTCCGGCGGCGGCGGTCTGATCAACGGCCTGGCCGGCGCACTGGAAGACGCGCTCAAGCAGGTCGGCGGCGGCAAGGTCACACTCATGCCGGATCCAGTGTTTCTCGGCAGCGACGGCGGCTTATCACTGGCCACCGACGCACCGGACAATGATTGGGAGCTGCTGACGGCTTGAGTTGCAGGCCGGGGGGCCGGAGTAGAGACTGATGAACGCAGAACTCAGAACGCAGAACGATGAAGTAAGAAAGTAGAGGCAGATTCAGCCTCGCGCAACTCTCACGTCATTCCGATGAGCCGCGTGATGGTCAGCGTCGCGGGGTTGAAACTGCCAAGAGGAATCTCCGGTCCGCGCAGACACGGTTGGTCATGACGAGCCGCGCGGCGCGGAACGGAGATTCCTCTTCGCGCAACACAGCGCGCAAGCTCGCAGAAGTACAGAGTCGCTCATCGGAATGACGGCGCGGCGGGGACGCAAATGGCGCGTTTTAACTTCTACTCCGGCCCCCCGACCCCGGCCCCCGGCCTCACTTTCTTACTTCATCGTTCTACGTTCTGAGTTCTGCGTTCATCAGCCTCTACTCCGGCCCCCGGCCCCCTGACCCCGGCCGCTTTCACCATTACCCCTCGATCCTTCCCAGTCGGCGCAGCGCCGGTACTTGCAGCGCCACCACCGCCACTACCAGCAGTGTGACGAATCCACCGAACACGACCGAGGGTACGGTTCCCATGAAACGAGCCGCCACTCCGGACTCGAACGCGCCGATCTCGTTCGACGAACCGATGAAGATCTGATTCACTGCGCTCACGCGGCCCAGCATCTCCGGCGGTGTGTAGACCTGCAGCAGCGTCGAGCGCACCACGATACTGATGTTGTCGACCGCGCCGCTGAAGGCGAGAATGAAGAGCGAAAGGTAGAAGTTCTTCGAGAGCGCGAAGGCGATCATGCTTACGCCGAACAGCGCGACCGCAATGAGCAGAGCTCGGCCTGCCTTTCTGAGCGGTGGACGATGCGCGAGCGCGATCCCCATCAGCACCGAGCCGACCGCAGGTGCAGCGCGCAGCAATCCCAGCCCTCGCGGCCCGACGTGCAGAATCTCGACCGCGAAGATGGGGAGGAGCGCGACCGCACCGCCGAAGAGTACCGAGAACAGATCCAGTGAGAGGGCACCGACCAGTAACGAGTTGCCGAATACGAAGCGCAGACCTGTGGCCAGACTCTCCTTCAACGATTCCCGCTCACCGACGCTCGCCGCACGGAATGTACCCTTGATCAGAAAGAGAGTCGCCTGTGAAATGACCATCAGCAGCAGAGCCACGATATAGCTGAACGCTGCGCCGCCAGCTGCATATAGAACTCCGCCGACAGCTGGGCCGATGACTGCAGCGGATTGCCAGGTCGATGTTCGCCAGGCGATGGAATTGCCGTAAAGCTCACGCGGCATCATCTGCGCGGAAAGAGCTGTCGCAGCCGGTTTGAGAACACTTCGAGCAAAGCCGCTCAGGAAGACCACCGCGTAGATCGGCCATGTGCTTCCATGCAGTCGCGTGGATGGATACAGGGTGAAAGCGAGAAGAGCGGCGGTACAGAGAATGTGCGCGAAGGTGGCCACCAGCGCGATACGTTTCCGCTCGAGCCGATCCGCCAGATGTCCCGAGAATAATGACGAGCTGATGAAGGGTATCGCTTCGGCCAGGCCAATGAGTCCCAGTGACAGCGGGTCTCGGGTCATCTCGTAGATCTGCCAGGAAACCACCAGCATCTGGATCTGCGTTCCGAGGGTGATGGTCCAGAGACTGGCGATGAACCAGCGGAAAGGTGCGATGCGCAGAGCTGCGTAGGAATCGTGCATTGAGTGGCGAATGGAGAATGGAGAATGGAGAATGGAGGATGATGAACGCCGGTGATCTTACAATCTGAAAGACTGGAAGTGGTGGATGTGAACAAACTGTCCCTTCAGGAAGATGGTTCACACTCTCCATTCTCCGTTCTGCATTCTCCATTCTAAATATGATGCTTTTCTTCCGGATGCTTCTGACTGTCCTTCGCAGCCGCCGCCGCTCACGTATCGATGCGCTGGACGCTTCGGTCATGTCGCTGCAGGTCATGCCGAATGATCTGGACATCAACGGTCACATGAACAACGGTCGCTACCTCACCATCATGGACCTCGGGCGAAGCGACCTGCTGACGAGATTCGGGCTTCTGGGAATCGTTTTCAGGAAGAAATGGAGACCTCTGGTCGGATCCGCCATGATTCGCTTCTTCCGATCACTGCAGCCGTTTCAGCGCTACACACTCACGTCGAGAGTTGTGGCCTGGGACGAGAAGTGGTTCTTCATGGAACAGAAATTCGAGGCCGGCGGCCAGCTCATCGCCGTGGCCTTCGTGAAAGGGCTGTTGAGGGCACCCGATGGCAACGTGTCTCCCGAACGTGTGATGCAGGCCATCGGCTCGACCGCTGTTTCGCCGGCGATGCCGGAGTCGATACGACTATGGCAGGAGGCGGAGATGGCGGCCTATCCGCGTATTGCGAAAGCTGATGAACGCAGAACGCAGAGGTAAGAAGAGGACACCGAGGTATCGGATATTTTACCGCGCGTCATTCCGACGAGCACGGGTGATCGACGGCTGACGCGGCGCTTGCAGCGAGGAGGAATCTCCGGTCAGCGCGCACGCGGTGCATCGGTACGACCATCGCGGCGCGGAACGGAGATTCCTCTTCGCATTCCAACCTCGCAGGTTAACCGAAGGCATCCCATGCTCATCGGAATGACGTCGAGCGGGCACTTATAGCGTTGCAGCTGCATGGTCTGCCCCGCGACGCCAAAACCGCTTCGCTCAAAAGTATTTCGCGGGGCTACATCTGCATGCTACGTGCAATCAGCAGTTCCATGATCCGAGCCCTTCTCGCATTAACATTCTTCTTCGTTGCTTCCACGACTTTCTCAGCGCCTGACGTTCGTCTGATCAAAGTCACTACCGGACTCAAGACTCCGATTGCGCTCACGCACGCAGTCGATGGCAGTGGCCGCCTCTTCATCACCGAGCAGGACGGACGGCTCATGATCTACGACGGTCAACGCCTTCTGCCTAAGCCCTTCCTCGACATCCGCGCGCTCACCTCGAAAGGCGGCGAGCGCGGACTCCTGAGCGCAGCGTTTCATCCACGGTACCGCGACAACGGACTCTTCTTCGTCAACTACACTGACGTGCGCGGAGACACAGTCATCGCACGCTACAAAGTTTCCGCTGATCGCAATGTAGCTGACCCCGCCTCGGCCCGCGTTCTACTTCAGGTTGTTCAGCCATTCGCGAACCACAACGGAGGTCAGCTTGCCTTCGGTCCGGATGGCTTTCTATACATTGGTATGGGCGATGGCGGTTCCGGTGGAGATCCCGGTGACCGTGCCCAGAATCTCGGGACACTGCTCGGGAAACTGCTTCGCATCGACGTCGACGCAGAAACATATAAGGTCCCACCGACCAATCCCTTCGTCGGACGAGCCGGCGCGTTGCCTGAGATCTGGGCGCTCGGTCTCCGCAACCCCTGGAGATTCTCATTCGACAGGCTGACCGGCGATCTCTTCATCGCTGATGTCGGGCAGAACCAATGGGAAGAGATCGATCTGCAGAAAGCCGGCAGCGGTGGCGGCGAGAACTATGGCTGGCGCTTGATGGAAGGTGCGCATTGTTTCAATCCTTCGACAAACTGCGATCGAGGCGGACTCACTGCCCCGATCATCGAGTACAACCACACGCTTGGTTGCTCGGTGACCGGCGGCTACCGCTACCGCGGAATGAATCACCGGCAGTTTGACGGACTGTTTTTCTACGGGGATTTCTGCTCCGGACGGATCTGGGCTGCCAGCCAGAAGAGCGACGGCAGCTGGAAGAGCGACGAGGTCCTGGATACGCGGCTGCTGATCACTTCGTTCGGCGAGGATGAAAACGGCGAACTCTATCTACTCGACTACAACACCGGCGACGTGTACCGGCTGGCGACACCGGAAAAGCGGCGTCGCGGAGTACGTTGAAGAACATTGGGACGGGGTTGTGTGGCACAGGCAATTCTGCCTGTGGCGCGACGCGCTGACTTCGATGGACGATTTCGTTCCGTTCCTATCCACGATGCTCCGGCGACACGTACGAACCGTAGGGCGGGAGAAGAACCCACCTCACCGCGCCACAAGGCAGGATTGCCTGTGCCACACACGTCTCGTGTATGCCTTCCGGTCACTGGACGAAGTGCGCTCGGCGGAGAGTGACCGCTCGATTGGCCTCCAATTCGCAGACGTCTGCTCGGCTCGCTCCGGCAGAGGGCCTGGAGGCTTTTGATTGGATCACGCCGTGTCCCTCGTGCAGGCCTACCTGCAATTGAACGGTTACTTCACCTCTGCTGAGTATCCGATCATGGCCGCGAAACGCCGGGGTCAGTTCCAGACCGTAACCGACATCGACATTCTTGCCTTCAGGTTTCCACCAGCTTCATCGAATGGTTCTGGTCTCGTGCATGGCATCGAGCTCTCAGAACCTGATCCCGGTCTCGATGTACCCCGTGACCGTATCGACATGGTCATTGGGGAAGTGAAGGAAGGACGCGTCGGAATCAACACCGGTGCGACAGACCCTGCGGTGTTGCGCGCGGTGGTAAGTCGGTTCGGATGCAGTTCTACCGAGATCGAAGAAATCTCGACGCAACTCATGCACAACGGAATGGTGATCATGCCGTCGGGCTACCAGATTCGTCTGATCGCATTCGGCGCCCTGCCTCCTGTCGGTGAGGTTCCACCCTGCAGGATCATCAGTCTGGGACACGTCCTGCGCTTTCTTCAGGACTATGTACGACGCAATTGGGCAGTGCTGCGTCATGTGCAGTTCAAGGAACCGGCATTCGGATTTTTAATGACTCTCGAGAAGGCGCGGCGAGGTGGAGCGGGCCGCAGAGGTCAGGATGGCGTTGAAGTGGTGCTGCCGAGTTCAGGACCGTCAGCGCGCCGCGGACGTCCTCCGGGAGCGGCTGCGGTTGCACCGCCGATGCTGTCGGTATCGGTAGACGACACTATGCGCACGAATCCGCTTCCGGTCGTCACAAGCCCGGAAATAGATCCGACTGAGCAACCTCCTCGTCGATAATCAAATGCACCAGCTCGACCTCAGGAGTTCCCATGACCAGTCCTCCCACTGCATGCACCACAGTTCGCCGAATTCCGAAACGTGGCGCCTACGATCGAGTGACGATCGGCTCAATACTCGACGAAGGACTGATCTGTCACGCAGGCTTCGTGGTCGATGGAACTCCTTTCGTCATTCTGACCATCTACGCGCGCGATGGTCAGCGTCATTCCGATGAGCCGCGCAATCGTCAGTGTCGAGCTGGCCTGACTGCGAAGAGGAATCTCCGGTCCGCGCAGATGCGGTCGATCGACACGACCTCCGCGGTGCGGTACGGAGATTCCTCTTCGCGCGATACAGCGCGCAAACTCGTCAAACTACAGCGTCGCTCATCGGAATGACGTCGCTGCGGTAACACGGAGTGATTCGATTTGTCCTTACTCCGGCCCCCCGACCCCGGCCCCCGGCCCGACTTTCATCGTTCTGCTTTCATCAGCTCTCCGCGCCACCACAAACACCGGCACGCGGTCGCCGCGAATGTCGATCTTCTCGCCGCCTGCCTGAAGAAAAAGCTGCGTCGATGGGCCACCGTCGAAGAGCATGGCCTCGCTGCAGCCCAGACCGTTTACACCGACAGGCCGAGCTGCCAGATCTGCGACCTGATGGACGTCGAGGTACTGGTCGCCGGAAGTTGCGAAGAAGATGATTTCGTTCTTCCGGAGGCAGACTCCGCTCCTTCGCGAAGGCTCACCCTGTTTGACGCGGTTCTTCACGCCAGCAGTGAGTAGACGGGGGCCGCATTGCAGTGCCATCACAGCTTCACCCCGAAGTTTTACCCACCGTTTGAAAGGAACCATCTGCGCGTCACCTTTCTTGTCGAGAATCAGAAGTGGCTGCCACGACACCGGATGAGGTGGCTGCAGTTGCCGCCCGTTGTAGACCAGGCCGAGCGGTGCCCTGTTTTCATCAAAGAAGTTAGCGTTCAGAGCGAAGACCGGCGCATCTCCTTCGGCAAATTCTCGCGCTTCACCGTCGCGTTTGATCTCTGCGCTCAGATTCCATTGGCCGGAGTCGATTCGAACGGCCGTGATCTGCGGCTCCGGACTCTTCTTGTCGCAGCCCGCGTTGCGTACCTCCAGGCCCGGTTCGAGAGTGCGCCATTCCGAACTGCATTGTGCGTAGGAAGTGGTCTCCTCCGAGGCGGAACTCTCGCTTGCTCTGGTTTTCTCCCCCTGGGACTCTGGCCCTGCACCCCCACACCCCGCGAAGAGCAACGCGAGTGAGATTGCAGCCAGCGTGATGCGGTACGTAGCAACTTTCAATGGCAGGGCTTTCTGCATCGTTGTTGCCATCGAAACGCTAGAATGGTGGCCAAGCACAAGTGGCAGATTTCGAATCGCCCCAGGGGAAGTCATGTATAGAAGATCCACAGCGCGGGTGCTCGTTGCCTTCGTCCTGTCCGTCGTAGTGATCGCAGGTTGCTCGAGTAAAGAAGAGGCTGCGCCGATTAATGCTCCAAACGCTGCCAATGGTGCCTCCGTCGCGCCCATGTCCCACGCCGACGAAGTGCAGCAGTGGAAAGACGAGAGGCGCACCCGACTTACCAGTGCCACCGGCTGGCTCACGCTCTCCGGACTCTCGTGGCTGAAGCAGGGAGAGAACAGTGTAGGCAGCGACCCGGAGAATGACGTCGATCTGCCCGCCGGCAAGACTGCGGCCCGGCTGGGGAAAATCGTTCTCGGTCCGACCATCGAGTGGGTGAGTGAGCCAGGAGCAGTCGTGGCCAATGGCGGAAAGCCTGTCACCAGACTCGCGTTGACTTCCGATGAGAATGGCGCCGATCCCACCATCCTCACCGCTGGTTCCGTGAATTTCAACGTGATCAAACGTGGAGACCGGATGGGAGTCCGAGTCCGTGACACCCAGAGCGATGTCCGTCAGAAGTTTCTCGGACTCGACTACTACCCGACCGAAGAAAGGTGGCGTGTGGCAGCCCGTTTCGAGCCCTACACTCCAGTGAAAAAGATCCCGATTCTCAATGTGACCAACATGATCGAGGAGCAGGATTCGCCAGGCGCGCTGGTGTTCACCATCGATGGGAAAGAGCTTCGTCTCGATCCTGTGATCGAAGAGGGCTCCGAGGATTGGTTCGTCATGTTCGCCGACGAGACCAATGGCGCGGAGACGTATGGCGCGGGCCGCTACCTGTACGTAAAGCCGGTCGCGGCAGGTGGGCAGACGTACATCGATTTCAACAAAGCCTACAACCCGCCCTGCGCTTTCACCGATTTTGCGACCTGTCCGCTTCCGCCAAAACAGAACAAGCTCGCACTGGCCATTCCCTCCGGTGAGAAGAAGTATCGCGGCGGTCACTGAGGGCGGTTTGGGGCCGGCGGCCGGGGTCGGGTGGCCGGGACGCTGACTCATCCAGGAATGTAGGGGCGCGTTGCGCGCGCCCGCTCTCCGGTGCACTTCGCGTCCACGGACGGGGGGGCGGGCGAACGCAGTTCGCCCCTACCACCGAGCCTTGCTGCCAGGTTAGGTCAGGCGTGGGGGTCTAGAATAGAAATTTCCTTACTTCAGGAGAGTGTCAGGCTTCACGTAAACCTCGGGACCGAAACCGACTTTCGCCAGTAGCGCGTTCCATTCTTCATAGGTAAGGCTGCCGCCCGAGGCCTGGTCGTGGCCGTGACCGTAGCTGGCGTTCTCGTCACCGTCGCGCAGGCCGCGCAGAAACTGGAGCACATTCGTATTTCCCGACGAGCGCGCCGAGAAATTCACTCGTCCTTCGAGGAAAGTTTCGTTGGCAGCGAAGACCATGTATTTAGGAAGACGGGTGCGCCAGATCTGCG
>JBKJUK010000032.1:0-4912 GCA_046590705.1 Thermoanaerobaculia bacterium
CTGAGGCCATCCCCGGACTCGAGGAAGTGGTGGCCTCAGCGAGGCGAGCCAGACGTGGGTAGAGATCTCGTGTGCGGTGGAGAAGCTCCCGCAGGGCCTGGGTCGCTTTCAGGGAACGGAAGGCGTCCCAGAGATCGGGAAGTTCCTGCGAGCCATCTCCGAAGAGTTGTTCGACTCCGGCCAGACCTGCCAGCGGCAGCATTCCTTCGCGTTGGTAGAAGCGCACCAGTTCTGCGAGATCCGCCTGGGCTTTTTCGCACGCTTCCAGGGAGCTGTAAGGACGCCGCCGGTAGAGGGCCGCGAAGCCAGGTGCACTCTTGGCTTCGAGCGCGATCATGGTCAGAACTTTGTCGAGTTCGAGACTCTCGAACATCTGCGGAAGTCGTCGGATCGGGGAGGGGGAGGTTGGTTCGTTCATGGTCTGCAACAGAAAAGGGGCTCGTTTCCGAGCCCCTTCCAAAACTAATACTGGTGGTGGCTATGAGCCGCCGGACCGACGTTCTTCAGCAAGTTTGCGCAGAACTTTCTTCCGCGCTGCGATTGCTTTACGCTTCCGCTTCTCGCTAGGTTTCTCGAAATGCTGGCGCTTCTTCAGTTCGGAAAGGATTCCCGACTTTTCGCACTTTCTTTTAAAACGCCGCAAAGCGTTTTCAAACGTCTCGTCCTCTTTGACGTGTACAAGAGGCAACTGTCATCCCCCCTTTTTTTGAAAGATCAGGGTGCATCGAAGGATGTGCAACCGGCGCATTCTAGTGTCGGAGTGGCGGGACGTCAAATGAGGAATGGAGAATGGAGAATGCAGCATGGAGAATTAGAGGACTTTGTCGCTCAGGATTTCAGGAGTTGCTCGACCCTCGAACTGATGGCGTCGAGCGCTACGAGGTTCTCGCCTCCCTCGGGGATGATCAGGTCGGCGTGGCGTTTTGACGGCTCCACAAATTCTTCGTGCATCGGGCGGACGGTCCTCAGGTACTGGTCGATGACGGACTGAACCGAGCGCCCTCGGACTTCGATATCCCGGCGAAGCCTGCGGAGAAATCGGATGTCGGCCGGCGTGTCGACGAACAGCTTGATGTCGATGCGCTTACGGATTTCTACTTCGGCCAGCACCAGAATCCCCTCGACGATGATCACGCGTCGCGGCTCGACTCGCTGAGTCTTCTCGCTACGGCTGTGGGTCGTGAAGTCGTAGATCGGGATATCGACGGGCTGGCCACTGATCAATTGATCGAGGTGCGCGACCATGAGGTCGCTCTCGAGAGAGTCGGGATGATCGAAGTTGATGGCGTGACGGCCTTCTGCGTCCAGATTGTGAAAATCACGATAGTAGGCGTCGTGCGAGATCCATTCGATTCTGTCCGGGCCGACTCGATCGAAGACCTTCCTTGCTACCGAGGTCTTACCGGATCCTGTTCCACCTGCGATTCCGATGACAACGGGTCCGTGCTTCATGCCGTCACTGTGCGACCACGACACACATCGGTTACTCGTCTTCCATTTCGTACTCGGATTCAGTCACGAAATCGGAAGGGTCATCCGCGCCGCATGTCGTGCACATGATCGACGTGACCTTGTCGTTCTGAAACTCGAAACTGTAGGTCGGCGTGTCGCAGGAGAGACACATCATGAATTCAGGATCGGCCATGGCCTACAGAATAGCCTGCACCTGCAGAGATTTCCATCTCCTCGAGCCAGCCGTTTGGTTTGATGCGATCAACGTTTCACGGGAGCGACGAAGGTCGCCGAATCGTTGGCGTTCTGAACCACACACGCGTAGCCGTAAACGTTCTGCTGACCTGCGTCGATGAGTAGAGAAAGCCCGGTACCCTCCTGCACCAGTGGAAACCAGGTCTGCAGCGGCGCGTGAGCCAGGGCGTGCGGGGCGAGCGTCACTGAATGAACTGCCAGATTGCGGCCGCCGGCCCGTTGAAGAGCGAGTGTGACCAGAACCGGAGTGTCGCCGAGATTCAGGAGGCCGATGTTCGTCCTCTGGGATTTGCTCAGAGCGAGGGAGTCGAGTCGAAGCGAGCGAGCTCGCTGATCGAAACTGATGGTCGGAATTCCGAGCGGCGGTGTAATGCGTTCAGGATGGATGCCGTACACCTGAACCTGAATGTCCACCGGCGAGGCCCCTGTAGATTCGACCACGATGGCCGACAAGCGATTCAGTGCGAACGTTGCCCCCACGTCACTCAGCAACAGTTCTTCCCCCGCGGGCAGCGTCGTCAACATCAATTGGTCGGGCCAGGCCAGCGGTGCTACCACGATCTCCATGTCGACGGCAGACCGATTCCGGAGCATCACGTCCGTCTGCCAGACCACATCGCCCACGCCCCTTACCGAGCCAGCCACGGGAACGATGAAGCGGTGCTTCTTCACGTCTACGCCCATGACCACCGCTGGGCAGAGCAGGATGGCGATGAATAGAAGGAGCTGTGTGGAGAGATTTCTCATTGCTGATATCGATCGAGCGTCGGTAATTCTGTTACCTGTCTCTCTGACGTTTGGCCGCGCTTCACGTTTCAGACGAAGCGTGCCCGGGCCAGGCTGCGAAGGACCACTCCGATCTTCTGAGCAAACGAGAGTGAGGTCCTCCGGTGCAGCGGTGCGTAAATGTCCGACTTGATTTCGGAGAGAACCCGTGAGTACACCGCTCCCATGAGCAACGTGGGAAATCGGGCATCGAAGTCGAGTTCGCGCAGCAACGGCTGGGCATCTCTGAAATAAGTCTCGGCCCGCGCGATCTGAAACTGCATCAAAGCCTTGAACTCTGGAGATTCCGAGCGTGAAACGAGCATTGCTTCGGTCACGTTGAAGCGGCGCATCTCGTCGAGAGGAAGGTAGATGCGGTCGCGCTGGAGGTCATCGCCGACGTCTCGGATGATATTGGTCAGCTGAAGCGCCGTGGATAGATTTCTTCCGTAGGTGAGGGCCCGGTCTGATCGATATCCGAAAATCGCCAGGGAGATGTCTGAAATCGATGTGGCCACCATCTCGCAGTAGCCTGACAATTCGCTGAAGTTCGCATATCGATTTTTCTCGAGGTCCTGCCGACAGCCATCCAGCAGTGCCACGAAAGCGCTTTTAGGGATGGCGAAGCTGCGTAAAGAATCCTGGAGGGCGATGGTGATGGGATCGCCCGGATTGCCCTCGTAGCAGCGGTCGAGTTCCCTCTGCCATTCATTCAGTCGCTGCAGCGTCGCGGTAGGGTGGTCTCCCGGTTGAGGATCTTCGTCGGCGATGTCGTCGGCGCGCCTGCACCAGGCGTAGGCCGCATAGACGGCTCTGCGCTTGACGGGAGGGAGGAACCGGAAGCCGACTGAGAAATTTGCGCCGTGTCGATGTGCGATTTTCGTACAGTAGTCGTACGCGCTCTTCAGAAGTTCTGCTTCACTCAATGCGGTCTGGTCCGCGTGGGCAAGGTCACCGGCTGACATCGTTCTCTACCTGACCAAGCGGAGGGACACGCATCTCAGTATCGCGAGCTCGGCACCAGTGGGGTCCCGGTTTGTGCAGGCAGCGACCTTCGTGCAGCCATGATTTTCGGACCCACCGTGTGAGCAGAGTCTTCCACCAGCTGGGCTGGTGCCACGAACTCAGATAGGCATGGAAGTCGGAGGCTCGTGAGGCTTGTCTGACGAACATCGACAGTCCGCGATTTCCTCCGAACTCATATAGATATCGATTGGCCAGACTAGTCTTCTGCTTCTCTTCGAGCGACGCTTTCCAGAGCAGGTCGTAGTCGAGGTTCTCGTCGAGGCTGCGAGCAGCCAGATTGCCGGTAGTCAGGGCGTAACGAATCCCGAGTCCGAAGAGATAATCTTGAAAGCCGCCGGCCTCACCGATGAATCGTGTGTTCTCCACAGTCGCTCGACTCTTGAGATGAAAGTTCATGTAGGAGTAGCCGGTACGCAGGCCCTGCGATAGATCGAACGGCTGGATTTTCTGAGCTGCCGCCAGCGAGTGATCGAAATAGAGATCGATCTTTTTGAAGTCAGCCACGATCGCGCAGCCGAAGGTCGCTACGCCGTCGAGGATGAAAAGATACGAGTAGCCACCCGGCGAGAGGTCATGATTGAAGTAGACCTCTACGCGCTCTTTCTCGTCGGACTTGAAGGTGATCTCTTTGGCCAGACCGTCGGGACTGGCAGGACCGGTTGCGGCGATGTCGGCCTGCTCCGCTTTGAGCCTGCTGCCGAAGCGGACCTCAACTCCGAGGGCCTGCGCCTGCTGCAGCAGACCGCGGTCGAGGGTCTGCTCCTCAGGACCGCGACGGATGAAGTATCCGTAAGGTGTACTGCTACGGATCTCGTGAGCCTTCCCGCGATGATTGAAGAAGGACGCGTTCAGCGCCGGACGTAGATAGAAGTTCGTTTCGATTCCGATGCGGGTGAGGAAGTCCAGAGCGTCTTCACTCTCGGAAGCGTTCTCGATGACCTGCAGGTCGCCAATGAAGCGTTTGCCGACGTCATCCTTCGCCTCATGGACGACTACCTTGTGACCTTTGCGCCCGAGATGAATCGCAGCCGCAAGGCCCGAGGGCCCGGCTCCGGCAATCTGTATGGTCGAGGGTCTGGAGTTGGAAGCGGTCAAGGTGATCATTCTAAGCAGAACAGCACTGATTCGACCAGAAGGGAGGGTTTGGAATGGCATGCGCGTGAACGAGCAGTCGTCATCGCGAGCGGGGGAAGCGCGCGGCGCGGCGACTGAGCGTCAGCAGGAGCGCCGTCATTCCGCGCCCGCGATCGGCGCTGTGCGCCTGTTTTACATGAATGAACCTCCTCGTTCCCTTGGAGGAGGTTCATTTGAAGCGGCGGGAAGCGCGGGTGCGAGGGGTCTATCGCGCTATTCATTGTTGAGAGCGATGCTCGCCCTCAGAGGGCCGGAGGCCCGGCATCGCTGTAGCCACGGC
>JBKJUK010000039.1:0-4611 GCA_046590705.1 Thermoanaerobaculia bacterium
TGCTCTCGCGCACGCAGCTTCTGAAAGAGGCCACAGCGTCGGCAGCAGCGGAAGCGCGAAAGAGTCTCGCCCCAGGTAGCACAGTGACCGGAAAGGTGAAGAACATCGTTCCGGTCACTGTGCTACCCGGGGCGAGACTCTTTCGCGCTTCCGCTGCTGCCGACGCTGTGGCCTCTTTCAGAAGCTGCGTGCGCGAGAGCACGAGCTTACGGGCGTCATCAGAAATTTCAGTGATGATGAAGTCGAAGGTCTTTCCAACGAATTCATCCGGGTTGGCGACTTTCCCGAGTTCGATCTGGGAGAGCGGGCAGAAGGCGCGTTGACCTCCGACGCTGACGTCGAAACCACCTTTGTTGCGCGCGCCGATCTTTCCTTCGACCGGCATACGATTCTCGTGCGCTGCCTTGAGCGCATCGATGGATGCCTTACGCGCCATCAGTTTGCGCGAGACCCGGATCTCAGGCGTGGTCTGCACGACGGTCGCTTCGACGTGATCGCCTTCTTTCGCTTCAGGCAACTCTGCTTTGGCCATGACCGCTTCGGTCGGGCCGCCATAGGCGATGAAGAGGTCTTCACCGGAGATGGAGACGATGGTCCCCTTCAGCATCTCGCCCTGTTCTGGTTTTTTGAAGTTGAGACTTGCTTCGAACGCCTCGGCAAAACTGGCGTCTTCCTTCGACTGATCCATTTGTCCGTTACCTTTGTGGGGAGATTGTCGCTCGCGCTCTAGTCGGGCGGGGCGCACATATTACTTGAAAATGCGGGCCAATGTCCGTCCTCGCCAAAGTGCGCCGGGATGTTGGACAATGGGAGACGCTGCAGGAGGAGAAATCAGAGATGCGATATCGAGGAACATTCATTGCCGCTGCACTCGCAGTAAGTATCGCCGCTTTTGCCGCCGACGTTCCAAAGAACCTCGTGGTCGAAAACATTCCATCCATTCCGCCGGAACTCGTTGAGAAGGCCACTCCCTACCTCGAGAGTCGCAGTGCCAGCCTTCAATCGTGGCATCCCACGAGAAAGGAAATGCTGATCAGCACTCGCTTCGGCGATACCCCGCAGGTTCATCGGGTAAAGTTCCCGGGAGGAGCGCGAGAGCAACTGACCTTCTACCCTGACCGCGTAGGCGGCGCTCGATATCGTCCCGTCACCGGTGACAGCTTCATTCTCTCGAAGGACGTCGGCGGGGGTGAATTCTTCCAGCTCTACCGATTCGATCTGGCCACAGGAAACGTGTCTCTTTTGACTGACGGGAAATCCCGCAACAGCGAAGCCGACTGGTCGACCAGCGGGAAGCGGTACGCCTACACTTCGACGCGTCGCACCGGCCGCGATACGGACATTTACGTCAGCTCGCTCGACGCCTCGCGACAGGAAAAGCTGCTCGTGCAGCGGAGTGGCGGTGGCTGGGGCGTCAGCGACTGGTCCCCGGATGACCGTCACCTGCTGATCGCCGAATACATCTCAGCCGGAGAAAGCTACCTGCACATCGCAGACGCCGAGACCGGAGAGATCCGCCTCCTCACCCCTCGCAACGGAACGAAACGTGTCTACGGCGGCGGCGCGTTCTCCAGAGACGGCAAGTCCATCATCGCCGTGACCGACGAGGGGGCCGAGTTTCAGCGCGTGGTCTCCATCAATGTTGCCAGTGGCGAACAGAAAGTCATCTTCACATCGAAGTGGGACGTCGAGGACGGCGATCTTTCGGCCGACGGAAAAACCATGGCCGTCGTCACCAACGAGGAAGGCATCGGTGTACTGCGTCTTCTCGACATGAGCACGATGAAATCACGTCTGGTGAAGAACCTGCCCGCAGGCTCAATCAGCGGCGTGCGCTTTCATCCAAAAATCAACAACCTTCTCGGATTCAACGTCAGCTCGAACCGGCATCCGGTCGATGTGTATTCAATGGATCTCACCGACGGAAAAGTCTCGCGCTGGACCGAGAGCGAGGCCGGCGGCCTTCGGACCTCGGAGAACGCCGAGGCAGCGGTGGTGCGCACCAGGAGCTTCGACGGACTGGAGATCTCCGGACTGCTCTATCGTCCTTCCGCCACGAAGTTCAGCGGCAAGCGTCCCATCCTCATCAATATCCACGGTGGACCTGAAGGTCAGTCCCGTCCGTCATTCCTCGGACGCGGCAACTATCTGATCAACGAACTCGGTATCGCCGTTCTCTTTCCGAATGTTCGCGGATCCTCGGGATTCGGTAAGACCTTCCTCACACTCGACAACGGTTTCAAGCGTGAAGACTCGGTGCGGGACATCGGCGCGTTCATCGACTGGATCAAGACTCAGCCTGACCTCGACAGCGATCGCATCGGAGTCACCGGCGGTAGCTACGGCGGCTACATGACACTGGCAGCCCTGACCATGTACTCCAGTCAGCTTCGCGCTGGCATCGACGTCGTGGGAATTTCCAGCTTCATTACGTTCCTGAAAAATACCCAGGACTACCGGCGGGACCTTCGCCGCGTCGAATACGGCGACGAGCGTGAGACAGCAATGCAGGATCACCTGCAGAAAATCTCACCGCTGACCAACGTAGCGAAAATCCGCAAGCCGTTGTTCGTGGTACAGGGCTTCAACGATCCGCGCGTGCCGTACACCGAAGCGGAACAGATTGCCAAAGCCGTGCGAGCCAACGAAGTTCCGGTCTGGTTTCTGATGGCTAAAGACGAAGGTCATGGGTTCGCCAAGAAGGCGAATCAGGACTACCAGTTTTTTGCTACGTTACTGTTCCTCGAAGAATACCTTTTGAAGTGAGTTTCTGATGCCGCAGACCTCACCAATACGGGACTGATGAACGCAGCACTCAGAACGCAGAACGATGAAGTAAGAAAGTAAGGCAAAAACCCAGGGGAGCCCGCAACAGCGCGGCTCCCCTTTCTTTTCTGATGAACGCGTGCGGCCTCGCGCTGTAGGGGCGCGCCACAGCACCGTCCGCACTTACGAAGCAACGCCAGTCCTGCAATCGAATGGTTGATATTCGGTACGCGACGCAGCGACGTTATCTCTCCTGTCTAATGAAGGAACGCAGCGTGTAGCCTTCTCTTTCTTACTTCATCGTTCTGCGTTCTGAGTTCTGCGTTCATCAGCCCCGTCGTTCTGCGTTCTGCGTTCATCTGCTCCATTCCGTCTGCTAAGCTCAGGACAATCATGTCAAAGCGCATCCGGCCTCAGGTTTTCTTTCTCGGACTTGCTGCGTTGCTCAACGATGCATCGAGCGACATGATCTATCCGCTCCTTCCCCTTTTTCTCAGCACCACTCTTGGTGCCTCTCCTCTGATTATCGGAGCGATCGAGGGTACGGCCGAGGCCATTTCGGCGTTCCTGAAACTGCTGGCGGGAACGTGGTCGGATCGAGCGCCCTCACGGAAGCCTTTCGTAGTCGGCGGCTACTCCCTGGCGGCTGTTTCACGACTGCTGATCGGCTTTGCGGGGAGCTGGCCTACGGTGCTGCTCTCACGTCTCATCGATCGAACGGGGAAAGGCATTCGCTCTGCCCCGAGGGACGCCATCATCTGTGACGTCACCCCGCCGGAGGAGCGCGGCCGGGCTTTCGGCTTTCATCGCGCCATGGACCACGCAGGAGCGGTGGTCGGTCCGCTCACGGCGGCGCTGCTGTTGAGCGTCTTCCTTCTGCCGATACGAACGGTATTCTTCATCGCCACCATCCCTGCCGCCGTCGGGGTGATCATGTTGATCTTCTTTCTCAAGGAAGAGGGACGGGCGGCAGAGCAGCGAAGTGCGGAGGAAGTTGCGCAGGCCAGGAAGGAGCCGCTTCCAGCGGAGTTGAAACGGATACTGATCAGTGTGGCGCTGTTCTCTCTGGCCAACTCCAGCGACGCCTTTCTCCTTCTTCAGGCGAGTGCAGCAGGCGTGAAGGTTGCCTGGATTCCGCTGCTGTGGGCTGCGCATCACGTTGTGAAGTCCAGCCTCTCCACCTGGGCCGGGGCGCTGTCTGATCGCGCTGGCAGGCCGCGGATGCTGATCATCGGGTGGGTTCTCTACGCCGTGGTTTACCTGCTGTTTCCTTTCGCTCATTCCCTGCCGATGTTCCTCCTGCTCTTTCTACTTTATGCCCTGCCGGGTGCGTTGTCGGAAGGTGCGGAAAAGGCACTGGTCGGCCACTATCTCCCCCACGACCTGCGAGGCAGGGGATATGGCTTCTACTATCTGACCCTGGGAGTTTGCGCATTGATCGGTTCGCTGCTGTTCGGGCTTATCTATCAGACACTTGGAGCAGTTCCAGCTTTCCACACCGGGGCAGGGTTGGCGCTCTTCGCAGCCCTTGGTATGTTCATGTTTAAGCAGGATCACGACGAACTGCAACCTACTGTCAGGTAAGAAGACATTTCTGGCGCGAGGATTGCTGCTCATTCAATTTGCCCGAAGGTGGGCGGCGAAGAGTCATACATCTGCGGAAGATCGAGTCCGCATGTGAGATCCGAAGAAGACGAACGAGTTTCGGATTGCAAAAGATTCGGCCCCGGGACGGACGGCATGATCCCGGAGTGGCAGCCAACCATCCTTCGGGCACCTTCTTCGTTAGCTTGGGCCGCGTGATGAAACGGGGCCATCTGCTTCGTTGTCGCGTCGGCCGGCCGG
>JBKJUK010000156.1:0-12203 GCA_046590705.1 Thermoanaerobaculia bacterium
GCAAAGTGTGCCTCGCGACCATGGCATTCCGAGCAGGGACTGCGACAGGAGTACCAGGCCCACCAATCCGAACCCTGACAGGACGCTGAAGGCAAGGCGCGATGCGCGATCGACGCAACTCGAGGAAGGCACAGCGATGTAGCCGGCCGTCGAGGCGAGTAGAAGCAGAATCGCTATCCCGATCATCTGACTCGCCTGTGAATCGTTCCCGACGACGAACTCTCAGCAAGTGCGAATCCGGGGGCACGTATGGAACTCTGCAGGCAGATCACCCAGTCAGCTCGCCCCAATGCCCTGGGATCGGGTCCTCCGGACTCTCCCACCAGAGGGATCACCGTGCGGCCGGCCAGGGGGTAGAGACTTCTGGCGTAGGCGTACTCGTATCCCTGGTCCCAGCGACTGGCGGGGATGGCCAGCACAATCACGTCTCCAGGTTTTGTCAGCCTGTCACTCTGCTGCAGTAATCCTCTCAACCCGGGAAGCTTCGAGTAAGGCAGCAACGTCAACTGTTCGGCCAGCCTCTCCCGACTCGAAAATGGTACTGAAAAATAGAACTTTTCCCAGGAGGCCGCGATCAGCAGAACCAATCCCATCCAGCAGAGAAGCGTTCCTCGGGACCAGTGACGCTCTATCTTCGGGGACGACGAAGGCCGCAGCCCACTCGAAGCGGGAGCGGCGGCAGGTTCCTGCTCAATCATGAGGATCCGCTGCTCACTTCATTTCAAACGACGATCTCGCGCAGCGCTCCCGACACCCGGAGTTCCGGTTCGGTGGCTGCCTTCACATCATCGACGCTTACCCCCGGCGCGACCTCGATCAGCTCCATTCCCTCCGCGCTGATGTCGATGACACAAAGATCGGTAATCACTCGGTGCACGCAGGCGACCCCTGTGAGAGGCAACGAACAATGTCGAAGAATCTTCTTCTCGCCCTTCCGGGTGAGGTGTTCCATGGTCACGATGAGACGCTTGGCGGATGTCACCAGGTCCATAGCGCCGCCCATTCCCTTGACCATCGAGCCAGGCACCATCCAGTTGGCGATGTCACCCTTCTCGGAAATCTGCATGGCTCCGAGTATGGAAAGGTCGATCTTGCCGCCTCGAATCATTCCGAAAGAATCAGCAGACGAGAAGAACGACGCGCCAGGCAGGACACTCACGGTCTGCTTGCCTGCATTGATCAGATCAGCGTCCACGTCCGCATCATCAGGAAAAGGACCGAGCCCGAGAATGCCATTTTCTGACTGGAGAATGACTTCAACGCCTTCAGGAATGTTGTTGGCCACCAGAGTCGGGATGCCGATCCCCAGGTTCACATAAAAGCCGTCACGCAGTTCCTGCGCAGCTCTGCGGACGATTTGATCGCGAGTCAATGGCATCGAGTCATCCTTCGGCTTTTCGAACAGTTCGCTGTTCGATGCGTTTCACTCGCGGAGCCACCACGACGCGGTGTACAAAGATTCCAGGCGTATGAATGTGATCAGGATCGAGGCTGCCCACTTCGACCAGTTCCTCGACTTCCGCAATGCAGATCTTCCCCGCTGTCGCAGCCATCGGGTTGAAGTTCCGCGCCGATTTACGATAGACCAGATTGCCGAGCCGATCGGCTTTCCACGCAGCGACGAGCGCGAAATCACCGAGGATACCGCGCTCCATCACGTAGTGCTTGCCGTCGAACTCGCGCGTCTCTTTCCCCTCAGCCACGACGGTGCCGAAGCCGGCCGGCGTGAAGAAGGCTGGAATGCCGGCCCCGCCTGCGCGCATTCGTTCCGCGAGCGAACCCTGAGGAACGAATTCGACTTCCAACTCTCCCGATAGAAATTGCCGTTCGAATTCAGCGTTCTCGCCAACATACGACGAGACCATTTTCCTGATCTGTCGTGTCTTCAGCAACAGTCCGAGACCCCAGTCGTCGACGCCCGCATTGTTCGACACGCAGGTGAGATTGCGAGTCTTTCGGCGAACCAACGCTTCGATCAGATTCTCTGGAATCCCGCACAGACCGAAACCGCCGACCACCAGCGTCATGTCGTCCGAAACACCTTCAAGCGCAGCGTCTGCCGAGGTGACAACTTTATTGATCAAGCCGCGCTCCGGATGCCGACATGGCAGTCATCGTTCGAAAGATAGCAAATCAGGATCGCATTGCGTAGGGGCGCCCGAAATGGGACGCCTCTACGAATGCGATCCAGAGATCAGATGCGTTCCACGATCATGGCCGTCGCCTCTCCCCCGCCGTTGCAGATGGAAACGAGACCACGCTTCCCTCCGCGCGCTTCGAGTGCATGGAGAAGTGTCACCAGGATTCGGGCGCCGCTGGCACCAACCGGATGTCCGAGTGCGACCGCGCCACCGTTGACGTTGAGTTTGTCGTGAGGGATGCCGATATCTTTCATCGCTGCGAGGGCAACTGCTGCAAACGCTTCGTTGACCTCGAACAAGTCGATGTCATCGACCGTCAGGCCGGCCTTCTTCAGAATCGCTGCAATCGCCCCACCCGGGGCCGTGGTGAACCATTCCGGCTCGTGCGAAAACGTCGTCTGCGCAACGATTCTCGCCAGAGGCTTGAATCCATTCGCATTCGCGAAATCTGCAGACGCAATGACCAGGGCTGCGGCGCCGTCGCTGATCTTCGACGAGTTCGCGGCCGTGACACTGCCACCTTCTTTCTGAAAGGCCGGCTTGAGGCTCGACATCTTGTCGAGTGGTGCCGCGTATGGTTCTTCGTCGTCCACCACAACCGACTTGCCCTTGCGACCTTCGATCTCAACGACCGCGATTTCCTTCTTGAACTTCCCGCCCTTGATGGCGTCCTGCGCGCGGGTATACGACTCGAGCGTGAAAGCATCCTGCTCTTCTCGCGTGAAGGAGTACTTGCTGACGCAACTTTCCGCGCAGTTCCCCATGTGCTGGTCGCCATACGGGTCCCACAGACCGTCGTTGATCATCGAATCGACGATCTTTCCATGGCCCATCCGGTAGCCGCTGCGAGCCTGCGGAAGTATGTACGGCGCGTTCGACATCGACTCCATGCCGCCGGCGATGGCCACCTCATAATCTCCGCAGCGGATGTCGTTCGCTGCGAACATGACCGACTTGAGTCCAGAGCCGCACACCTTGTTGACGGTGACTGCGCCAGCGCTCACAGGGATTCCTGCGGCGATCGACGCCTGTCTGGCAGGTGCCTGTCCGACGCCGCCCTGAAGGACATTGCCCATCAGAACGTATTGGATCTGTTCTGCCTTCACGCCAGAAGTCTGCAGCGCGCATTTAATTGCTGTCGCTCCGAGTTTCGGCGCGGCCAGTGATGAGAGTGCGCCCATGAACGAGCCGATCGGCGTTCTCGCCGCACCCAGAATGTAGATTTCCTTCATGAATATCTCCTTGAGAATTCGCGGCGGGAGTTTAGCAGGTGAGCGACGAAGGTTGCGGCACATATCCCTCCGCTGACCTTCTGCTCAGTAGCTCGAGTAACATAACTGCCGACCACTGCTACAAATTCATGACGCCCCGCAGCGGCTGCCTGTTCCAATCAGAGAGCAGCCGCTCGTTTGGTATCATCACGCCAATTCTACGTCCGAGGATTCCAAATGCCGACATCCGCAATTACAGACAAACGTTTGCACATCCAGCCCTCGGAGGTGCACGCGGTTCTGTCACGCCACATGCTGGCCGACGGATATGACATTGTCATGGATCTCAAGAAGTCGAATGGCTCCTGGCTCTTCGACTCACGGCGCGGAAGGAAGATCCTCGACCTCTTCTCCAATTTCGCAGCCTGTCCCGTCGGTTACAACCACCCAAGAATCGACAATCCGGAATTCAGGGAACGCATTGTCGAGGCCGCGCTGAACAAACCGGCCAATTCAGACATTTACACCACGCTGATGGCCGAGTTCGTGGAAGCCTTCGCCAGACTGGCCCTGCCGCCGAACTTCCGCAAGCACACCTTCTTCGTGGAAGGCGGCTCGGTCGGAATCGAAAATGCCATCAAGGCAGCCTTCGACTGGAAAGTCCGGAAGAATTTCGCTCGTGGTTACACCGACCCGCGCGGCATGCAGATCATGCATCTCCGCGAAGCTTTTCACGGTCGAACCGGCTACACGTTGTCGATGACCAACACCGCGGATCCGAGGAAAACGCAGTACTTTCCAAAGTTCGACTGGCCGCGACTGAACAACCCGAAATTGAGCTTCCCGGCCACTGCTGAAATCCTTGCTGCAGCCGAAGTCGCGGAAGATGAAACCATCGCCCAGGCGAAAACGTTTCTGGCCGAACGAAAGGACGACATCGCCGCATTCATCATGGAACCGATCCAGGGCGAGGGTGGTGACAATCACTTCCGTCCCGAATTCTTCAGAAAAGTCCGGCAACTCTGCGACGAGAACGAGATGCTGCTCATTTTCGATGAGGTCCAGACCGGCGTGGGACTCACAGGAAAAATGTGGTCCTTCGAGCATTTCGGGATCGAACCTGATCTCTTCGCTTTCGGCAAGAAAGTGCAACTCGGCGGCTTCGCCTCGAACAGCCGCATCTCCGAAATCGCCGACAACGTCTTCTCCGTTTCTTCGCGGATCAATTCGACCTGGGGCGGAAATCTCACGGACATGGTGCGTTCGCAGCGATACTTCGAGATCATCGACGAAGAAAATCTCGTGCAGCACGCCGCCACCATCGGAGAAAAGTTCCTCGGCGGCCTGCAGCAACTTGGTGAGCAGTTTCCCGGAGTCGTCACCAACGTGCGGGGAAGGGCTCTCTTCTGCGCACTCGATCTTCCCAGCGGCGAAGCGCGAGACAAGGCCATCGGCGCCATGGCAGAGAACGACCTGCTGGTCCTCTCATCAGGCCATAGATCTGTGCGCTTCAGGCCTGCACTGAACTTGTCTCAGCAGGATGCTGACGAGGCCTTGAAGCGCATCGAAAAATCGCTCCGTCAGATCTGAGATCAGAATCCGACCATGTGTAGGGGCGAGTTGCGCTCGCCCGCTCTCGAGTGCGTTTCGCAAGAGGCCGAGGGAGCGGGCGAGTGCAACTCGCCCCTACCTATACCACCGATTAACTTAGTCGAAAGACGACGGGAAAACCCGTCGTCTTTTCGTTTAGAGGTTCGTAAGGAGAGAGGTGGAAGCAGCCTGTTCGACTTCAGGACCCCAGTTCGTGTGCGGCTTTCGGTTCAGCACCAGATAGCTCCACAAAAGCTGCCCGTAGGTGCGAGAGGTGAAGCCCTTCGCTTCGTAGAAGGGAAGCAGAAGCCGCTGGAGCCTTGGAAGGTTGTACATCGGAACCGACGGGAAGTAATGATGCTCGAGGTGGTAATTCGAGAAGAGATAGACCACATCCCATAAACGTGAGCCGCGGACCAGAGTCGACCATTTCGCAGGATCGGAGGGGTCGATGTCGTAGTGCTGCCCCAGACGATTCAACGCAAAGGCGATCGGAAAGACGAAGAAGTAAGGGATCAGGTAAGCCTTACCTGCGACCTCGAAGCCTGCAAAGTACGTAATCAGAGCCAGCAGAACCAGATGAAATGCGATGGTCAGGTTTCGCTCGATGGCGATGATCTTCTGCAACTCTGGCGGATAGGTTCTGCTCTCAGTTCTCGCAGCGCGGAAATAGATGAAGAACAGGGCGGGTGTGAAATAGAGAAGTTTGTACCAGCGCTCGTTGCGTTTGGGTGAGAGGTGATGCCGCTTCGGATCGTCATCGTGCGAGCCTAGATTGGCGTGATGATCGAGGTGCCAGCGGCTGAACTGTGTCGACGAGATTCCTGATGGAATCGCGTAGGCGATTCCGATGAGGCGACTGAGCAGGTCACTCGGTCGAGCGAGTACAGTCCGGTGCACCACTTCATGCAGCAGAATCGTGAAATTGAAAATTGCGAACCCTGAGATGAACGCGAAGGGCAGCCATCCCCACCATGAATCAATCGCTACGATCGCGACCGTCGAAAGGATCAGTACCGTGAGAAGTGCTGCCGTCACGAGAAAGTGAAGGACCGGGCGACGGTGATGAAGCTCCTTCAGCGCCTCGGTCGGAAGCGCGCGTCCCAGTTCATACCGGAGTTCGGCGGAATGCTCTGCGTAGAAGTTAGCCATCGATCAGCACATGCCAACAGGAGGACCGTTCACTTTATTCGACCTGGTTCCCCTAACGCGCAGCGACTGGTCCGTTTGCATTCTTCATTCTCCATTCTACATTCTCCATTCTCCATTCCGACTATCTCCAGTTGTATACTTTTCAGAGTTCTGGAGGGTCGATGGAGGTGCAGGCAACGCCCGTTGTCGAACCGCGCGAGGTAATCCTCGCTGCGGATGACAATGAGCAGAACCTCGAACTCCTTTCGGAATATCTCTGGCAATGGGGATACGACGTCGTGCCAGCCATCGACGGACGCGAGGCCGTACGCCTCTTTGCGGAGGTAAAACCTTCGCTGGTCATCCTCGACGTGATGATGCCGGTCATGAACGGCTACGAGGCCTGCGAGTCGATCAAATCGTCAGCCGCGGGCCGAAGCGTACCGATCATCATGCTCACCGCTTTGACATCAAGCGATGACAAAGTGCGTGCGCTCGAGTTCGGCGCAGACGACTTCCTCAACAAGCCGATCAACAGGGATGAGTTGCGCGCCAGAGTGCAGGCACTTCTGAAGATCCGAAATCTCAGAAAGGAACTGGACTCCAGCGAAACCATTCTCATCACTCTGACGGCGGCACTCGAGTCGAAGGATCCTGCAAGCCGCGGCCACCTGCACCGCGTCGCCGAGAAGGCAGGGCTCATCTGCGACGGCCTCGGGATTCAATCGAGCGAAAAGGATACGGTCGTCACCGGAGCACTCCTTCATGATCTGGGCATGCTCGGAGTCTCTGACGAGATTCTGCAGAAGACCGGACCGCTGAATTCGGAAGAAGAGATGCTGCTGCGCATGCATCCGAAGCTTGGCGCTTCGATTCTGGAGCCGCTGACGACCTTCAGGCAGTACATACCGATCGTCCGCTCACACCACGAAAACTTCGATGGAAGCGGGTACCCGGACGGACTTCGAGGAGAAGCCATTCCGCTGGCGGCCAGGATCGTCGGCGTAGCGAACCGATACGACGACCTGCTGCATGACGATCCTGACTGCAGTCCTGCTCTCGCTCTGTCCCGGCTGCGCGAGGAATGTGTGCAGGGGCTCCACGACCCGAACGTAGTCGGCGCACTGGCCGGAGACAGGCGCTCTACGCCGGTGATGAGGATCACGCCGATCATCCCGCGTGCAAAGCCGCGCATTCTCTGTGTGGACGACAGCAGATTGAATCGCCAGTTGCTCGCACAGACGCTTGCGGAAACGGGAATGCATACGCTGCAGGCAGAAAACGGTCTGGAGGCACTGCAGGTGCTCGGGCGGGAGCCCGTCGACCTGGTCCTGCTCGATCTGATGATGCCGCAACTCACAGGCGAAGAAACTCTGCATCGGATGCGTGCGGACCCCAGATTCGAACTCGTTCCAGTGATTGTTCTCACTGCGCAGCGGACTGACGACTATCGAAAGCGGGCCATCGTCGCAGGCGCCGACGACTACATGCGCTATCCGCTCAACCGGCTCGAACTCACCACCAGGATCAAGTCGCTGCTGCGCATCAGTGAGTATCAGAACGATCTGGAACAGTCGCAGAATGTGATCTGCACACTGGCTCTGGCCATCGAGGCAAAAGACCGGTACACGCGCGGTCATTCACAGCGCGTTGGAGAACTGGCGTTTGTCTTCAGCCGCTACGCGGGCCTGAGTGACAAACAGGCTGAGAATGTTCGCACCGCCGGTCTGCTTCACGACATCGGAAAAATCGCGGTCCCCGAGTCGCTACTCAACAAACCTGGTCCACTCACACAAGATGAATTTCTCCGTGTCATCGATCATCCGGTGGTCGGAGAGGCAATCTGCCGCCCACTCCTCTCTCTGCGACCCGTCCTGCGGCTGATCCGGCATCATCACGAACGCTTCGACGGACGGGGTTATCCGGACGGATTAAAAGGAGACGACATTCCAGTGGATGTCAGGATCCTATCGATCGTCGATGCATACGACGCGCTCACTTCTCACCGCGCGTACCGCATTGCGCCCCTTCCGCATAGCAGCGCGTTAGAGACGCTCTTCCGCGAGGCTGCTGCTGGAAAGTGGGATCCTGCACTCGTCCATACGTTCTCAGAACTTCTAGGCGACGCGCCTCCCGACTACGCGGCCATTACCCGCTCCACGCCAGCAATGCCTTCACTCTAAGTCGCGCGCTCCCGGCCGAGTGATTGCTGCTGCTACAATGCGCTGGCGGCGGATGGCAGGCCGTCCTCCCTCAATGCTGGTTCTACACGATCCTCTCAAGCAGACCGATCTTCCCACCGGGTGTGTTGCCACCATCGGCAACTTCGACGGCATCCACGTCGGCCACCAGGCCATCATCCGCGGGGTCGTGGAACGCGCCCGCGCACTCGGGGTTTCCTCTGCGCTCATCACCTTCAATCCTCACCCACTGTCCGTTGTAGCTCCAACGCGCGTCCCCCCTCAAATTCTGACGATCGCACAGAAAGAGGAGTTGCTCAGCACGACCGGGCTCGATGCGCTGCTGGTGATTCCCTTCACCCCCGAATTTTCAGCCTGGTCTGCGGAAAGATTCGTGTCCGAATTTCTGGTGCGTGCCTTGAAAATCAGAGAACTCCACATCGGTAGTGATTTCGCGTTCGGCGCTGGTCGCAGCGGAAATCTTCAGAGTCTTCAGGCCCTCGGATCAGAGAACAGCTTCGAAGTGCTGGGAGTAGAGGATGTGCGTGTGCGAGGGATCCGGGTGTCGAGTTCACTCGCCCGCGAAGCGATCATCAAAGGTTCGCTCGGCGTCGTATCGGCAGCATTGGGACGGACCTATTTCGTCGATGGACGGGTCGCCACCGGACGCAAGCTTGGCCGCAGGATTGGCTTTCCAACGGTGAACCTGGACCCCTCGAACGACCTCATACCCGGGTCGGGCGTATACATCACGACTTCCCGTTTCGCATCCTTCTCCAGAACGTTCGAAAGCGTGACCAACATCGGAGTCAAACCAACGCTCTACGAAAACTACGCCACCACCATCGAGAGTCACATCCTCGATTTCGACTCGAATGTTTATGGTGACTCGGTGCGTCTCTTCTTTCACCGCCGCCTCAGGCATGAGCATCAGTTCCGTTCCGCGCTCGAGCTGACCAACCAGATCCGCGCGGACATCCAGCGCTCGCGCCTCTTCTTTCTGAAACATCCAATCTCTCATCCGAGTATCGAACGATGACTCAAACCTTACCGGCGATGATGGGTATGACCGCGGGATTTCTGGCGCTCCTCGTTCTTGCCGATTTCTTCAACCGCATCACCGTGATGCCTCTCCGCCGCTGGCTCCTGCTTCTGGCTGTCGGTGTGGGTGCCTCCGCAATACCGGCGCTGCTTACACGCGAGACTTCGCTCGTACCGTTCGCAGTCATCACCATGATCACCATCGCCCTGCTCGAACTTCGCGATGGATCGACGGACGCGATTGAGGGAGCTACCAGGGGCGGCGCGATCGCGACCGGGGCAATCGCGGGTCACATTCTTTTCGAATCGGCCTCGGTCTCCCTGAGCCTTCTGATCGTGATCGCCCTCACCGGATTCTTCATCGGCTCTCTTGGCAGCATCGCCTTCGCGCAGGTGAAATGGCTTCGCCTCCTGCTCCTCGCTCTTGCCCCCGCAGTGGCAGTCACGGCGGGATCGTTTCTTCCGGCATTTCTCGACACTGGAACAGCAGGCTTTCGCACCGGCGTGATTTCACTCCTGCCGCTCTCGTTATTCGCAGCCGTCATCGTTCGATCGCTTTCCATTCGCCGCGAGCTTTTGATCGAAAGAAAGGTGGGACTCTTTGAGGAACCGGATCCTCGAGCACTCGCGCATCCATTCGGCCGATTCCGATTCAGAGTCTGGGCTGATCCACAGGCACGGAAGAAGTACGTGCAACTGGCGACTGAACTCGCCCTCAGGAAACGTCGACAGCGGCGGATGAGCCAGACCCGAGCGAGATTGCATCAACTCGAGATTCTGAAACTGAGGATGGACCTTCTCGAACTACTCTCCATTACGCGAATGGTCGAGCGGGATCTTCAGCGGAATGTGCAGGAAGAGTTCGAGAATGATTTACCAGCGAAAACTCTCAGCTAAGATGTCATCAGTGGCCAAACGCTTTCCCCTCTTTCATCTGACCTTTCTGGTAGTGGTACTGCTGGCCTGCGAACTGTTCGGACAGACTCAAACCACGAACCCGCGAGTGCCTTCCGATCGAAGCGGTTTCGGCTTCGATATGGGTGACCCCAAACTCAGTGGACCTGTGAAGTGGGAGTACGACGGGACGCTCGAGTTCGTTCGGGACGAGTACGCCATTCTCGACGGCAACGTGCGAATTTCCTATCAGGACGTGAAGGTTCGCGCAGACAAGGTGAAGCTCAACCTCAAAACCAAAGATCTCGAAGCAGAAGGTGACGTCATCGTCGATCAGGGTCCGCGTCGACTGGTCGCTAAACGCATCGAGTACAACCTCGACACGAAGACCGGAAAGCTCTACGAGGCCTCCGGGTCGGTCGACCCTTCCATCAATTTTTCCGGCGAGCTGGTTGAGAAGATTTCTGACGACACCTACCGGATCACGAACGGAGTCTTCACTTCGTGCGACCCGAAAAATCCGGACTGGAGCTTTCATCTGGCCAGCGGCGAGATCACCACCAACGACTACGCCCGACTGCGCGACATCACCTTCCGTGCAAAAGATTTCCCCATCATCTATCTTCCACGCCTAGTGTGGCCGACCAAACCGGAACGTTCCCGCGGACTTCTTTTCCCAAAGTTCGGGCAGAGTTCGCGTTTCGGCTACTACCTCGGAACGTCGTACTTTGTGCCGCACGGCGATTCGGCGGACACCACCATCTCAGCGGACACGTACACCAACGGTTTCTTCGGTCTGGGATCACGATTTCGATACGTACCGACCACCGCCATCAAAGGTGATCTGTCAGCTTATGCCGTCTACAGCCCGGGAGAAGAGAACGTTCCCGGCTTCGAGAAATCAGGCATCGAATGGAAGTACGACTACACCCACACTCAGGAAAATCTGCCTGGCGGTTTCCGCGGAGTCATCGACATTCAGGACTACTCCGACATCGAATTCTTTCGTTCCTTCTCGCGCGATTTCGCCCTGAACTCGATCTCGAACATCTATTCCGCCGCCTACCTGACACGGAATACTGCCCGCTATGCGCTCAACATCCGGGCAGATCGTCGAAAGCTATTCGGAGGAGAAACCTCCCGAGTCTTCGAGCAGGTTCCATCAATCGAATTTCGTGGGTATCCGAACAAGCTCGGTGGAACGCCGCTATACCTATCTATTGAATCGTCGGCCTCTCACCTGCGTAGCAACCTCGGTGCGAACTACTACCGCGCCGATCTCTTTCCCACACTCTCCATGCAAGTGAAAACTCCCAGGTGGTTCTCGGTGAAACCACAGCTCTCGGTGAGGCAGACCTATTACACAGCCAGCCGCGATCCCCAGCAGAACAACATCGTCGATCAGTCGCTCTCCCGCTTTTATGCCCAGGGACAGATCGAACTGGTCGGGCCGTCGATCAGCAAAATCTACCCTGTGGCCTTTGGTGGTTTCTCTCGTTTTAAACATCTCATCGAGCCGAGATTCAGATACCTCTACACAAGTGACGTCGACAATCAGAGTCAGGTCGTGCAGTTCGACACCGTCGACTCTCCATTCCTCCCGATCGTGAGGGACTCCGTGGAGTACTCGCTCACGCAGCGCCTCATAGCACGCTCGGAGGGAGAAGGCCGTTCTTCGCGTGAAATCCTGTCCGTGTCGCTACGTCAAACTGCGGCCTTGTCGAAACCGTTCGAACGATTCGTGGGCGGTCGACAGACCCACACCTTCACTCCCCTAACCTTGAATGTTCACGCCAATCCCTACCAGGCCATCACCGTCGATGCGAATGCGGCCTTCGGAAATATCTCGCATCAGCTCGACCGGCTGAGCATCTCTGCGAACCTGATCGATGCCCCCCGCAACCGCTTTCTCGGACTCACCTACTTTTCTTCGTACCGATCTCCGGGGATCAATTCGGAAGGCTCGAGCCAGATTCGGATCAACAGCGGTTCGCCCATCATTCCCGGCAGATTCC
>JBKJUK010000393.1:0-4539 GCA_046590705.1 Thermoanaerobaculia bacterium
CGCACGAGGTTTCTCGTGCGCGAATTCCAACGGTCCAGTCACAGGCAGGATTGCCTGTGCTCCACAGCATTCGCGTCGCTCACCGGTTTCCCCGGAATACACCAGAGGGCTGGCGCCCCCTTCGCGTCCCGTGTCCAACGGTGCGAAATGAGACCGCCTCTTCACAGGTTCACGCTGAGAGATAATGAAGCAACGCGCGAAATGCGCGGGACTGACGGAGAATTCATGAAAGAACTACAGGAAGCAGATTTCAGCTCAGCAACTTCAACCGGCACTGTCCTCATCGACTTCGGTGCGGAATGGTGCGGACCATGTAAGACTCTGGTTCCGATCCTTCGGAAGATCTCGACCGAGTACGAAGGTCGTCTCTCTGTTTACTCGGTCGACATCGATGCTCAGCCGGCCCTCGCTGCGCGCAACGGCGTGATGAGCGTGCCCACCATGCTTCTCTTCAAAGACGGAACGCAGGTAGACCGCGTCGTGGGCCTGCTCTCCGAGCGGGATCTCAAAAAGAAACTGGAGCCGCACGTTGCAGCCTGACCTCTCGACCGAGAGCGAGATCAACGGCCGGATCGCAGAAGCGCGCGCTGAGATCGATCTTCTGCGCAGTGAAGTAGGACGTGCAGTCGTAGGTCAGGATCATGTCGTAAACCGCCTGCTGATCGCGCTTCTCGTACGCGGTCACATCCTGCTCGAAGGCCTCCCGGGCCTGGCCAAGACTCTGGTCGCGAAGAGCCTTGCTGCGGCCATTGAAGGATCATTCAGGCGCATTCAATTCACACCCGATCTGCTGCCCGCCGACATCACCGGCACGCTCATCTTCGAGCCCGCCTCCGGCACCTTCAAGCCGCGCCTCGGGCCGGTCTTTGCCAACTTTCTGCTCGCTGACGAGATCAACCGCGCACCCGCCAAAGTGCAAAGCGCGCTGCTCGAAGCAATGCAGGAACGACAGGTAACCATCGGCGACACAACGCGGGCGCTGCCCGACCCCTTCGTCGTCATCGCCACGCAGAACCCGATCGAACAGGAAGGCACCTACACACTCCCTGAAGCGCAGGTGGACCGGTTTCTCATGAAAGTGATGGTCGGATATCCGAGCATCGCAGAAGAAAGCCGTATGCTCGCTCTCTACCTCGACCCTTCGGGACCGGCGACACCCGTTCGCCGAGTCTCCTCGATCGACTCGATGCAGCGGTACGCAAAGATCGTCTCCGGCATTTACCTCGACGAGCGAATCTCAAAGTACATCGTGTCGCTGGTCACAGCGACTCGAACTGTGGGCGCGCATTCTTCTCAGGCTGCGCCCGATCTCGCTTTTGGCGCCTCGCCACGGGCGACGCTCGCGCTGGCGCACGCAGCAAAGGCGCTGGCGTTCCTCGAGGGCCGCGCCTTCGTCATCCCTGACGACGTGAAAGCCCTGGCTCCGGATGTATTGCGGCATCGTTTGATTCTCACGTATGAAGCCGCGGCCGAGCAGATCAGTACCGATGATGTAGTGACCAAACTTCTGAGGACCGTACCGGTTCCATGACCTGGCTCTTCAGGAGCGTACCGCAGCAACCCGGAAGGGTCGATCACGCGCGGCGCATCCGCGAACTCGAGATGATCAGCGGCAAGATCATTCGCGCAGGTCTGGCCGGTCAGTATCACTCCGCATTTCATGGCCGTGGAGTCGAATTCTCGCAGGTGCGCGAGTACCAGCCCGGTGACGATGTTCGCACTATCGACTGGAACGTCACCGCCCGCAGCGGAACCCCGCATGTGAAGCAGTTCGTCGAGGAACGTGATTTGTCGATCATGCTGGCCGTCGACGTTTCCGGCTCGATGGGCTTCGGCTCACTGGACCGCTCCAAGCTGGATCTGGCCGTTGAACTTGCTTCGGTGATCGCGTTCGCGGCCGAACAAAATCAGGATCGGGTCGGCCTGGCCGTGTTCAGCGAGAAAACTCTGACGTTCATGCCACCGCGACGTGGGCGGGGAACCGCGAGAATGCTGACGCGGAAACTGCTCGCGACCCTCCCACGCGCCGGCGGAACTTCGAACCTTCAGGCTCTTTCGCGCAAGCTCGATGCGCTGCTGGTGAAGAAAAGCATCGTGGTGCTCATTTCCGATCTGTTGGAGATGCCATTCGAGGATAGTTTGAAGCGGCTGAGCGCGAGACACGACCTCGTCGCAATCTGCATCCGTGACCGGCGTGAGGATCGCCTTCCGAAGCGCGGACTGCTTCGGTTGCGCGATCTCGAAACCGGCCAGGCCCGCGTCATTGATCTTGCTCGAACTGACGCTGCAGAGCAGATCGCTATCCTGAGCGCCAGCACCGAGGCAGAACTGAAGTCCGCACGAGTCGATCAGCTGGTGGTGAGCACTTCCGATGACTACGAGTACCGGCTGGTTCAATTCTTCAAGAGGCGCGCAGCACTTCGGCATCATCGATGAGACCTGCGCGGAGCTTCAGTAGAATGTCAGGGCGGATCGCGACCACTTACCAGTGGAGTCGTTTCTCGCTGGCCATGCTGTTGATGCTCGTTGCAGCACCGCTCACGCTGCGAGGCGAGACGGTCGGCGTCGAGCTGTCGCCCCGGGCTGCGCAAGTGGGCGACGTTTTGACTCTGAAGTTTCCTGATGGTAGCGATTCGATCGTCCTCGCGAAGAAAGAGGGAGTCGAACAACTCGGTTTCAAAGGGCGCGCAGTCAGTCTCAGAAGCTTTCGGGCCGGCGATCAGTTGCTCTCAGGATCCTTCGTTCATCGCGGCAGGCCGATCCGCTTCACCAGGCTCTTCGTGCGAGTCAACTCGGTCCTCAAAGGTCCGGAAGATCTGAAGCCGGCCCCACTCGCACCTCTGCAGAACTCTCCTGACGACAACATCGCCCGCGCGTCGATCGCCGCGGCAGCTGCAACCACGATTCTGATCTGGCTTGCGGTCTGGTTGATGCGCCGTAGACCGACGCCCGTTCCCCTGTCGCCGCTGGAGAGTTCGCCGGATCTCGCTACATTGATGTCGCGCCTCGGCCCGACCCTGAGTCCCGAGGAACAGATAGCCTTGGCGGACGCGGTCCGAAGCACGCTTGCTGGAGAACTGGAGGGGCGTCGCGACTTCACTACAGCCGAACTCCTTCGCGCTTCCATGACGCGACTGTCCGCCGCGGCACAGGACGCGGCCTTTACGCTTCTCAGGCAGGGAGACCTCGCCAAGTTCAGCCCGTGGCGGATCTCCGTTCCGTCGGCACCTTTCGTAGCCGCCGCCTCGCTCCTCGCGGCACGGAACCGCGCCGGGAGTGGTTCGGCATGATCCGCTTCGCCGACCCGTTCTGGCTACTGCTTCTCGGAGCAGTCGCCGCGCGCACTGTGATCTTTATCCTGGATGCTCGAGCAACGCGTGCCGACTTTCACTTCTCGTCGCTGAGCCTGCTGCCACAGACTGTCAGGCTGCGAGAACGACTCTGGTGGTTACCGTTCATGGGGGGCATGCTCGGCCTCTCGATTCTGGTCGTTGCTCTGGCGCGTCCGCAAAGAGTCCAGTCGGTTCCAGATGAGCGCCGCGGAATCGACATCGTCATCGCTCTCGACGCATCGGGAAGTATGGCCGCTGAGGATCAGCCCGACCGTAACCGCTTCGAAGTGGCGCTCGATCTGGTAGGCCAGTTCATCGACAAACGGCAGGACGACCGCATCGGTCTGGTGACCTTCGGTTCACGCGCGGCCACGCTGGTCCCTCTGACCACTGACCACGCTCTTGCCAGCGAGGTTCTGGCCCGCGCTCAGGTAGGTCAGCATGGCGACGGCACCGCTATCGGACACGCCATCGCAACTTCGGTGAATCGCCTGAGGCAATCGACGTCGCCTACTCGGGTAGTGATCCTCGTGACCGATGGTGTCAGCAACGCTGGCGCAATCGAGCCCGAGGCTGCCGCGGAGCTTGCCAGAGCGAACAAAGTTCGTGTGTACACGATCGGGATCGGGAGCAGCGGACCCGTACCGATCAAGGTGCGTATGCAGGACCCCTTCACCGGCGAGATCGAGACACGCTATCAGACCATTCGCGCCGATCTCGATGAAGACCTTCTCACCAAAGTTGCTGCATCGACCGGCGGCGAGTTCTTCCGCGCCACCGATGCCAGAGCTCTTGCGGCCGTCCTGGCCAGAATCGACACGCTCGAGAAAAGCAGGATCAAAGCTCCTCCTTTGTTTCGCACTGAAGAGCTCTACATGCCGGTGCTGCTTGCAGGATTCTTTCTCTTACTCGCCGGTGTAATCCTTCGCGATACATACTTCATGCGGGTTCCAGCATGAGCTTCCTTAGACCTCAAATTTTCGCGTTGCTGCTGATGCTCCCGATCCTGGGAATTCTGGTGTGGTCCCGTTGGAGATTGCGTTCACGACTCGCAGAGAATTTCGTCGCTGCCAGGATGCGCGGTTCACGCACGATTCGAGAAGCTGTGGTGAGTGCACTTCTGCTTTTCGGGCTTGCGGCAGGAGTGATTGCGCTAGCAGGGCCCGTGAAGGGCTTTACTCTGGTTCCTGGCATCGTTCCGGGAACG
>JBKJUK010000083.1:0-17233 GCA_046590705.1 Thermoanaerobaculia bacterium
GTAAGAAGTAAGAAGAAAGGCCGGGGGCCGGGGTCAGGGGGCCGGGGCTGATGAACGTAGAACGCAGTCTGCATCGTTTCTTACTTCTGCGTTCTGCGTTCATCAGTCCATCAGTCCATCCCCCCGGCCCTCCTCAGTTAAGATGCAAGGCAAGTAAATCTCCGGTTCCAGGGCGCAATCCATGAGCGACTTTCGATCTGACAACACTCTCGGCTGTTCGCCGGAAATCCTGGAGGCGCTTGCACGTGAGAGCAGGACCTCAGCCTCGGCGTACGGTAACGATCCGGTTACCGAACGGCTTCTGCAACGCTGTCGCGAGCTCTTCGAAACCGACCTCGACATTCTTCCCGTGGCCACCGGTACCGCGGGGAACGCGCTGGCACTGGCCTCGATGTCTCCGACCTGGGGCGGGATCTTCTGTCACGAAGATGCCCACGTGCACCGCGATGAACTCGGTGCGCCGGAGTTTTTCTCTGGTGGCGCAAAAGTCATCCCGCTCCCCGGAATCGAGGGCAGGATCGATCCGCAGGTCCTCGCAGAATCGATTGACGAAGTGGCCACCGCGCGGCGGATGGCCACGCCCTCGGCCTTGAGCCTGACCCAGGCTACCGAAGCTGGGACGGTCTACACTCCCGATCAAATCACCGCACTCACCGATGTGGCTCGAGCCCGTGAGCTCGGCGTTCACATGGACGGCGCCCGCTTCGCGAATGCCGTGGTCTCGACGCGCGCAACACCCGCTGAACTGACCTGGAAAGCTGGAGTGGATGTGCTGGTGTTCGGTGCTACCAAGAACGGCGCAATGGCCGCCGAGTTGCTGGTGATCTTCCGCCGAACACTGACCAGCGAACTCGCCAGCCGCCTCCACCGGAGCGGACACCGCTTCTCGAAGATGCGATTTCTATCTGCGCAACTCGATGCCTATCTCAGCGACGATCTCTGGCTGCGCAATGCACGACATGCAAACAACTGTGCTGCAACCCTGCTCAGAGGACTACGCAGTCTTCCTGAGGTCGAGATTCTGCGTCCGACCGAGGCCAACGTGATTTTTGCGCGTCTAAGTTCGGAACTGATCAGACGCCTGCAGACGGCCGGCTTCCTCTTCTACGACTGGCCGATTTTCGGGGACGGAGCAATCAGACTGGTCTGCGGATTCAATACTCGGATCGAGGACGTAGAGCATCTGCTCCAAGTTGCCGGTAGTACGACAGCAGCGACTGCTACGGCCGGAGCTGAATAGCTGCGAAACCAACGGCCGGAGGCCGGGGGCCGGAGAGCAGACAGAAAACTGCCCGTTCTGCGGTCGTATTCGCCCCTTCATCCAGGCGCCTCCCCTTCCGACCCGCCCCGCTCACACTCTTTACTTGCGCTCCCGTTTACTCCTGCTACTCTTCCCTCATCACGTTTCAAATAAAACTGAAGGCGAGTCTTCGCCGCTGAGGAAAACTGCATGACCACGTTGCGAACACTCGCACTTTCTGTCGCTGCATTTCTCTGTCTGGGTTTCACGCTGGACGCTGCCGAAGTGGACGAATGCCATTCAGGTTTCTCCGCCTACGTCGGCGCCGAGCCGTACATCCTGAACCCGTCCGTGGCGGACCGGAAGGTCACCAGGATTGTGGCCGTACTCGAAGATATGGAACTCGATGCCATCGCCACTGCGCGTTACCGGATCGTGGTCCGCTCGGTCGCAACAGGCTCGATCGTCAGCGTCATTGAGGGAAGCCGAGGGCTGCTGCCACACGCGCAGTCAGAGGCAGTGGTTTCCTGGGACGGCAGAGACTCGAAAAGAGAGTTTGTCCCGGACGGCGAATACGCCATTCACGTCGAGGCGGCAGCACGGAAGGGCCGGCTATCGCCGGAGATCGAAGGCACCGAGCCTGAGAGTCGCCGGACCCGAAGCAGTGAAGTCCGAGTCATCGTCGATCGCGCTGGAAAGTACAACCTTCTCTTCGCCGAGAGCACGCGCAGCAGACTGAAACTCGAAGCACAGGCGGCAGGAATCGACACCACCTTCCCATACCAGTTTTTCTTCGGTACAACCCACGCGCACACAAACTGGAGTGACGGTGGAATGCCGGTGACAGACTGCCTTTCGGGTCGATATGGTTACGCAGGCGGCGCTCAGCCGGTCGACGCCTTCAACTACGCCAAGAGCAGTGGCTCCATCGACTACCTCGCTGTGGTTGAACATAACCATCTGATGCAGGATGCCTGCACCACCTGCACGGCCGAAGGAATCAAGTCGCGTTACACCGCCGGATTCAATGCCGCGCAGACCGCTACGGTCGCCGGCTCCTTCGTAGGCATGTTCGGAATGGAGTGGGGCGTCATCAGCGGCGGAGGTCACATCAACGTTTACAACCAGGCGCAGCTGATGTCCTGGACAGGCGAGCCCTATCATGTGCTGGTCGACAAATCGAACTACCAGCAGCTCTATACGGCCATGAAGAACAACCAGGGCCTGCTCGGCTCGTATGGAACGTTCAATCATCCCAACAGCACCGACTTCGGAAGTTACGCACGCTCGACCGATGGTGATGCCGTCATGCGCGGCCTCTCCATCATCTCCGGCCCTGCCTTCAACACCTCCACCACGTTTTCGCCCGGTGGCTCGACGTACGTCGACATGTTCAACACCGTCCTCTCCTATGGATGGAAGATCGCACCTGAGGCACACCAGGACAACCACTGCTGGAACTACGGCAACTCGACACCGAATCGTACTGTGGCACTGATCCCGAATGGGACGACCTTCAATCAGCAATCGCTCGTCAGCGCGTACGGCGCGCGTCGTTTCTACGCGGCGCAGGATCGTGATGTTCAACTGGTCTACCGCACCGCCGACGGAGCACGGGTGATGGGCGACTCCTTCTCCGCCTCCACTGGCGTGGACGTATACGTGCGACTCGCGGATCCTGCAGGCGAGGCAGTACAGAAGATCGAAATCTGGGGAGGCCGCGCCGGTACGTCGACGGCCCCCGGAGCTCTCGCAGCGATCGTCGCCTCCAACCTGAGCAGCACCACGCTTTCGGCAACACTGGCGGCCCGCACTTCAGGCGAGCAGTGGTACTACTACGTGGCCGCCGTACAGGCTGACGGCAACACGGTCTGGTCGGCACCGATGTGGATCACATGGGGAACCTCTACCTGCACACTTCCTGGCGCCACGACACTCTCATCACCCGCAGATCTGGCGACCGGTGTCTCCACCGCGACCACCCTCTCCTGGACCGCCGCCTCAGGCGCCACGTCGTACGACGTCTACCTCGGCACCAGCACCACTCCCGCGTTGTTCGGTAGCAGCACCACGACCTCACTCGCGGTGAGCGGACTCGCGGCATCGACCAAATACTACTGGCGCGTCGTTGCGAAAAATGCGTGCGGAAGCGGCAGCAGCTCAGCCACCCGCTCCTTCACCACGGCCGCCGCCTCTACGCTGGTCACGATCTTCAATGAAGGCGCGGAAAGTGGCGCCACCGGATGGACGTACCCAAAGAACACAGGTTCGGGATGGTCGATTCAGACAACTACCGATTCGTTCGCAGGTAGCAATCGTTTCAAAACGAACGCCGCATATACAACTTACATCGACAGCGCAGACTGGAGTCTGGTTTCACCCGCCTTCTCACTCGGAGGCAAGACTGCAGCAACCCTGACCTTCTATAACAAGTACAAAACTGAAGCGTCGTACGACTTCGCCATCGTCGAGGTCTCCACAAACGGCGGCACCAGCTGGACTCAGCTACGCAAGGTCTCAGGACAGTCGAGCGGCTATCCCTCCTGGGCTCCGCAGGTGTCACTCAGCCTCAACGCCTACACGGGAAACACCAACTGTCAGATTCGTTTCCGCTTCACCAGTGACACCAGCGTCACTGACTGGGGATACGCCGTCGACAGCATTCTGCTGACCGCACAGTAGCGCTTGACTCACGGCAGTTGAAAGGCGCACGAGAGTGCGCCTTTTTCTTTTTGGTCGCAGCTACTGCTCGAGTGACCTCGCCAGTAGACGTCGTGCCCGTGACAGACTACATACAAGTTTGCCGATCTCAGCCATTAGAACTCTTGATACCGTCGTAAGTCGTTCTACTGACTACGTTTAGATGAGCTTACCTGGGGCCTGGAATGTGGCAGGTTGATCGCAATAGAGTTCCTCAGAACATGGAGGATCTATGAAACTGAAAACAGTCGGAACCATCGCGGTACTTGCACTTGTCGTTGCTGTGGCTCCTGCGGCGAACGCTGGGGACAAGCATGGAAAACATTCGAAACATGACAAGCATGACAAGAAAGAAGCGCGGGAATCGCGCCGCGAGATGGGTGTCCGGGACGGCGATCGACTCTCTACCATGGACCAGAACGGCGACGGCCGCGTGACCCGCGATGAGTTCCCGGGTGGTTCGGAGAGGTTCATGCGGATGGATACAAATCGCGACGGCGTGCTCACCCGCGATGAAGTGCAGCGCGCTGGACAGCAGCGCCTGAACACGCTCGATCAGAATGGAGACGGCTTCATCAGCTCTGCTGAATGGAGGGGTGATTCACGCGCCTTCGATCGGCTCGATACAAATCGGGACGGCAGACTGAGCACCACCGAACTGCGCAATCGCGATCGCGACCGAGATCGCGATGATGACGACCTGGATGGTGATAACCGCTTCAAGGGAATCGACAGCAACAACGACGGAAGAATCACCCGGTCGGAATGGAGAGGAAACGACAACTCATTCAGGAAACATGATCGCAACGGCGACAACGTGATCACGGACGAGGACAAGCGCGACAAACGGAACGACGACTGATGGAGTCGCACCTGGATATCTGAAAAAGGGCGGGACGAAAGTCCCGCCTTTTTCTTTGCGCGAACCTCGAACCGTTGTCATTCCGACGAGCCGCGCGATCGTCGGAGCGCGCAGTCGCTGCCGCGAGGAGGAATCTCCGGTCCGCGCAGACGCGGTGGACAAGTTCGACCCCGCGGCGCGGAACGAAGATTCCTCTTCGCATGTCGACTTCGCAAGCTCGCCAAAGCATCCCATGCTCATCGGAATGACGTCTCTCGTCGCGCGCGGGAAGGATCCGCTGGCTTGCCCCGACCCGCTAACCCCGGCCCCGGCCCATCGACGCGAAATGACAGGCCGCCTCCTCCGGTTCCCATACGCACATGGAACCCCTGCTTCGGCGCATCGCCCTACTCCCTCTCCTGTTCCTCCTGCTGGTCGCAGCACGCGCGCGACCAGAGCGGCAGACCCTCGCGCACTTTCCACTGCAGAAGGACATCTTCTCTTCCTCTGAACCTAAGCGGATTACCACCCATCACATCGATCTCGATCTGATGGTCGACTTTGCAACGAAGACGCTTCAAGGGAAAGCCACCCTGCAACTCGAAAATCTCTCCGGCACCAGACAGCTCGTTCTCGACACCCGAGGTCTGGAGATCAGCTTAGTCACCGCTGACGGAGTCAGCACGCCGTGGCAGCTTGGAGAAACAACCGCTGACGGACGCCCACTCGTCATCGACATCACCTCGGCGACTCGCGCTGTGACGGTGCAATACTCGACACGGCCTGAGGCAGACGGACTTTTCTGGATGCAGCCGGCGCAGACCACCGGAAGGGTTTCGCCGTACCTCTACTCACAGAACGAACCCGATTCCGCGCGCAGCTGGATTCCGCTGCAGGACACACCGTCCGTTCGCATCACTTACAACGCGGTCGTACGGGTACCGGCCGGAATGATGGCGCTGATGAGTGCTGAGAATCCGACCTCGCTGCGCGCCGACGGCGTCTACTCCTTCAGGATGGATCAGCCGATACCTTCCTACCTGATCGCGCTGGCAGTCGGCCGCCTGCAGTTTCGCGCATTGGATGAGCGAACCGGGATCTATGCCGAACCTGAACTGCTGAACACCGCGGTGAATGAGCTCCATTACATCCCGGATATGGTGGACGCCGCCGAGAAGCTGCTCACACCATACCCATGGAAACGCTACGACGTGCTGCTCATGCCACCGACCTACATCGTGGGAGGGATGGAGCACCCGCGCCTCAATTTTCTGAATCCAGCGGTGGTCACAGGAAATCTACCCGCACAGGTCGTCCCCTCGTCGCTGGTGGCGCATGAACTCGCACACTCCTGGGCTGGCGATCTGGTCACACTCTCGACCTGGAGCGATGTCTGGCTCAACGAGGGGATCACGTCCTATCTCACGCTCCGCATTCTGGAAGAAGTCGACGGAAGAGGGAGAGCAGAGCATGGGTACTTTGCAGATCGAAGCACATACGAATCGATCGTGGCTTCCAATCCGACCCCGCACACCACCATGCTGCATCGCCCGTTCCGAACCGGCGAACGTCCAGGCTCCGCCTTTAGTTCGACGGCGTACATAAAAGGTGACCTCTTCATCAAGACTCTGGAAGACATTGCGGGCCGTATCGAGCTCGATCGCTTTCTGAAACTCTGGTTCGAAGCCCTGGCCTTTCGCTGGGCGGACGATCGCATGTTCATCCGTCTCTTCGAGGCCAGCGTGCTGGCAAGACAACCCCAGCTCCGTGACACGGTGAGGCTGGAACAATGGATCTACGAATCCGGACTTCCGGCGAATGTCACCGCACCTCTGACTTCGACGCTCTATCAGTCGGCAGCAGCAGCCGCGTCGTCATTCCGAGGTGGCAGGAACGCTTCTGAGTTCGCGAAGGTCGGGTGGAGGGTGCTCGATCTCGACCTGTTCCTTCGCATCGCCATCGTTGACGTCGAACGCAGGATGACCGAAGTCGACGCCGCCTTCGCACTCTCAACCTGGACTACGCCACCGCTGATCTGGATGCAGGCCTCGGCACGAACCGGATATCTTCCGGCTCGAGCTGCGATCGAAAGAGTCCTCTCGAGAGGCGGCCCGAACAGCTGGGTCACCTCGCTGTATGAGAATCTTTACTACACGCCGGCCAGCCGGGAGTTCGCCCGTCAGATGTACGAAAAATACCGCGACCGCTATGACCCGTCCGTGCAGAGCTATGTCGACAGGTTGATGCGGGCTGCCTCATCGCAGAAGCTCGCCGCCTGAATCGGAACGTTATCCGTAAAGAGCAGTTCAGAGTAGCGCGCGCTCAGAGATGACCTTGCCGAGCAATTCGGCACGCAGGTAGCAAATGCTTCGAGCACAAAGGAGAATCCTGAATGAGCATCCTCGGATTTGAACCACTTCTCAGAACCGCCACCATCAAAACTCTCGACAAGATCAGCAGAAAGGTTGATGAAGCCGAAACGAAAACAGAGAACGCCGTGACCCGGCTTCTGAAGCGCTGGCGCGAACTCGACGCCGACGAGAAAGAGCAGGTCATCGGGATCGTGATCGCTACAGCCAGCACCGCCGTCGCTGCCGTTGCAGCACTGAAAAGCGGAAAGAAGCGTGTGGCGAAGAAAGCCGGCAAGAGCGTAATCAAGACCATCGCCAAACGGATCAAGTAGTGGAAGACAGCCGGGGGCCGGAGAAAAGGCCGCGCAGTTCTCATGCAGGCGCCTCTCGTGTAGGGGCGCGATGCTCGCGCCCGCTCTCCAGCGCTTTACGAACGGGCAAAAAACGAACGCTCACTCGTCCTGAAAGACCCCGCTTGTCAGGCCGTCCGAGATGACTCCTGGAGTCGTTGCCAGCAACAGCAGTATCTACTCCGGTCCCCGGGCCCCAGACCCCGGCCCGAGCCCTGTACCCAGCCAGCGCTCCAGCCGCAGTTTCTGCTCCGCCGTCGGGACTTTTACTACCTGCAGATTCCAGAGTTTCGGAGGCTCACTTCCAAGCGTTGCTGTGAGTTCGTTCATCCGTCCGCGCCTCGAGACTGTGATGCGAACCTGAGCTCCAGGCTGGTACTGCTCGAACCGGCCTTCCCATGATTCTGCAGGAATGCGGAACCCGTCGATTGCGATGATCTCGTCGTCCACGTTGAGCCCGGCCGCGAAGGCAGGGGTATCGCGTTTCACAACCGACACGATGATCCTACCGATCTCGTTCCTGGTCGTAAGTCCGAGCCAGGCTTTCAGATCTTTCTCGCGACGCGGCGTGTGTGCCGGACTCGTCGAGGATTGCTGCTCTTGTACTTCAACAGGCGACGGTGTCACCGCATCGGCGGGATCCTTCACGTCCTTCTTGAATTCCAGTCCCAGCCAGAGCAAAGCCTCATCGTACGAGAGCTCCTCGGTCGTCGACGTCGCACGATCCAGCCATGCTGCCACGTTCGCTCCGGCGACTTCCCTCACCAAGCCGAGAAACTCGGCAGTGGAGTATCCGCGAGCACCCGCGTAGCGCTGGAAGGCGAGTCTCATCACGTCATCGAGCGATTTCGCACCCGACGTAACCTGACGGATCCGCGCGTCGAGTATGAAGCCCACCACGCTGCCTTTCGTGTAGTAGCTGATGGCCGTATTCACGCTGTTCTCGTCGGGCCGATAGGCTTTGATCCAGGCATCCCTCGAGGCCAGCTCAGCAGATTGAACCAGCCGGCCCGGCGTGGTCTGCAGCGCCTCGACGTACTTCGAGAGTTCCTCGAGATACTCTTCGCGTGTGGTGAGTCCCGCTCGCACGAGTTCAAGACTGCCGTAGTAGTCCGTGATCCCCTCGGCGATCCAGAGGTTCTCGGTGTATCTCTCGTTCTCGTAATCGAACGGTCCGAGTTCTGAGGGACGAAGCCGCTTCACATTCCACGCATGAAAATGCTCGTGACTGAGAAGGTCGAGCCAGGCCAGATAGGTCTTTCGTGTCCGCATCTGGAAGCGACGGGTCATCAGCACGGTCGAGTTCCGGTGCTCGAGTCCGCCGCCGGCTTCTACGATGAAGTTGAAAAAAAGATAACGCTCGTACGGAAGACTTCCCCACAGTTTCCGATGCTGTTCGACCACCAGTGCTGCATCGCGCGCGGCCTTCGTTCCATCCCAGAATTCTTCGCCTCCAATGTTGACGAGGGAATGCGGAACACCCGCAACCTTGAATTCATGAACCACGGGATTGCCAGCCACAATCGGGGAGTCGACAAGTTCGTCAAAATCTCTGGCGCTGTAGTGATTTCTCTCGTTCTCAATCAGACTCAAGCCGCTCATCGATCGCTTCCAACTCGGCGGAAGCTCGATCACTACCTCATGGCGTGATGAGAGCTGATCCACCGGCGTAATGAATGTTGCCGGACCCTGGATCAAGGCAAACTCAGCGTCGATGAAGTTTGTCTGTACCCGCATCTCGCGTCCGTACACCCGATAGCGGAGATTGACTCGCGATGAACCAGCCGTGGCGATACGCCAGCGATTCTTGCGGGTTTTCGTGACGCTCAGTTCTTTCCCGTCGGTGGAACTCGCACGCACGCTCTCAACGTTGCGCGAATATTCACGCACCAGATACGAGCCAGGCGACCAGACCGGCATCATCACTTCGAGCGCCGCCACACCGCGTGTCGGATAGGAGGCTGCGATTTCCATGTAGTGAGACTGCGGCGCCGGGAATGAAACGACATAACGAATGGCGCCGCCATCGGTAGCCGCCTCGAGAACGCTCGCTGCAAGCAGAAGCGCTGCACACACCGTTAGACTCAGCTTCGTCATGACATCTCCTGCGCGCTACCTGTTCCCGTAGCGCAAAGACTGAACGACACACTGCCTTCGGCCATTCCAGATCGCAGCCGCACTGCTCAGTCAATGTCCTCCGATGGAGCGCGGCCGCACCTCGCTCAGTTCCGGCGCTGTCCCCGCTTTCTTCCGGAAGCGACTGTGGTGATGACAGCGGTCGCACTGTCAACGGAGCCGCATTCGTTGTTGACCCGCACCCAGTAACTCTCTGAGGTGGAAGAAATCACTGCCAGGGTCGCACTCGAGCCCCCGGCGACAGGCGTCGAGGTATCGCCCGAGGTCCCGCGAAACCATTGGTAGGAGAAAGTGCCGCTGCCGCTGACCATCACTCGCAATTGCGCCGGACTACCCTGCGCGAGCACCAGCGAGGACGGCTGCGCATCGATCGATACGGCTTTACAGGCAGATAGCGCGCTTCGTAACTCGGGAAGTTTCGCGTACAGGAAATTACCGGGACACTCGGTGACTGTGCAGGTCGCGCCGGCCGGCGTGTTGCCGTCGCGATGCGCTGACAGCCCGTTCAGCATCAGACCGCTCGGCTTGTGCAGCGTGACCACGGCCGGCGCGATTCCATTGCTTGAGGTGAGCTCCGCCATGAGATCCTGCAGACTTTTCATTGCAGCACCGGTAGGCAGCTGACTGGTGAACGTGCCCAGCATTGCCACCCCGACAGTGTTGGTGTTCCGGCAGGAAAAGTGCGCGCCGATTGCTCCCTGCCCGCCAGCTCTGCCTTCATAAATCACACCGTTTGGATCAATCAAAAAGTTGTAGCCGACGTCTCCCCAGCCGCGCGTGAGCGTGTGAAACGCCCAGATGCTGCGCACTTCCGCTTCCCAGTCGATCACATTGTTGAAACCGGCCGTGTGATGGACGAAAGCGTGCGTAACAGTGGAGAAGGCTGGCGTCCAGCGAGATCCCTGACCGTCAGGGCAACCCCAGTCCGTTCGCGAACGCACCTGAACATTTCCGAGAGTGAAGGTCTCGCTCCGTACACTCTGCGAGCGCACTCGTCCCGCTGAGGGCGGGAACATCGTGACCGTCACCTCGATCGCTGCATCCGAACAGGCAGCTTCGACATCGAATGAGTACTGCAGGAAACGCTGCGGGCGAGAGAAATGTGTAATCCCGGTGAAGTACAGTTTCTCACCGGCGTCGGAGAGATCGCTGTCGAGTAACAGGTCACGCCACTCTGACCACTTCTGTGAATCTTCGGAAACCCTCACCCGTATGCTGTTGCAGCTCGCGCTTCCGCTCCAGGAGAGGGCCAGCGACTGAAATGCAGGATGCTCGCTCGCCGAGGAGATATCGACAGTCTCGGAGGTCTGTCCGGCTCGCACAGGAGCGGCTTGAACGATCGCAGCGAGAGAGTTCTCTGCGGGCGTCCGGACCGAGCCGGCGCGCAGCGACGGTAACAGCGCAGGCAGCAGAGCGAGCAGAAATGCAGATCTGAGCATATTCGATTCTAACCCCGGGAAGCGGGGCGAAATTCATCGACGGTACGTCGGAGCTTCCCGACGCACCGTCGATAGTCCGGACTACTTCTTCTTCGCTGCTTTCTTCCCGGAGGACGCTTTTTTAGCGGAAGCCTTCGTGCCGCTGCCGCTCTTCTTCGACGATCCACGCGCAGGCGTGGGCATCGCTGCGGCGATGGCTGCAGCCTTCACGTTCTTCACCTTGGTCGGCGTGAGTTTATGAACGATGGCCTGAGCAAGCTTGACTGGCCGGGTGATCGGATTCTTCCACATGGCCTCGATGGTCTCGCGACGCGTCTGCATCAGGTCGCCGAGTTCCATGAGTTTCGACGATTTGAAGATTTTGCGAGCCCGGACGAACATCTCCGTCTCTTCTTCCTCGGCGTGATGCTCGATCAGATCCTTGAGCACCTTGGCTTTGGCCTTGAACTCGTTTGATTTCGGATTGGCGGCCTTCAGCGCCGGTAGCACCATATCGACGACATGATGTTCTTCGGTGGCTTCGTAGAAGAGATCCTGATCGTCCTTCTTCGCAGCCTTTTTAAACGCCGGATAGAAGATCTCTTCCTCGATCTGCGCATGCGTGCCGAGTTCCATTTCGATCTCTTCGACTAGTTCGACGCGTCGTTTCACGGCCCGGTCGGTGGTGTTGGCGAGTTCGCTCAAAAGTCTGCGCAGCTTTCCGTGATCGGTCTCCAGCATGGTGATAGCATTTGGCATACGTAATCCTCCTGCGCCAGCATGAATGCTTATCGTGTACCAGCCTGAACAACGAGCGCCTGAAGCGACAGATTCTGAGACGTGTTCAACATCAGGAAAGGAAAACCGACGATGAACATCCTGCGAAAAATGTTCGGCCCGAGTCGAGCCGAGATCTGGCGCCAGCTGAGCGAAGAGATCGACGGTACCTACCAGGAAGGAAGCTTCTGGAAAGGCGACAAGGTCGAGGTGTCGCATGGCGAGTGGACGGTCACGCTCGACAAGTACGTCGTTTCCACGGGCAAGGTCGTTCTGGTCTTCACCCGGCTGCGCGCGCCCTTCGTCAACAGCGGCGACTTTCGATTCAAGGTCTATCGCAAAGGAGTTTTCAGTGACCTCGGGAAATTCTTCGGCATGCAGGATCTGGAAGTCGGACAGGAACCCTTCGACGAAGAATTCATCATTCAGGGAAACGACGAAACGAAAGTGCGGGAACTGTTCGCCAGCGCCGAGTTGCGGGCTCTGATTTCCGCGCAGAAAGACATTCAATTCTGCCTCCGGGACGATGAAGGCTGGTTCGGAAAGCAGTTCCCGGCAGGAGTCGACGAACTTCAGTTCGTAGCTCTCGGCATCATCAAGGATAAGGAAAGACTGAAGAAACTGTTCGACCTCTTCGCCGAAACCCTCGAGCAACTCTGCCGCATCGGCTCGGCAACCAAAAGCGCTCCGGCAGTAAAGCTGTAGCTTCTCGCGCGTGCGTCGCCACCCTACGTGTGTGGCACAGGCAATCCTGCCTGTGGCGCGCTGCCTGTGTTCAGTGCCATGGCCCAGACGCTCCGGACACTCCGCCACAGGCAAGATTGCGGCAAGATTGCCTGTGCCACACAACTTCGGAGGTGAATCCGCTGATTCCGCCTTCTACCTCTCTCAGCTGAACTCCCGCAGCCACGTCATGCTTCGCATCCTGCACCCGTTCCCCGGAACGGCGCACTAACGCCAGCCACGTTTTTCCATCCAAGAAAAACGTCCCTCAAATCCAATGCTTTGGAATCCAACCAATCGTCCCAGGGAGCGTCCCGCCGGTTGTGCGCGTAAGATCAATCAATTAGCGGTGTTTCCGGCGCGGCATTGACGTTGCTCCGAGATCACGCACACGGACATGAGCTGGCGCTCCAGAGCATCCTCGGTCCTCATCGCAGTTGTCACGCTGGTTGCTGTGGTGGGAGGGTTCACCTCATTCGAACGACGTCGCTCGTCGTTCGAACGACTCGACTTTTCTTTTCACTGGTCGAGAGGCGTGATCATGGTCGATGCCGTCGATGCAGGAGGGGGCGCCGAACGCTCGGGCCTCCGCAGCGGCGACAGAATCATGGTGGTCGGCTCGACTCCGTCCTCAGAAGTGGAAGGACTCAAGCGGACGCTGCGCCGGGTCGGTGGCGCCTCGCCGATCATTGTTCTTCGAGACGGCCGGCCGCTCACGCTTCGGTACGCCGCACCGCCGCTCAAAGTCGATTACCGATATCTCTTTCTCACCTTCATCGGATTCCTCTATCTGGCCATCGGACTCTTCACATTGTTCCGCGGATCCCGCGGCGAGAGTTCACTCTTTTTCTTCGTCACTCTGCTGGCCTTCATCGTCTACGTTTACAGTCCAGCCGGCACCATCGACACCACCTACAAAACGCTGGCTTTGATCGAGGAGTTCGCGCGCATTCTGCTTCCGCCACTTTCTCTGCATTTCTTTCTGCGCTTTCCGCGGCCGCTGCTGCGCCGGCAGTGGACCCTGGCCGCGATCTACTCGGCGCCGCTGCTGCTGGCCTGCTGGGTCGTCAGTCTTTATTCGTTCAACAACTTCTTTGAGCTCCTGCCGACCGGCCAGTCGCTGGCCGTCATCGATCGCTGGGAGATGCTGAATTTTGCGGTCTATTTCACGCTCGCTCTCATGGCACTGGTCTACACCTACCGCACGGCTCCGGCCATCGGCGAGAAAAAGCAGATCAAGTGGATTTACCTCGGGATGGGCGCCGGATTTCTGCCGTTCCTGATTCTGTACCTCATCCCCTTCGTCGTGCAGGGCGCAGGCAGCGCCTACACCACTGCTGCGATTCTGCCGCTCGCCTTCATTCCGCTGGCCTTTGCCGTGTCGATCCTCAAGTACAAGCTGTGGGACGTCGAGGTCGTGATCAAAGAGATCCTGGCTTACACGGTGACGTTCATCTTCGGGATGATCGCCTTCTCGACGATCAATACCCTGCTGCTTCATCTGCTCGAAGAGCAACTCGCACTCGAACGGAACTTCCTCGCCTTCGCCTCCGGCCTGGTCATTGCCGGCGTGCTCATTCCGGTCAAGGGGCGGATCGAGACCATGATCGACATGTTTCTCTACCGCGATACTTACCGGCATCGCAAGGCCATGACCGACTTCGCGCAGGAACTGGCCACGTTCCACGACGTCCACGAGCTGATCTCGATTCTGCGCGAGCGTCTCGCGGCCGCGGTGCATATCGCACGGATGAATCTCTACATTCGCGATGGTGAGTCGTTCTTGCTCTACGAGCGCGAAGACTCGGCCATTCCACGGCGTATTTCTGCCGACGCAATACCGCAGCTGCCCATCGACCGCCCGCTGATTCTGGATCAGCCACGCCTGCCTGATCACAGCGATCTGGCCATGGAGCTACTTCGCAACGGATATCGATACCTGTTTCCGCTGCGCCATCGAGGTGAACTGCAGGGGATGCTGATCTGCGGTACCAGTCGCGGCGAGGCTGCTCTCTCCCGAGACGACCTGCAGCTGGTCGGATCGCTCACCGCTCCTGTTGCTCTGGCCATCGAGAATGCCCGCCTGTACGGCCGCCTTCGCAAGCAACTCGACGAGATCCGCTCACTCAAGGAGTACAACGAGAACATCATCGAATCGTCTTCGTCAGCGATCGTGGTGGTCGACGAGACAGGTCAGGTACTGACGGCCAATCAGGCTTTCTGGGAACTCATCGGAAGCGGCCCTGAGAACTTGAGCGGGATCGACGAGCTCTTTCCGCCCTATGGCGGAATCATCGGCAGCCAGCAGACCACCGAGCAGACCAGCTTCATCAATCTGGCGGGGCAGCAGCGCGAGGTGACCATCACCGTGAGTCCGTTCAGTGCCGGAGATGCGCCGGACGGAACCATCGTGCTGGTGATCGGCGACATCACTGATCGCGTCCGGCTCGAGCGCGAACTGCAGCAGAAAGAAAGGCTGGCATCGCTCGGCCTACTGGCGGCCGGGGTCGCGCACGAAGTGAACACCCCGCTCACCGGCATCTCCTCCTACGCCCAGATGCTGCTGGCCGAAACATCTACCGATGATCCGCGCTACGCGCTGCTCAAGAAGATGGAACAGCAGACCTTCCGCGCCTCGCATCTGGTGAACAACCTGCTCGATCTCGCCGCAGGCCGGCGGAAGAACGCCGAGCCGGTCGATCTCGCCGAGGTCGCCCGGACGGCCATCGACATGTACGGCCACCTCCTCGAAGCCAAGTCGATCACGCTGCACTCGTCTTCGCTTCGTCCAGTGATCGTCGAGTCCAACTCCTCCGAGGTAGAGCAGGTCCTGACGAACCTGCTGCTCAACGCGCGCGATGCCGCCAAAGAGGGCGGCAATGTCTGGTTCGAGTGCAGCGAAGATTCCGACGCCGGCACCATCACCATTCGCGATGACGGCTGTGGTGTTCCGCGCGAATTGCTGACGCGCGTGTTCGAACCGCTCTTCTCCACCAGACGTAATCAGGGTGGCACCGGGCTCGGACTGGCCATCAGCGAGCGAATCGTTCGGGCCTGGCGCGGTGAGCTGCGGCTCGACAGCGTCGAGGGCCAGGGTGCAACATTTTCTGTAGTTCTTCCGTTGTGGAAGGGAAAGGCGAACTGAATGTTCGTTGAATCGAAACAAAATCTTCAGGCTGATGGCATCCTGGCCTCTCCAACATTATGAAAGTTCTGATTATCGATGACGAGGAAGTGCTGCGCGATGTGCTGCAGACGCTGCTCGTCCGCGAGGGCTTTGACACACTTCTGGCGGCGACCGGCGAAGAGGGACTGCATCTACTCGACAATGACGTGGTCGATCTGGTCATCCTCGACATGATGCTTCCCGGCATCAGCGGGATGGAAACGCTTCGTTCAATCACCGAGACCAACCCGCTCGTGCCGGTGATCATGATTACCGCCTTCTCCAGTATTGACGGCGCCATCGAGGCCATGAAACGAGGTGCGTTTCACTACATCCCCAAGCCGTTCAAGAATGAAGAAGTGATCCTGACAGTGAACAAGGCCCTCGAGCAGCGTCGCCTGTCCAGTGAGAACGCCCAACTCAAGGAGCAGCTCTCCGAGCGCTATTCGTACGCGAACATCATCGGTAAGAGCGAGCCGATGCGGCGGATCTTCGACCTGATCAGGCTGGCCGCGCCCTCGCGATCGAACATTCTCATCACCGGTGAGTCAGGTACGGGAAAAGAACTCGTGGCCAAGGCCATTCACCACGGCAGTCCTCGGGCCAGAAATGCCTTCGTCACAGTGAACTCAGGATCGCTGCCACCTGAACTGCTGGAGTCGAACCTTTTCGGGCACGTGAAAGGGGCGTTTACCGGCGCCATTGCCTCCAAGCGCGGCCTATTCGAAGTGGCCGATGGTGGATCGATCTTTCTCGACGAGATCGGGAACATCAATCTGGACACACAGGCCAAGCTGCTGCGCGTGATTCAGGAGAAAGAGTTCATGCGGCTCGGCTCGGTCGAGACCGTTCGTGTCGACGCGCGCATCGTGGCAGCAACGAACGCGGACCTGGACGTGCTGATCCGCGACAATCTCTTCCGCGAAGATCTCTTCTACCGCCTCAACGTCATCACCATTCCGCTCCCGCCGCTGCGAAGAAGGCGTGAGGACATTCCGCTGCTGGTCACCCATTTCCTGCAAAAGTACGCCGCTGAAAATCGCAGAAAGATTCCGGAAGTCACACCGGAGACCATGAAGTTTCTGCTCGATCATCTATGGCCGGGGAATGTGCGCGAGCTCGAGAATACGATCGAGCGGGCCATCGTCCTCTCCACCGGCGCGCGAATCACGCCTGATCTCCTCCCCGATTACTTCCGCTTTCCGCGCCAGTCCGACCAGCCGCGCCTCATCCTTCCCGCGGAAGGGCTGTCGCTGAAAGATGCGGTCTCACACTACGAGAGAAACATGATCCTGCAGTCGCTCGAACTCTCACACGGCGTACAGAAGAAGGCCGCCGAGCTCCTCGGACTGAAGCCCTCCACTCTCAACGAGATGATGAAACGCCTCGGAATTCAGTGGCGGAGCGCCACAGCCATCGCTGCTGAGTCGGTCGAGTCGCGAAGGACGCGCGAAGTAACACCAACGGTTCGGTCGTAAGGGCCAGAGAACTGTGGGAGCAGAGGCGATCCTGTGGAGCACAGGCAATCCTG
>JBKJUK010000192.1:0-7207 GCA_046590705.1 Thermoanaerobaculia bacterium
ATCTGGAAACATGAGTCGCGTAAGTCCAGGGACCGCCTCATCCATCCGCTGGCAAGGCTTGGTTTCACCGGCGATTCGAAGCAACGTGGATCCGATTCGCAAAACTTTATCCCGCGACTGACGAAGATCCACTCCCCGCAGGAGAAGATTGGCCCGTCGCACTACGGGAGGAGCATCACTACCGAGAAGTCTCATGAACTCTTCCCAGACCTCAGCTTCCAGCAACGTTACTTGTCGCCGGCCGCCCTGATCCGCGTTATGAACCAGGCCTCTGCCCTCGATCAGCGTGGCCTTGCTGACAGGATTCATCACGCCGCGATGCGAGCGTTTGAGCCAGATCTGAACCAGAGTGGGCGACAAGGTGCCGCAATTCTATCCGGATCTCGCTGTGTGTAAGCTCGGAGATCAGCGGCGCTTAATCAGCAGGAAGGCCAGAAGAGCGCCGCCAAGGGCTACAAGCGTCAGAGCAGCACCAGAGCTGAAGTGTCCGAACAGATTGTCCGCATTTCCAGTGGATCTGGCGAGTGGAATCAGAACGTCCCGAGTCTCTCCGCTTCCACCCAGAGAGGAGGCCCGGTTGAAGCGACCGCCTTCTTTTCCAAGGGCAACTGAAACCGCTTTCTCGAACTGCTCGAGGGAACGAGGTGACTCCCCGTCCCGTATCTTCCCGCTGGCTTCGTCCACCAGCACGAGTTCCGAAGCAACCGGCGTCACCATCATCTGGTTGCCTTGCCGCACGACCTCGTAGGTCCCCTGATCGAAATAGAGGATCGACGGACCGGTCTGCTGGGCTTTTACAAAAAGTACCCGCTCCTGACCTGACTCGAATCGGGGTACGCCGATAGTTTCCTGATGGAGCGCGCCGACTTTTCCACCTGGTGTAACTACCGTGATCTGCTTCGCAGCCTCGCCCTTGAAGGAGTTCGAAACCTCGAACGTCGAGTGAGTGAGAATCCACTTGCCAGAGGGATCCATCCGGCTCTCGGTTCGGATACATCGGCCCTGAACGATCGACTCAGCGGACTGAACCTTTGTTTCGAAGGGGATAGCACGAGCCACCGAGCCCTCGGCTGCACTGACTGATAGCAGAATCGCTGGTACAACCAGCAATGACTCGAGGCGGCGGCGAGATAGCTTCCAGCAGTTATTTATAATCATCTACGACTCGAACAAGCAAATCAGGAGCCAAAAATCCCGACTGTCGCTTTTTTAGATCGCGCTCGGGTCTAAGAAAGCACATACACCGGCCCCGCTCGCCCGATTCTCTTGAGAATTTCCGGAAAAACTCACTTTGACCGTCTGCACCAGCAGGTTACTTACGACTAAGCATCATCAAACCTTCACGCGCGTACGCAGCCTGCTGCTTTCCCCGATTCCTCAGCAGGATGAAGCGTGAATCCGATCGCAGGTGAGCGAATAGCGGATTCAGCTCGAGGTGAGACGCCGAGACTTCCCTCCGATCGAGCGCTCTATCGATGGAGGCAAAGACGGCAGTATCGTCATTGAGTAGCGCATGGACTTCAGCGGCCATTACATATGCATCCAGTCCGCCGACTTCGGCGCTCTTCAGCGCTTCGCCGAGGAATTGGCGCGCTTTGGCCGCATCACGACGGTCGGCGGCACTGTATGCACTCAGAAACTGCCTTTGAGCCGGAGAACCCGATTTTTCAACTTCCACCCGAGACACTTCCGCAACACCCTCTGAACGCTCGAGAATTGCCAGTCGTCCGATCTTGAACTGAAGGTGGGGATTCTCCCGCTGCTTCTCTAGCAACGGGTAATAACGTTCCGCTGCTGCATCGAGCCGACCACCCACGGCCAGAATGTCGGGCGAATGAATCGTGATTTCTCTGGAGGGTGTGCGCAAAGCAGCCAGAGCTCGAACGAACTGCCCGGAGTCGAGAGCGCGCAGAGCTTCGCGGGCGACTCTCACCTGGGCGTCCTGATTCTGAGGGTCAGCCGCAATCACCTCGCCAAGAAATCTGAACGCATCTGCCTTACCCTCCCCACTCTGCTGATCGAACAAGGCCAACCGGCATCTGATTTCTCTGCTGTCCAGCGTCGCGAGTCTGGCGCACGCATCAAGATAGCGCGGGCCTCCGCCGTCCTCCAGCAAACCGGCCCTCGCTCGCGCGGCGGCGACGAACTGCGGATCGCTGCGAAGCGAACTCTCGAGTGCTGCCAGCGCCTCATCCCGGGCCTCGGGACTCTCGCTCAGGCCCGCAAACCGAACGAACTCGCTCGCGGCTTCCTGATTTGTGAGAGGACCAGCAGTGGAATTGTTACCTCGACCTCTGATCAACTCCAGAACACTCATGAGCATCGCACCGGGAGCGCCGGGATCGATCGTTACGCTGGTTTTTCCCGCGGCAGTCTGCAATTCGCCAGAAACGTTTTCTCCATTGCGGATCAGCGACAGCTTCCCCGTCGACGATGGAACAACCTTCACCGCAGAGTCAGGCTCGCCGAGAATCAAACGCACTGCGCGCTCGAGACTTTTCAACTGGACACGCTCCTCGTCAGTGCGACCGGCCAGCGCGAAGTCAGTCATCGACAGAGAATTGAAAGGAGCTGGTGCGGTCGACGAGATTCGGTCCGGCGCCGATGCCGCCCCCCTTCCGAAAAGCATGTAGCCGGCCGCGAGTACCGCGACCAGCAGCACCGCCGCTATGGCCATGACTGCATTTCGACCTGGCCTGGGAGCGAACCCGGTTCCCTTCGTTACTTCCGCTTCCGCAACCATTTCCGGCTCGGGCGCGACAGTCCTCTCGGGCAGTTCCGGGAGTGCGAACCAGCGCACCCCGCCGCTCTCGCCCACCTGAAGAAAGTTCTGATCCGTGACCTCCTGCGTCACCGTTTCCGAGAGCAGAAACTGCAGAGGTTCGGCACCAGCAAGGACGCTGGATGATAACTCCAGCGCAAATCCCTCCACCCCTCCCGCTGCGTTCCGACGCATCTCCCCGCGATGGGCAATCACGCGAGGCTCGAGGGCATGAGTCTCCAGCGGCGACATGGATCGAAACTCCGCACGGGCGGCCTGAAGCGCACGAATCGCGCGAGGTCCATCGGGAACGATGGCCACCAGCCGAGACCCGACCGAATCGACGATCTCGCCGTCTTCGAGGCAGATGGCTTCCCCGAGGATCTGCTGCATGGACGCTTCCAGCTGCAGCGCAGTGTCAGGTGCGCTGCGCTTTAAAAGATCGTGATAAGGCAGTTCCCCTATCACCAGAACTCCGTGGCTCAGCCGGCCCTCGCCGACGCTCTTCTGAACCGCCGTTTCAACTCGGTGTGATGCACGAGTGACGATCGAAGGATCGAGCTTCTTGATTTCTTCCAGGAGTAGTGCGGCGCTGGCGTAACGAGCGGTCGTTTCTTTGAAGAGACAACGTCCGATCAGACCCGTTGCAGCGGGGAAAAGTTGCGGATTGAGCTCGTGAGGCGAAGTCATGCTTCCCTTCACGATGCTGTTGATCAGCGTGGTCATCTCAGCTCCGGCGAACGGAGGGCGACCTGTAGCCATCTGATAGAGAATGGCTCCGATACTGTAGATATCTGAGCTCGAGGTGACCGGCCGTTCGGTCACCTGCTCGGGCGGGCGATAGGCCGCGTCGAGGAGTTCGTCTGAGGTCACGGGTTGCGAGAAAACCTGCCGTTCCCTCCGATCAGCGAGACAGGGCAGGCCAATTCCTCCCACTTTCAGGTCGCCGGCAGGAGTGATCATCACGTTCGCGTCGTTCAGATTTCCGTGAACGAGGTTGCGACTGTGCAGGTACCCGACGGCATCAGCGAGTTGCCAGGCCAGACGGAGAAACTCCTGTTTGTCGGGAAGAGAAGCCGCGATTCTCTCCCTGAGCGTCGTCCCCTCGAGTAGAGGCATCACCAGGAGCAACACCTCATCGACGACCGCGATCTCCAAGATCGGGATCACCCCGAGGTGCCGGAGCGCAGCGCTCTGTCTGACGCGTGCGACCAGCGCGTCGCGCCGCTCGCGGTCACGGGGAAGGTTACGACTCAGGAACCTTACCGCGACCTCGCGACGAGACTTCGTGTCGAAGGCCCGCCACACGCTGGAACCTGCGCCACCGAGCGGTCGCTCGAGTCGCAACTGCCCGAGAACGCTGTCAGGCGAAGGGACAAAAATATCGTTGCTCATCGCGGGAGTGGACACAATAGCACCCGCGCTTGAAGGGGGAACGTTCTTCGGCCTTCTTTACGAGAGATTGAACGCTCCGCCGTGACTTCGACAGAGAGAGAAGATTGCTGAGTAGTACAGAAGCCGCCGTCATCCGAGAGGCGGGATGGGCGGGTTCGAGGGATCTACGCATTGGGACCGCGCTGTAAGTTTTCAGCGCGATCCCATTACGTAGATCCCTCAGTCGCAGCTCACTTCCCGCTCGCCACTGAGCAAGGCGTGCTTCTTCGGAATGACGACATTCATCCGTTGCAACGCCTTCTGCGATTTCCCAAACTTTTGACGAGAGATGCGGAAGCGTCCCTACATCCCCGGCATCTGATGAACGTGGTCAGCTGTTCTTCTTTCCGTCGAGGCTGATGATGTGATCCAGTCTGATCTCCTGCTCACTTCCTGCAGTTCCGAATCGAACGAACTCCGCACCGTCGCGGGAAAAGACATCGGCCACCTGACCACGCAGTTTCTGTTTGACGCCGTCCTGATCCAACTCGAGTTCTACCTCGCGCTTGTGCATTGCAGCCGCTTCGAGTTCGTCGTGGTAGTCGCAGGAAACCGGTTCGTACTTTTCTTCACTCATGATTCCTCCTGAGGGGACGATTTACACGTTCGATGCCGGGGTCAGATTCTGCGCTTCGGCTGGCCGGGATCAGGCGTCACGCCCATTCCGAAGGGTGCTGTATTTTTAAGCCCCAGCTCGCGACTCATGCCACGAGGGAACCCAAATGGCCGGCCAGACGAACATCCTGATACTTGACGACGATGAGCAGATCACCGAAGCGCTGGCGATGGTTCTCGAGGCAGACGACAGACTGATCATTACCTGCAACGATCTCGAGTCCGCACAGTTGATCGTCGAAAATTTCCCGCTCTCGCTGATCGTGAGTGACGTCCAGATCAACGGTGCCTTCGGCTTCGAGGGCCTCGATTTCATCGCAGATATAAGCGCCCATCATCCGGAAAGCAGGATCGTTCTGATGACCGGAGCCGGAAGCGCCGGGTTGCGCGAGGAAGCTCATCGTCGCGGAGCCTTCGCATTTCTCGAGAAACCGTTCGACGTGGCATCCCTCGAGAGTTTCATTCAGGCATCGGGAGACGTACAGTGATCACGACAACCATGGCCACTACCGGACGAATTCTCAGGATGCCCAGATTCGACGACGTGCTTCGCAGCCCCCAGCTGAGGCCGCGCTTTCAACCGATCGTCACGCTGGCGAACAGCGCAGGCATTCCGTACGGTTACGAGTCTCTCGCGCGCTATCGCACTGACACTCCCCTCGCCAACCCCGAACTGCTGTTCAAGTACGCAGAAAAGAAAAAGCGGGTTCCCGATCTGGAACTGGCCTGTCTCACACGCAGCCTGGCGACCGGCGCGATCCTGACCGGCGGCTCCAAACTTTTTCTCAATGTCCATCCTGCGGTCTTTGCCGACAGCGAGAGTCTTGTCGTCACAATCCAGAAAGAAGCGGCCCGTAACAGCATCTCCCCGGGCCAACTGGTGGTAGAAATCACCGAGCAGACGTCCATTTCGAATCAGGAAGCAGCGATTGCAGGAATCGACGAACTTCGCGCTCTTGGGGTGGAGTTCGCACTCGACGACGTCGGTGTGGCCTACTCGCACCTGGCGCTGATCGATCGGATTCGCCCGCGCTACCTGAAAATCAGCCAGCACTTCGGAACCGACTTCGAACTCGACGGTACCAAGCAAAAGATTGTGAAGAACATCCTCTCACTTGCTTCAGATTTTGGTTGCGACGTCATTCTCGAAGGCATCGAAGAACAGCGAACCGCTGACGCCGCACATGCTCTGGGGATCAGGTTCGGACAAGGCTATCTTTATTCACGGCCCGCCGAGGCGATTGATCTGCTCCTGCTACAGCAACAGTCGCCGGCAAACTGAGTGGTCGGCGTCTGTTTGAGTGACGACTGGATCGACACCCCGAAAACGCAACGTGATTTTGGCGGTGAACTCGACGTCGGATGCTAGAGGAAAGCCCGAAGTTGAAAACTTCGGCCACCTGCTTCGCGCCGTTTGATCCACTGAGGCTGCTGAACGTTTACGCCACGACTCAGTGGCCAAAGTTTTCAACTTTGGGCTTCGTCATCAGCGGAGATGTTGTTCCGAGCGCGTCACACGTAAAAACGGCCGCTTTCGCGGCCGTTTCTTTTTTGCTGCTGACTACGTTTCTTTCTACTTGTTGAATGCCTTCTCCAGCGCCAGGGCCAGCGCGCTCTTGCCGCCTACCGCTGCTTCGCCTTTTTCTTTCATGTAGTCGACATACTCGCCGCGAACCTCTGCTTCTTTGGCTGCTTCGTGACTGAGGGTGAGACGACGGCGCGCGACATCGACCATCAGAACCTTGACCTTCAGCTTTTCTCCCACCGGGTGAAGTTTCGCGGCATCGCCACCCTGCGGAAGGCCGAGTTCGGAGTACGGGATCAATCCGGTCAGCGCAGGTTCGAGCAGAACAAAAACGCCCGGAGGTCCGACGCGCTCGACAGTCCCCTCGCTGAGGGTTCCGGCCGGGTACTTGCTCTCCACTTCTTCCCACGGATCGTTGACGGCCACTTCCCGCATCGCCAGCGAGATTCGCTTCTTGTCGGAATCGACTTCGCGGACCCAGCCCGTGACCATAGCACCGACATTGATCGATTCGTCCGAGGCCTTCATGCCGATCGGAAGCTGTGAGACGTGCACCAGTCCATCGATACCCGGCTCCAGTTCGATGAAGATGCCGAAGTCGGTGGCTCGCGCCACTTTGCCGGTGAAGGCTGTACCTGCAGCGTACTTTTCGGAGAGGTCGGACCATGGATCGGGTTCCAGATCCTTCATCGAAAGCGAGATGCGTTTTCCGCCCTCATCCATCTTCAGAATCTTGACGGTTACATCCTGTCCCGCCGTGACGATTTCATTGGGATCGTTGACGCGACGACGGCTCATTTCTGAAACGTGCAGCAGCCCTTCGATTCCGCCGATGTCAACGAACGCTCCGAACGGAACGATGTTCTTCACCT